>DASSFZ010000412.1:0-5788 GCA_035693785.1 Anaerolineae bacterium | reverse complement strand
GGATGAGGGATGAAGTGGCCGACGAAGATGTTGGGTTCCGGGGCAGACGGTTCGGCAAGCAGTAACAGGGAGCTGAAGATGGCTCGCATACGTTCAAACAACGGAACTCGTCTGACAAAATGCCTGATCACAGGCTTGATGGTATTGACCTTGCTCGTTGCCGGTTGCAGTTCCCAGCCACAGCGGGAAACTGTTCTCGTAACGTTCGAAATCCAACTCATCAATGCTCAAGCAGACTCCTACAGCTACGGTGTAGTGGGTGGTCAAGGTACGACGGGGTTTGGAACTGTGAACGAGACAATCCGCGAATCCTATTATGCCGACGTTGGAGATGAAGTCTTCGCGTGGGTCAACGGTTCCCAGTGGTCCTCCCAGGAACCCGGCCATCAAGTTATCTGTCGTATCTTAGTACATGACGAAGAGATTTACCTTGATGCAGAGCAAGGCACATCTTCCCAGGATACTCAAGCCCAATGCCGCGGCCCGGTTTACATCCCACCTACACCTACTCCCGAGGGCGGATGACTGCCCAGAGTAAAACAAAGATGAAGGTGGAGGCAGAAGGGATGAAGAGGCTGTAGACGATGACGGGTTCAGAGGCAGACGCTCAAGTAGAGGATAACGACCAAGCAAAGGAGTTGAGACTCGCCTGTAGTAGCGACTTTCGTCGCTGGGCTGTTCGGACGACTGACCCCACTCCGCTTCGCTACGAGGGCAAGTGAGTCGTCACTACGAAATCGTGATCTTTGACGCTACGGGAAAAGATGAAAGGGCTTTTTACCGGGCAGACGATATACCGAGAACCCACGTCGATCCAGCGTGAAAACCTGGTCAGTTTGCAGGTCTTCACCCAGGGCAACGAGCGTGGCGTCGGCAAAATCCATCGGCACATCGCGATATTTCTTCATCAACGCCGCGACGCGCTGCAGGCTATTTCTAGAAGAGGGAATCAGCAGAAAAGCACCACGTATGAGGAATTCAAGACACACTTGCTGCGCTTGCCAGGCAGGCCCGACCAGATACAACGTCTCGGTCAAGACCGCTTCGGTGGTGACAATCGGCCCGGACCAGTTTTCAAGGACGGTGACACAATCCACATGACGCAACTCACTGCGATCTACCAGCGCAACAAAAGCGCCTGTGTCAAGCAGCAATTCAGCGGCCATCGCGCAAGCGCCTCACCAGGTACTCGCGGTGACGCTGGCCCAGGTCGGGCAAGCCGCTTTCGACGCGGCCGATCAGATCGCGCACTTGCTCGATCGGCCGCGCTTCTACCTCGGTGCTCAGAAACTGTTCGAGTGCCAGGCGAACGACTTCCGAGCGTTTACGCGCCAGGCGCCGGGCCGCACGGTCAAGCCGCCCAGCCAGATCGGCAGATAAGCGCAATGTCAACTGGTGTTCCATCGTTTCCACTCCTTTGTGTTACATTGTAATGCAAGGAATTGCGAATGTCAAATTCGCCTACCCGTCATCGATCCGGTAACGATACGAAGAGGCCACCCATCGGCGCCGTCATGGTCGTCGGCGGCGGCATTGCCGGGATGCAGGCCTCGCTCGAGTTGGCCGAGCAGGGCTTCAAAGTGTACCTCGTCGAGAAGCAATCGGCTATCGGCGGCAAGATGGCCCAACTGGACAAGACCTTCCCGACGAACGACTGCGCGATGTGCACCATCTCGCCCAAGCTCGTCGAGACCGGGCGCCATCCGAATATCACGGTCATGACGAATACCGAAGTCCTCGATGTCAAAGGACAGGCCGGGGACTTCAGTGTACGCGTCCGGCGCAACCCGCGCTATGTGGACCTCAGCAAGTGCATCGGCTGCGGCGACTGCGCCAAAGTATGCCCGGTCATCGTGCCCGACACGTTCAACGAAGGGTTGGCCCCCCGCCACGCCGTCTACAAGCTCTATCCGCAGGCTGTCCCCAACGCCTACACCATCGAGAAACGCGGCATCGCCCCGTGCCGCGACGCGTGTCCCGCCGGCCAGCGCGCGCAGGGCTACATCGCGCTGATCCGTGAAGGCCGCTGGCACGATGCGCTGCGCGTCATCAAGATGGACAACCCCTTCCCTGGAATCTGCGGGCGTATCTGCAACCATCGCTGCGAGACGGCCTGTAACCGTGGACTGGTCGACGAGCCGATCAACATCCGCGCGCTCAAGCGCTTCGTCACCGACAAAGTCTACTCAGAGCCTCGCAAACCCGTTCAGCCCGCGCCGCGCCTGCACGAGGAGCGCGTCGCGATCATCGGCGCGGGGCCGTGCGGCCTGACCGCCGCGCAGGACCTGGTGCTGGCGGGCTACGGCGCGACCGTGTTCGAGGCCATGCCCGTCGCGGGCGGCATGCTGCGCCTCGGCGTGCCCGAATACCGGCTGCCGGCCGAGATCATCGAGCGCGAGGTGCAGGACATCGTCGACCTCGGCGTCGACTTGCGGTTGAACCATCGCATTGACAACCTCGACGACATTTTCGACGAAGGCTTCGACGCCGTGCTGATTGCCGTCGGCGCGCACGAGGGCATCCGCCTGCCGATCCCGGGTGCGGACCTCGACGGTGTGCTGATCAACACACACTTCTTACGAGACGTACGGCTAGGTAGATATAAGGATGAAGGCGGAAGGATGAAGGATGAATCTTCATCTTTCATCCCTCATCCTTCATCCTTAGGACAGCGCGTCTTGGTCCTCGGCGGCGGCAACGTCGCCATCGACGTGGCTCGCAGCGCGATCCGCCTGGGCCGCGAGGTTCACATGGCCTGCCTGGAAAGCGGCGAGACGATCCCGGCGCACCCGTGGGAAGTCGAGGCGGCGAAGGAAGAAGGCGTCGTCATTTACGAGGGGCGCACATTCGAGCGCATCGTCGGCGACGAGAACGGCCACGTGGCGGGTGTCGAGTGCCAGCATGCCGCGTCGTTCAGTTTCGACGACATGGGCCGGCTCAGCGTCGAGAAAGTGCCGAATAGCACGCACGTAATCCCATGCGACACGGTGATCTTCTCCGTCGGCCAGCGCGCGGGGCTGGCGTTCATCCCGGAAGATGCCGGCGTGGGCTTGACCGCCCGAAAAATGATCGCCGTCAATCCCAACACGCTGGCCGCCACGCGCGAGGGCGTGTTCGCGGCAGGCGACAGTGTCTCCGGCACGGCGTTCGTGATCGAGGCGGTGAATAGCGGCCACGTCGCCGCCCGCTCGATCATCCGCTACTTGCAGCGCGAGCAGCTCGAGCCGCCACCCCGACCTGAGCTTCCGGTCGTGCGACTCTCGCGTGAGGAGATCGACGCGCGCACCGTGCGCGGTCAGATCAGGCGGCAGGCACGCGTGCCGCTGCCCGAGCTGCCGGTCGCCATGCGCATCGACAACTTCGCCGAAGTCGAAGGCGGCTACGACGACGAATCGGCGCAGCGCGAAGCGGCGCGCTGCCTGGCGTGCGGCATCTGCTCGGAGTGCATGTCGTGCACGTTCGCCTGCGGGCGGGACGCCATCAATCACGACGACGTCGAACGCTTCGAAGACGTCGGCGTCGGCGCCATCGTCCTGGCTCCCGGCTACCAGATCTACAACGCGCATCTATCGGAGGAATACGGACTTGGGCGCTACCCGAATGTGGTGACGGCGCTGCAATACGAGCGCATGCTGTCCGCCAGCGGCCCGACCAAGGGGCATGTGCAGCGCCCGGCCGACGGCGCCAGCCCGAAGCGCGTCGCTTTCCTGCAGTGCGTGGGCAGCCGCGACCAGAGCCACGACTACTGCTCTTCCGTGTGCTGCATGTACGCGGCCAAGGAAGCGATCATGACCGTCGAGCACGCCCGGGCCGAGGCCCGGGCCGGGAATGGCAACGGCGACGTGACCTGCCAGGTCTTCTTCATGGACACCCGCGCCTTCAGCAAGGGCTACGAAGAATACTATCGCCGCGCCGAGAAGAAATACGGCGTGAAGTACACGCGCTGCCGGCTCAGCGACGTCAAGGAAGACCCGCGCACGCATAATCTCGTCATCCGCTACGCAGCCAGTGATCAGTCGTCAGTGATCAGTAATCAGTCATCAGTGGTCAGTGATCAGTCAGTGGAGAACAGACTGATCACTGATCACTGTTCACTGATCACTGAGGAGTTCGACCTTGTAGTCCTGTCGGTCGGAATGGAAATCGCCGAGTCGGTGCAGAAGCTCGGCCGCAGCCTGGGAATCGAGCTCGACTCGTACGGCTTCTGCCACACCACGCTATTCGATCCGCTGCAGACCAGCCGCGCGGGCATCTACGTCGCGGGGCCGTTCCGCGAGCCTAAAGACATTCCCGAAACCGTGGTCGACGCGAGTGGGGCGGCGGCCGCCGCAGCGCGGCTCCTGGCCCCGGCGCGCCATACGCTGGCCCAGGCTCAGGCTTACCCGCCTGAACGCGACGTGCTAAGTGACGAGCCGCGCATCGGCGTGTTCGTCTGCCATTGCGGGAGCAACATCGGCGGCTTTCTCGACGTGCCCGGTGTGGCCGAGTCTGCACGCTCGCTGCCCGGCGTGGTTCACGCCGAGGATAACCTGTACACCTGCTCCCAGGACACGATCGCGCACATCATCGACCAGGTCAAAACCCTGGGCCTGAATCGCGTGGTCGTCGCCTCGTGCACACCGCTCACACACGAGCCGCTGTTCCAGGACGCCATCCGCCATGCCGGCCTCAATCCCTACCTGTTCGAGATGGCGAACATCCGCAACCAGTGCTCGTGGATACATTCGAGCAACTGGGAAGCCGCCACATCCAAGGCGGTGTCGCTGGTGCGCATGGCCGTGGCGCGGGCGATGGAACTCAAGCCCCTCAAGACGGCCGAGGTGCCGGTGAATAACGCCGCGCTGATCGTCGGCGGTGGAGCAGCCGGGATGACGGCTGCGCTCATGCTGGCCGATCAAGGCTTCCCCGTTCACCTGGTCGAGCGAGAAGCGGTGCTGGGCGGCAACCTGCGCCACTTGCGGTACTTCGTGCCTTCAAGGGGAAACGGAGCAACGCCAACACCGCAAGAATATCTTGCGCAGACCGTAACCAGGGTGCAGCAGCATCCTCTGATCAAGAGCTACCTGAACACCGAGTTGATCGAGACGGGCGGTTTCAAGGGGAACTTCACTTCAACCCTGCGCAGCCATGGTGAGACATTCCGCGTGCAGCACGGCGCGACCATCGTCGCCACCGGCGGCGTCGAGTACAAAGGCAAAGAGTACGAGTACGGCAAAGACCCGCGCATCGTCACACAACTAGAGTTTGAGGCGCTGCTCTCGAACCTCCAATCTCCAATCTCCAATCTCCAATCTCCAGACTCCGTCGTCATGATCCAATGCGTCGGACCGGGAGAGAGATTCTGCAGCCGCCTGTGCTGCACGACAGCGCTCAAGAACGCGCTCAAGCTCAAGGAGCTGAACCCCGAGGCCGAGGTGACCGTTATCTACCGCGACATCCGCACTTACGGCTTCAAAGAGCGGCTGTACACGGAAGCGCGGCGGGCGGGAGTGAGGTTCATCCATTACGAATTTGACCGCAAACCCGAGGTAGCCATCGGCCATCAGCCATCGGCCATCAGCGTTCGGGTGTGGGAGCCGGTGCTGGGCCGGGAATTGGAGCTGACGCCCGACTTGCTGGTGCTGAGCACGCCAGTGGTCCCGCCGCCGGGCGCGCGGGATTTGGCGACGCGGTTGAAGGTGCCGGTGGACATGGACGGGTTCTTCCTCGAAGCGCACGTCAAGCTGCGCCCGGTCGACTTCGCCGCCGAGGGCGTGTTCATGGCCGGCATGGCGCACTACCCCAAGTT
>DASSFZ010000411.1:0-4530 GCA_035693785.1 Anaerolineae bacterium | reverse complement strand
TTTGAGTAAAGCAATCGCCCGTCCAACATCCCGATCCTCGCGTAAATAAAAACTCACCCAACCCGAATCGGGCAAAATATGATGCGGCTGAGCCTCTCCGGTCGCAACGATTTCATCGCGTACCTTGGTGGGAAAGGGGATATCCACAAGTGCATCGCCATGAAGGTGACCGATCTCGCGGCGGCCGATCCGAAATTCGGTCCCGCCAAAACGATGCGGATGCCCCTCCACGTGTTCCCACGATAAAACTGTTTGCCTGATTCGTTCTGCTGAGCCGCGTACTGTCACTGGATTGCTCCTGCCGGTCATCGTTGGATTCAGCCCCGCTTGCTTGAGGTGGTTCATCAGTTGACCGAACCCTCGGCAGCAGCAGGCATTTCAATCGAGCCGGTTTTGAGACTCCCGGCGCGACGGTAGACACTGACAACCACGCCCTTGCTAGTGGTGTGGGATCTCACGAGCGTGAGGGAGGCCGGGGCGGCGCCGGCCCCGAAGAGCCGCTTCCCAGTCCCGAGGATCACCGGAAAGGTCAACAGTCTGTATTCATCGATAAGGTCTTTCTCGATCAGCGTTTGGGCCAGGCCGCAGCTCCCGTGAACCTGCACCTCACGTGCAAAGCGCTGTTTAAGGTCAGTTACTTCTTTCACGACATCTCGAACATGTGTGGTTCCGCTCCAGCTAAACGTGGTTCGCGTACGCGAGGCAACAAATTTGGGGAGCGAATTGAGTTTACTGGCAACGGGGTCGTTGGGATCTGTGACCCTCGGCCAATAGGCCGAGAAAAGGTCGTAGGTCGTCCGCCCGAGAAGGAACGCGTCCGCCTTCGAGAAGATCTCGTCCATTGTCTTCCCGAAGTCCTCGTCGACAAGGGGAACGAGCCAGCCGCCATAAGGAAACCCCCCGCTTGGGTCCTCCGTCGGACCACCGGGTGCCTGCATGACTCCATCAAGCGTAAGGAAGGTCGTCAATGTCAGCTCAGCCATGAGATTCTCCGATCTTGTGAGTGGAATGATTTATTCTTCATGACGGCATCGACTTCTTCCCGCGACGAGACGTTGTGCCCAAGCGTGAACTCGGTGGGACTTGGGCTGCTCAAGAGGTTTCATGGAAATCTCCGCTGAGGCCTAACGACTCTTTGTCGGCGATTGTGGCACCACATCCTGGGGGACAACGCCCATTTGCTGCAGGAATCCCAACCGGTCAGTCTCTATCGATTAGCTTAGCGGCGCGCCGTCGTGTGGCGCGTCCGCTGGAGCGTTTGGTCGGGCGATTTCGCTACTGTGGCCAATCTTTGCGGCGCTGCCTTCCAGCGTTTCATAGCTTTGAGTCGGATGCTAAGGATTACGTGCTGTAAGTCAGACGGACCAAGCCCGACTTTAGCGGCTTGGCCCCAACAAACTTCAACGCATGCCGCTCGTTAACGTCTTTGAACAGCGCCTTTCCTCCACCGAGGACGATGGGGTACACGACCAGCCGGAGCTCGTCGATCAAGCGCTGGTTCATCAGACTACAGACCAGCGTGGCTCCGCCAACAGCATACATGTCCTTGCCGGGCTGCTGCTTCATTCGCCGGATCTCTTCGATGTCTCGAACGATCCGCGTGTTCTTCCAGGTGACCTTGTCTAACGTTTTGGATAGGACGACATGGGGTGTTCTTTCGGTGAAGTGTGCGAAGGCGATCTCGCCCTTCGAAGCGCCCTTGGGGTTGGCCAGTATGGCACCCCAGTACTGCTTGTGACCGGGATACATCCCGCGGCCGACGATGCACGTGTCGATCTGGGGGAGCAGATCGAAGAGATCCTCCCACGTGTCGACCCAATCGACTTCCCCCTTGGGTCCCTCGATGAAGCCGTCCACCGACACCCGCAGCGCAGCGATGATCTTTCTCATCTCAGTTCTCCTTTCAAGTGCGTCTGAGGGACCAGCTACCGGTCGATTGTGACCGGCTGGTCTCTGGCCTTACCAGTAGTCGAACGAGACACGTCGAAATCGACAGCGGGGGTGAAGCGCGTCGCCGCCCAACCAAGCGTTAACGATTTTGCCGTCTCTCAACTGATAGGTGCCGATTGCCTTGTCGGTCATGTGTTTCTGGCTGGCCGGAATTCCTCTAAATGAACCCTTATATGAACGGTTTTAAGATGTCAATGGGGATATGTCTTTCAATTTTCATATCATTCCCCCAGTACAGGCCAACTATGCCATGAGCGAGCCTGGCTGGCATCGTTCAGAAGGATCGAAAGCTATCTGGCAAAAGGGGATATTTCGTTCCTGTCCGACCGGACAGGGTGGTTGCGCCAACTGTCGTGGACCAGGAAATGGAGCGCCACCGTCACCCGCCGCGGATCGGCACCGACCGGTTGGTGGACGTCCGCGGCGTCGAAGACGTAGCCCGTCCCCGGCGGGTAGTCGCGCTCACCGCTCAGCACCAGGTTACCCGACGCATCGTGGACGAACCGCCGGTTGCGCTCGACGCCCTGGACCGTCACCGCGCAGCCCCAGCCGCCGTGGTCGTGTGGGTGCGTCTGTTGTCCGGGTCGCAGGCTGATCGCCGCCAGCGACCAGCAGTCGGGATCCTCATAGAGGACGCGCCGGTCGTAACCGGATGCCGCACCTGCCTCGGCGCTCCCATCGATGTGCTGCGCGACGGTCTTGACCTCCTCCAGCAGGCGAGCCTGGAGCGCCGGCGATGCTTGCGACAGCGGGCCAAGGGCATTAACCCTGGCGACGAAGCGCGCCACAACCGCACGCTCCTCCCCTACTTGCGCACCGCCGATTGCATCCCCCGCTCCGTAGATCACCGCGTTCTTGTTCTCAAGCAGCATTTTCATCCTCTTTCGCGAACACTACCCACTTTCACCGCGAGCCGGAATCGATCTGCTGGCGCGTTCATGGCCTCTCTGCGCCGTGGCGGTGGGATTCAGAACCTTGTCCAGGGCGACACCTCCTGCGGCTGCCCCATTTGGCGCGAGGTCCGGTTCCTGCTCATGCTCAGCGCCCGCAGGCACGCGGTGGAGAAAGACCACGGCCATGATCGCCGCGCCAATTGCGACGGCGGCGCTGATCCCGGCCGCCAGGTTCAGACCCTGGACGAACGCCTCGCGGGCGAGATCGAGCAGCGCGACGCCGAGCGGGCCGGGTAACTGCTGCGCGACGCCCACGGCGCCGCCCAGTGTGTCGAGCGCGATCGTAGCGGCCTCGGACGGCACACCTGCAGGGAGGCCATTGGCCACCGCGCTCCGGTACACGGCTGCACCGATGCTGCCCAGGATCGCGATGCCGAGCGCTCCTCCCAGCTCGGCGCCGGTCTCCGAGATCCCCGAGGCCACCCCGGCACGCTCAGGCGGAGCGCTCCCGACGATCAACTCGGTCGTCAACGTGAACACCGGAGACAAGGCCAGCGAGATCACGACGGATGCGGCGACCACGACCGCGAGACCGTTTGCTCCACTGATCTGCGAGAGCAACACAAGGGCGAGGGCCGCGAGCGCCAGCGAGCCCCCGAGTACGAGTGCCGGGCGAAAGCGGTGCACGAAGCGCGGTGAAACGTTGGACCCGACGATGAACCCGACCGACGAGGGCAGCGACCACAGGCCCGCATTCAAGGGCGATAGGCCGAGCACCAGTTGTAAATACTGCGCCACGAACACGAAGTATCCGAATGCAACGAAGACGGCGAGCACGTTCGTCGCCAGTGACACGCTGAAGGTCGGTATCCGGAAGAGGCGCAGGTCGATCAAGGGGTCCGCCAGCCTTCGCTGCCGGCGCAGAAACAGCAGGCCGATGGTCAGCCCGGCCAGAGTGGAGGCGGCCGGTAGTGCGCCGAAGCCGTCCTGGGCGGTTTGCTTGAGGCCGTAGATCACCGCCAGGATGGCCGTCAGCGACATCGCGGCGCTGCGCAGGTCTAAGCGCCGCGCTTCGGGATCGCGGTACTCTGGCAGCACGCGCGGGCCCAGCAGGAGCAGCAGCCCCATCACCGGCAGCGCGAGCAGGAACACCGAGCCCCACCAGAAGTACTCCAGCAGCACCCCGCCGAGTACAGGGCCGATTGCGCCGCCGGCGGAGAAGCTGGAGATCCACACGCCAATGGCGACCGCACGCTGCCCTGGGTCGCGGAACATGTTGAAGATCAGGGACAGGGTCGAGGGCGCCAGGGTCGCCCCGGCCACCCCCATCAGCGCCCGGCTGGCGATGAGCATCCCGGCGCTGGTCGAGAGCGCGGCAAACACTGAGGCGACGCCGAACGCCCCAGCGCCGATCAACAGCAGCCGGCGGCGGCCGATCCGGTCGCCCAGCGTGCCCATCGTGATCAGCGAGCCGGCGACCAGGAAGCCGTAGATGTCCACGATCCACAGCAATTGGGTGCCGCTGGGCTTGAGATCCGCGCTGAGGGACGGCACCGCCAGGTTGAGCACGGTCAGGTCCATGGAGTAGAGGAGGCACGGCAGGGCGATGACGGCGAGGCCGATCCATTCGCGGCGCGTTGCCCTCGGTGCGTTGCCCGCGGCGGCGCTCATGAACGATGCTCGATGC
>DASSFZ010000410.1:0-24019 GCA_035693785.1 Anaerolineae bacterium | reverse complement strand
ATCAGGTATTACCAATATGGTCCACCCGATGTTCTGAAACTTGAAGAGGTCGAAAAACCCTCCCCTCAGGACAATCAGGTCCTGATCAAAGTTCACGCCGCGTCCATAAACGCGCTTGATTACCGTAAGCTGAGAGCCGACCCGTTCCTGGTTCGCCTGATGAGCTATGGGCTTCTCAGACCAAAAGACCCGCGCTTCGGAGTTGACGTAGCGGGGCGGGTCGAAGCGGTGGGCGAAAACGTCAAGCAGTTTCGGCCAGGGGATGAGGTATTCGGTGGTGCTAAGGGCGCTTTTGCCGAGTATGTCCTTGCCAGAGAAGCTAATTTGGCGCTGAAGCCGGCCAATAGATCCTTCGAAGAAGCAGCAGCCGTGCCTGGGGCGGCGCTCACTGCACTGCAGGGCATCCGCTACGCTGGAGGGATCCGACCCGGGCAAAAGGTTTTGATCCAAGGCGCCTCGGGGGGTGTGGGTACGTTTGCAGTACAACTTGCCAAATCGTTCGGGGCGGAAGTGACCGCCGTGTGCAGCACGAGGAATCTAGACATGGCGCGCTCCATTGGGGCAGACCACGTCATTGATTACACGAAGGAAGATTTCACCCGAAATCGGCAGCGTTACGACCTGATTGTGGCTGTGAACGGCTATCACTCGCTTTCCGCTTATAAGCGTGCACTGAGTCCCCGTGGGGTGTATGTCTGCGCCGGAGGCACCATGCCTCAATTTCTCCAGGCCATGCTCCTGGGACCTCGGCTGTCAAGAGAGGGAGGTAAGAAACTGGGAAGCATGGGGATGGCGAAATTTAATCAAGAGGATTTGGTTTACCTGGGGGAGCTTCTGGCAGCCGGCAAAATCGTCCCTGTCATCGATCGGTCTTACCCGTTAAACGAGGTTGCCGAAGCGATCCGGTATATTGAAGAACGACACGCCCAAGGAAAAATCGTCATCACTGTGGAATAGCAGAGCCTGGCAACCTTGAAGGAATACTCATGAAAGCGATCGTGTGGACAGAATATGGACCACCGGATGTTCTTCAGCTCAAGGAAGTAGAAAAACCTACTCCCAAGGATAATGACGTACTCATAAAAATACATGCGACAACAGTAACAGCAGGGGACTGTGAAATTCGAAGTCTCAGGATCCCAATCTTGTTTCGGCTCCCCATGCGGCTATATGTGGGTCTCAGAAAACCAAAAAGAATGGCCATACTCGGGCAGGAACTCGCCGGGGAAGTTGAGGCAGTGGGCAAAGACGTAAAACTATTTAGGCAAGGTGACCAGGTTTTTGCAACGACTGGGCTGAGTCTTGGTGCCTATGCCGAGTACATCTGTCTGTCTGAAAAACCTGAAGAAGGGGTGCTGGCAATCAAACCGGCCAACATGACCTATGAGGAAGCCGCCGCCGTTCCCGTTGGAGGACTTGAAGCATTGCATTTTCTTAGAAAAGGAAATGTCCAGAGCGGACAAAAGCTTTTGATCAATGGCGCAGGCGGGAGTATAGGTACATTTGCGGTACAGCTTGCGAAGTACTTTGGGGCGGAAGTGACTGGCGTGGATAGCACGGGGAAATTGGGCATGCTGCGCTCCATTGGTGCAGACCAGGTCATTGATTACACTCAAGAAGATTTCACCAAAAGCGGTGAGACCTATGATGTTATTTTTGACGTGGTAGGCAAGAGTTCGTTCTCACGTAGTATGAGATCGCTAAAGCAAAATGGGCGCTATCTTTTAGCCAACCCCGGGCTGGCACAAATGGTTCGAGGGCTATGGACTTCAAAGAGAAGCAGTAAGAAAGTAATAATTGGGACAGCAAATCATAGGGTTGAAGATCTAACTTTCCTCAAGGAGCTTATTGAGGCGGGAAAGATGAAATCGGTCATAGATAGACGCTATTCGTTGGAGCAAATTCCCGAGGCTCATAGCTATGTTGAAAAAGGGTACAAAACGGGAAATGTCGTCATCACTGTGGAGCATAACAACTGAATATTCTCCTTCTGGCAAGCATTACCTCACCACCAAGGCACAAAGACACTAAGTTTTCTTAGTGTCTTGGTGTCTTCGTGGTTAAGATCATCTTCAGGCGAGCCAGTTTCCCCAACTCGGTCTGGCTGTCCGCCGCGAAGAAGATCAGATCGAGATTCTGGCGCAGCCGGTTCGACGCGTCCGGCGCACGCTCTCGCAACTGTCTCAGAAACGACCCATCCTTCACGCCCAGCACGGCGACGCGCGAATCCGGTTTCACGCCGAGCTTGTCGATGACGCTCTTGTCGTAAACCCTGTGTCCCATAGCGCGACTCCTGGCTGCAGCCAACAGATCAACCACGGATGACACGGATTACACAGATGTTCAGAAGGCGACAACGATTTGCAGCAGCCACAGCGTGACCATGCCGGCGGCGATCGGCAGCAGCACGTTCCGGGTGCGCCAGGCGACGATGGCTGCGACGACGCCGGCGACAAGGCGCGTGTTGTCCGGCGAAACCGCCAGCGCCCCATCGCGCATGAGAAGCTCCGGGAAGATGATCGCCGAGAGCACGTGAGTTATTGCCCGGCGACGAGTGTCAGCGCGGCGACGCCCAGCCGGGCGCGTATCGTGATCTTCGGCCTGTCGCCGCCGACCCACTCGGGCGAGCGATAGGTTTCGTCGTCGACTTTCGTCCAGCCCCGGTTGTCAACGGCCGCCAGCGGGCTTTCGGACTTGAGCTCGATCGGGTTGCCGCCCGAGTAAATGGCGATCGACGATACGCCGCCGTCGAGGATGATGCCCATGTCTTCGCGCAGCGATCCGTCGAAATACAGGCTCATCGCGCCTGCGCCGGCGGTGACGTTCGCGGTGCGCGCGTTCGTATTCGCCAGACCGCGCGCAGTCAGGGAGGCTGCTCCACCGTTGATGCGGAGGTGCTCCATCGTGTCCGGGTTGGGTTGGCTGAACGCCAGCGTCGCGCCGGCGGCCCCTTGCGTCCAGCCTAGGCGGCGCAGCGACAGGCCGCCCAACTCCCACTCGCCGCTCGAGGTGCCGGTATTCACCGTCAGGTTCATCGGCACGCCCCGACCCAGCTTCAATTGCCAGTCGTTGCGCGTATTGAGCGGCAGGACGCCCGTGAAATCTTGGCCGATCACGACGCGCTGCGAAGTGACGGTCACCGTCGGCGCGAGAGCCTCGACGTTGTACTCCACCAGCCCGGACACCAGCCCATCGCCTTCCGCATCGACGCGCACGGAGGCCGCGCCCAAGTTCAGCTCGACGTCCCACACCTGAGAGGGATCGTCCGGCTTCGGCACGTTGATGACGGCGGTCTGGGTGGGTCCGACCTCGCCCGCGCAGCCGGCCGGCAAAAAAGCGGCGAGCATGACGAGGAGCAGCAATCGGACGCGAAGTAGTTTCATACTAACCTCGTATCGTGACAGGCGAAGAAGGTTCTTCCCCACTCGCCCACAACTCATTCATCTTCTCGTAGTGGGCCGGAAACTGGCCAGTGTAGCGCAAAAACGCCGGGATCGGATAACGCACGCCCCCTTGATGCGTACCATTCAGCCCCTCGATGATTCGCTCTGCCCACAAAAATGGAAAACTAAATGCCATCTCGTGATCCTGCGTCTGGGCGAACACGCGGTCGCCGTAGCAGGGGAGGATCACTTCGGGCTTCTGCGAGCGCAGAGGGACGATGATCTCGTCCGAGCAGTCGATGCGTCCGGAAAAGCTGGAAGTGAGACGCCCGCCCTCGCGCCACAGCGCGGCGACGGTCAGCCGCATCACCTGCGCCGCATTGCCATATACGACAATGACGTCCGGCTCGAAGGAGGCGCGGTGCAGCGGCGCGCTCAGCACGTACTCGAAACTCTTGTACGGCAGCTTCTCGACTGCTGTTTCGGTCGCAGCGCCTGCCTCCAGCGTCTGCGTGTACATCTGGTAACAGGCGTGCCCGGTCGCCATGTAGTCGAGCATCGGCTTGAAGCCGAACACGGCGGCCGCCAGCGGGCAAGAGAGATCGTCGGCGCCCACGGCCATCACCCAGCCGTAGCGACGCGAATACGCGATGCCCTGGCAGATGGTCACCTGCACGCTCAGGTCACGGCCAGGGCGCTTCGTCTTGGGCGGCAGCGCCTCGCCGGGAGGTGCCAGGTGCACCGCAACCGGGAAGGTTTCGGGACGAACATGCTCCGTGAGCGCAGCATCCAGAGTTTTGAGATCCATAGGTCACCTCGCCGTCATCATACGCGCTTACCGCGTATCGCGTATCGCATATCGTGTATCGTTTATTGCCCATCGTCGATTGCCTCGAGATCCCTTGTCACCTGGCTGCCGTCCGCGTGCTACAGGCTTACATCGGCTGGCTGGGGTACCGCGGCAACCAGCGCCGGCTCTTCGCGCCGATAATGTCGCAGTTGCGGCGTCTTCGCGGCAATCCAGCCGGTGGCAATCAGGCAGCCGATCCCACCCGTGACGACGGAGACCGGCGCGCCGAACGCCTGCGCAAGCAGGCCGGCCTCCAGCTCGCCTAACTGGGGCCCGCCCAGGAAGAAGATCATGTTCACGCCGGTCATCCGCCCGCGCAGATGATCGGGCGTCACCAATTGCCGGGTGAGGTTGCGCAGCACGACGCTGACCGTATCGGCCGCGCCGGTGAGCGCCAGGCAGGTGAACGTCAACCAGAAGCTCTGCGACAGGCCGAACACGACGGTCGCCATCCCGTACCCCGCGACTGCCCACAGCAACACGCGGCCGCGATGCACGATCCGGTCGACCAGGCGCACCATCGCCGCGCTCGTCGCCAGCGCGCCGATCGATGGCGCGGCGGCGAGGAGACCGTACGCTTCCGGGCCGACTTGCAGGATATCTTGCACGAAAATCGGCAGCAGCGCGGTCGCCGAGGAGAAGAACGTCGCGAAGAAGTCGAGCAGCATGGAAGAACGAATGAGCGGCTCGGAAAACACGTAGCGCAAGCCCTCGGCGGCGGCGCGCAGGCTGACCTCGCGCTTCTCCGCACCGTGGTGGCGCGGGACGCCGCGCATGAGCAGGAGCGCGACGATCACCGCCAGGAACGAAATTGCGTTCACGAGATAGACCCAGCCGACGCCCGCGCCGGCGATCAGCAGGCCGGCCAGCGTCGGGCCGAGCACTGATCCGAACTGGAAGATGATCGTGTTCAAGCTGATCGCATTCGGCAAATGCTGGCGCGGCACGAGGCTGGGAAAGAAGGATTGGCGCGCCGGCCCGTCGAACGAGGCGACTGCCGCGGTCAGCGCCGAGAGCACGTAGATCGGCCACACCACGTCAAGCCCGCCGAACGTGATGAGCGCAAGCACGAACGCGGTGAGCGCCAGCGTGGACTGGGTCAGGAGCAGCACTTTGCGACGATCGAGCGCGTCGGCGACCACGCCGCTGACCAGTGAGAAGAGCAGGATGGGCACGACACGCGCCAGTCCGACCAGGCCGAGCGCCAGGCCGCGCTGGTCGCTCGGGACCAGCAGCGACACGTGCCACAGCACGGCCGCCGACTGCATCATCGTGCCGGCGATGGAGATGCCCTGACCGGCCCACAGCAGGCGGAAGTTGCGGTGCTGCAGAGCGAGGAAAGGGGATAATTCGTCAGACATGTGCGCGCATTCTCACGGGGCACTGCGATTGAGCCGCTCGCGGCGGATGTGTCATCCGCCGCGAACAATCGCCTACATCTCCTTCATCCCGAACGGGCAATCGTACTCGCGCATCTTGGCGAGGAACGGATCCGGGTCGAATGCCTCTGGTCCGAGCACGCCTTTACCCTGCCACGTCCCGCTGGCGAGCAGGTCCATGGCGATCACAGGGTTGACAGCCGTCTGCGACACGACGGCCTGCACGCCGTATTTCTCCATGCAGCGCTGGTTGTCGGCAACTTGATAGAGATAGACCTGCCGGGGCTTGCCGTTCTTCATACCCGTGACCCACGTGCCTGCGCACGTCTTGCCGACCATCCTGTCGCCCAGGTGGGCAGGATCGGGCAGGCACGCTGCCAGCACGTCGCGCGGCGCGACCTCGACACCCTTGACCTTGATCCTCTCCTTGTTGTCGAGTCCGAGCATCTTGAGCGTCTTGAGCACGTTGATGAATTGCTCACCCAGCCCGTACTTGAACGTGACGCGCCCGCATTTCACCCAGCGCGGGATGAGCAGCACCTCTTCGTGCTCGACGTTCACACATTCCACCGGGCCAATCCCTTCCGGGAACTCGAACACCTCCGGCTCGGAGAACGGTTCCGTCGTGTACCACCCCCGGCCATCTTCCCAGATCACCGGCGGGTTGAGGCATTCTTCGATCGTTGTCCATATCGAGAACGTGGGTGCGAACGCGTAACCGCGTACTTCCAGATTGGATCCGTCGCGCACGCCGATCTCGTCGATCTCGTCGAACAGGTGCTTCTCGGCGTAGCGGGCGAACACGTCAGATAGGCCAGGCTCGACGCCCATGCCGACCAGGGCGAGCAGGCCCTTCTTTTCCCATTTCTCCGACTGCTCGAACTGATAATCGCCGAGCTTCACACCGGCCTGCCGATATGGCTGATCCGGATGCGGCCTGGACAGGGTCATCGCCATGTCCAGGTACGTGCAGCCTGTCTCGTAGGCCGCCTCGAAGATCGGCTCGTCGAATACCGGATCGACGGCGTTCAAGATCAGATCGACGCCGTGTTTCCTGGCGAGCGCCACGATCCGCTCCTTGTCGCCGGCGTCGATCCATTCGGGCGGATACTTGCTCGCGGTGGTCTCGCCGAGCTTCGCCCTTACCTCCTCGACACGCGCGACGTCGTAGTCCGCCAGGACCATCTTTTCAAGCCAGGGACGGCATTGGGCCGTGACGGCGATCGCTTCCCCGACGCCGCCCACGCCAATCAGTAGGACTTTCATGGTGGGTCTCCTCTAATCGGTGAATGGTGGTCAGTGTACGATAGGGTGTATTAGAGGTTCGATTGTGTTGGGGAATTGGAAGCGAGAAGTTGGAGGCTGGAGTTCCCACCTGCCAATTGTCTATCACCACCCTTCTACAGGCTCACCCGCTCAAGCACACGTCAATTTTATGCGAGTTTCTACAAACGCACAAGCACGCAGGCGCTCGAGCGGCAGACGTCAGCGTGAAAGCCTTAGATTCTATCCGAAAAGCGGAGGCGGCTCCTTGCGAAGCACCGTGTAGGTGTCCTAAGTCGTGTCAAGCCCCAATTCGCGGGCTTGAATCGTAATCCCACGCTAATGTCAATCTAATGCGCGTCTAACAGTGATCTAATGCCTGATTATTAGAATACAGGTGACTACTTAGCCGTCATTGCAAGGAGCGCCGTTTGCGACGAAGCAATCTCAGCCGCCCTGAGTGCGCGGGTCTGTCCGTGCCGGAGATTGCTTCGCAAAAAGCGCTCGCAATGACGCGGGCTGAGCAGTTACGAATGCAGAAACACTGGAGGATGGAGAAACCAACTTTCTGAAGGAGAACCTCGAGATGGGCAAGATTATAGGTATCGATCTGGGAACGACGAACTCGGTGGCGGCCGTCCTGGAAGGCGGTGACCCGGTCGTCATCACGACGGCGGAGGGCAGCCGCCTGCTGCCGTCGGTCGTGGCTTTCGCCAAGAACGGCGAGCGTCTGGTCGGGCAGACGGCCAAACGCCAGTCCGTGATCAATCCCGAGAACACGATCTTTAGCATCAAGCGCTTCATGGGCAAGCGCGAGCAGGACGTGCGCCACGAGAAAGTGCCGTACAGGGTCGTCGCCGGCCCGAGCGGCGACGCGCGCGTGCATGTGCCGCAGGCCGGCAAGGATTTCACGCCGCAGGAAATCTCGGCGATGATCTTGCAGAAGCTGAAGAAGGACGCCGAGGCTTATCTGGGCGAGCCGGTGTCTCAGGCCGTGATCACCGTGCCGGCCTACTTCAACGATTCGCAGCGCCAGGCGACGAAAGACGCCGGCAAGATCGCCGGCCTGGAAGTCTTGCGCATCATCAACGAGCCGACCGCAGCCGCGTTGGCTTACGGCCTCGACAAGAAGAAGGATGAGACGATCCTCGTCTTCGACCTGGGCGGCGGCACGTTCGACGTGTCCTTGCTCGAAGTCGGTGAGGGCGTCGTCGAGGTGAAGGCAACGAGCGGCGACACGCACCTGGGCGGCGACGACTGGGATCAGGTTCTCGTCGACTACGTCGCCGACGAGTTCAAGCGCGAGCAAGGCATCGACCTGCGCCAGGATCGTCAGGCGCTTCAGCGGCTGCGCGAGGCGGCGGAGAAAGCCAAGATCGAGCTGTCCAGTGGCATGGAGACTGAGATCAATCTGCCGTTCATTACCGCCGATGCCTCGGGTCCGAAGCACCTGCAGGTGAAAATCACCCGCGCCAGGTTCGAGCAGCTCAGCCAGCCCCTCGTCAAGCGACTGCGCGGGCCGTTCGAGCAGGCGCTGAAGGATGCGAAGCTGTCGCCGGCGGACATCGACGAAGTCATCCTGGTCGGCGGCGCGACGCGCATGCCGATGGTGCAGCAGTTGGTGAGCGAGCTGGCCGGCGGCAAGGAGCCGAACAAGAGCGTCAACCCGGATGAAGTGGTGGCAGTCGGCGCGGCGATCCAGGCCGGCGTGCTCGGCGGCGAGGTCAAGGACGTCCTGCTGCTCGACGTGACCCCGCTGTCGCTGGGCGTCGAGACGCTGGGCGGCGTGATGACCACGCTCATCCCGCGCAACACGACGATCCCGTACAAGAAGAGCGAGGTCTTCAGCACTGCCGACGACAACCAGACGGCCGTGGACATTCACGTCCTGCAGGGTGAGCGCCCGATGGCCGCCGACAACATGACACTCGGTCGCTTCCGCCTCGAAGGCATTCCGCCTGCGCCGCGCGGCATGCCGCAGGTCGAGGTGACGTTCGACATCGACGCCAACGGCATCCTGCACGCGACTGCCAGAGACAAGGCGACGGGCCGCGAGCAGAAAATCGCCATCACGGCTTCGACCAACCTGTCCAAGAGCGACGTCGAGCGCATGGTGCAGGAGGCGCAGCGCAACGCGTCTGAGGATCGCCGCCGCGCAGAACTGGTACAGGCGCGCAACGAGGCCGACACGGTCATCTACCAGGCCGAGAAGAGCCTGCGCGATCTGGGCGACAAGGTAGCCGCCGCGGACCGCCAGCGCGTCGAGTCGCAGATGGCCGCGCTCAAGTCGGCGATGAACGGCGACGACGCGGCGCACATCCGCCGCCTGATCGGCGAGCTTCAGCAGGCCACGCTGGCGATCGGCCAGAGCATGTACCAGACGCCGGATTCCGGCGGCTCGACCGGGCCAGGCAGCGGCCGGCCGGAAGGCGAAGACGTGATCGAGGGAGAATTCCGTCAGGTTTAAGGCAGCCACACCCGGCCCGTTCCGGGTATAATTAGAGAAGCTCTGGAGAAACCTGGTTTCTCAGAGAAACCAGGTTTCTTCAATGCGCAGCCCTGGAGGTAGCACATGTTGTTCTTCGATCCCATGTATTTCGTGTTCATCTTGCCGGCGCTGCTGCTGGCCTTCTACGCACAGATGAAAGTGCGCAGTGCCTACGGCAAGTGGCTGAAGGTGCCCAACACGCGCAGTCTCTCTGGCGCAGACGCCGCCAGATATCTGATTGGCGCAAACCAGATCGGCGACGTCAGGATCGAGGGCGTCCCCGGCGAGCTGTCCGACCACTACGATCCACGCACAAAGACATTGCGCCTGTCGCAAGGCGTCGCGAATTCACGCTCGGTCGCTTCGCTGGCGATCGTCGCGCACGAGGTCGGCCACGCCGTGCAGGATGCGACCGATTACGGGCCGCTGAAGCTGCGAGGCTCGATCGTGCCCGCCATTCAGGTCAGCGCCTGGATCGCTCCGCTCCTGTTCATCGTCGGCCTGCTGATCAACAGCACGGGGCTGGCCTGGCTGGGCGTGATCCTGTTCGGCGGCACCGTCGTGTTCGCGCTGATCACGCTGCCGGTGGAGCTGAACGCGTCCGCCCGCGCTATGGCGATGCTGCGCGACAACGGTCTCGTCGCCAGCGATCAGGACGAGAAAGGCGCGGGCAGCGTGCTGAACGCCGCCGCCTTGACCTACGTCGCAGCGCTGGCCCAGACGCTCATGACGCTGCTGTATTACGTCACGATCCTGACCGGCAGCCGGCGCGACTGATCTTGTCACGCGGACTTCTCCCGGATCACACGGATTGGCAAGCATTCCGGCACGGTCAAGGCGCAACGGGATAGTTGCCAAGTCCAGAGCCCAAAAACGTCCCCCGGGAAATCGGTGTGTCAGAGTGGAGAAACCTGGTTTCTCAGGGAAACCAGGTTTCTTTAACACGGGCCAGTAATACTCCTGGGTCGTTCCTTTTTTACGACAGAGGATTGCAAATGCCGTTCCAACGCAGAATTAACGTTCCTCTAATGACAGCGTGCTATTATGATCGTGCCATTGAAAACCGACACGCAGGAGGATAGCCATGTCCAGCGGGATAATTCGATGGGAGCCGTTCCGCGAGATGATCAGCCTTCGCGACGCGATGAACCGCCTGTTCGAGGATTCGTTCGTCCGACCGGCGGCGTGGCCGGCGGCCATCGAGGGCATGCCGCTCGCCGTGGACGTCATGGAGACGAAGGACGACGTGGTCGTCAAGACGTCGGTACCGGGCATCCAGCCCGACGATCTCGACATCACGCTCAGCGGCGAGACGCTGACCATCAAGGGCGAGTTTAAGTCCGAGCAGAAGACGGAGGACGCCACGTACCTCCGCCAGGAGCGGCGCTACGGCTCGTTCGAGCGCAGCCTGACGCTGCCCACGCAGGTAGTGGGTGAGAAGGCGAAGGCCGAGTTCGAGAACGGCGTGCTCACCTTGACGCTGCCGAAGGCCGAGGAAGTGAAGCCGAAGAGCATCAAGGTGCACACCAAGTAAGAGCTTATCTGAAAAGTGGAGTGCAGACTCACCTGCCCCCGTAGCGAAGCGGAGTGGGGTGAGTCTGCGCGGCCAAAGCGGGCTAAAGCCCCGCACTCCGGAGGTTTTCGGATAGGCACTGAGCGGAAGTCCCGCCCAATCTAAAAAGCCACTCGCGCGTATGGCGCGAGTGGCTTTTCTATCTACTGCTCCCGCCGGGTGTGTCACCCGGCGGCCCGGGTCGCAATCAGTTGCCTGATTTCGCCGGGTTCCGCGTGCCGGCGCGTTGCCAGCTTGCTGTACACGAGATCACTGTTGACGGTAACCTCGAATCGCCCGCCGCTCGACGGGATGAGCGTGACCGATTCGATCTGCGACTCAAATGCGCCCAGCAGTTCCGCCGTGAGACTCACGGCTCGGTCGGTGTACCTTCAGACTGCACAATATTCGATCGTGACTTTGACCATCTTTCGCCTCCTTGATATGAATATGCACTTTCGTGTCGTGTGTCACTTGTCTCTTCACCTGGAAACGGGTATGCTGTGCAAGAGCCACACCCAGACATCCAGGAGAAATCGGCATGAACTCCCAAGAGTTGCTCTATCTGTCTCGCGCCGACGTGGAAAGCGTGGCGCTCGACATGCGGACGATCATCAACCTGCTCGAAGCCGCTTTCAAAGAGAAGGGCGAGGGTCGGGTGGAAATGCCGCCCAAGCCCGGCATCCACACGCAGCCGGACGCGTTCATTCACGCCATGCCCGCCTATATTCCATCGCTCCGATCAGCCGGCCTCAAGTGGGTGAGCGGCTATCCGGAGAACATGAGGCGCAATCTGCCCTACATCACGGGCCTCCTGATCCTCAACGACGTGGAGACGGGAATTCCGTACGCCGTCATGGACTGCACGTGGATCACGGCGTATCGCACCGGGGCCGCGTCGGCGCTCTCGGCTAGATACCTGGCTCGCCCCGACAGCGAAGTAGCCGGCATTCTGGCTTGCGGCGTCCAGGGGCGAACCAACCTGCAGGCGCTGGCGACGCTGTTCCCCATCAAGCGCGTTTACGCCTACGACATCGTGCCCGCCGTGCAGCAGCACTTCGTCGACGAGATGAAAGCGCGGCTGGGCCTGGACGTCATCGGCGTGCAAGAGCCTCGGGAAGCCGTCGTCGAGAGCGATCTGGTCGTCACCTCCGGGCCGATCTTGAAACACCCCACACCGACTATCGAGAAAGGCTGGCTGCGGCCCGGCGCATTCGCCAGTGCCGTCGACTTCGACAGCTACTGGACTCCTGAAGCGCTGGCGCAGTTCGACAAACTCAGCACCGACGATTACGCGCAGTTCCAGTATTACAGGAGCGCCGGCTACTTCCAGAGCACACCCGATCCGTACGCCGACCTCGGCGAGATCGTAGCCGGACTCAAACCCGGGCGCGAGCGGAGCGACGAGCGCACGATGGCGATGAACCTGGGTCTGGCGCTCGACGACATGGCCGTCGCGCCGGAGATTTACCGCCGCGCGAAAGAGCGCGGCATCGGAACCCGGCTGCCCTTGTAGAACTTCACGTGCGACGCACTTTCATAGACCCCCGTAGCGAAGCGGAGGGGCAGAAGTGCGTCGCACGTTAAATTCAATCGCCGAACTTGATCCCTTGCGCCAGCGGCAGGTCCTTCGACCAGTTGATGGTGTTCGTCTGGCGGCGCATATAGGCTTTCCACGCGTCGGAACCGGACTCGCGCCCGCCGCCGGTCTCTTTCTCGCCGCCGAACGCGCCGCCGATCTCCGCGCCCGACGTGCCGATGTTCACGTTGGCGATGCCGCAGTCCGATCCATGCACCGACAGGAACGCCTCGGCCTGGCGCATCGAGTCGGTGAAGATCGCGCTCGACAGGCCCTGTGGCACGTCGTTGTGAATCCGAATCGCCTCGTCAAGCGTTTGATATTCGAGCAGATACAGAATCGGCGCGAAGGTCTCGCACTTGACGATATCCGTCTGCGCCGGCATCTTGACAATCGTCGGCTCGACGAAGTTCGGGCCAAGGTCGGGGCGCATCCTGCCGCCGACCAGGATTTTGCCGCCCTGCGCCTTCGCCTGCTCGAGCGCGTCGAGCATGTCCTCGACTGCCGTCCCGTTCACCAGAGGCCCCATTAGCGTGCCGTCCTCCAGTGGATCGCCGATGCGCACCTGGAGATAAGCGCGCACAAGGCGATCGCTCAGGTTGGCGGCGATGTCCTTGTGCATGATGATCCGCCGCGTGGAGGTGCAGCGCTGGCCGGCGGTGCCCGCCGCGCCGAACAGGATCGCCCGCGTCGCCAGATCGAGATCGGCGTCCTCGGCGACGATGATGGCGTTGTTGCCGCCCAGCTCGAGAATCGTGCGGCCGAACCGGCGCGCCACGTTCTCCGCCACGCGCCGCCCGACCTGCGTCGAGCCGGTGAACGAGATGAGCGGCAGGCGCGGATCGTTCAAGAGCAAGTCGCCGACCTCGGAGCCTTTGCCGATGACGAGGTTGAAGATGCCCATCACGCCGTGATCGGCCATCACGCGATTGGCGATGTGCTGCACGGCGATCGCGCACAGCGGCACGACCTGAGACGGTTTCCACAGCACCGGGTCGCCGCACACGGCTGCGATCGTCGCGTTCCACGACCACACGGCCACCGGAAAGTTGAAAGCCGTGATCACGCCCACCACGCCGAGCGGGTGCCACTGCTCGTACATGCGGTGCGCCGGGCGCTCGGAGTGCATGGTCAGGCCGTACAACTGGCGCGATAACCCGACGGCGAAATCGCAGATGTCGATCATCTCCTGAACTTCGCCGCGCCCCTCGGCGCGAATCTTGCCCATCTCCAGGCTGACCAGGTCGCCGAGCGGCTCCTTCAGCTCGCGCAATGCATTCCCCAGGTCGCGCACGAGCTGGCCGCGCTTCGGCGCCGGCGTTTCGCACCACGTCTTGAAAGCGGCCTCCGCCCGGCGCGCGACCTCGTCGTAGGTCGCGGGCGTCGCTTGCATGACGCTGGCGATGGCTTCGCCCGTCGTCGGGTTGTAGGAGACGAGCGGCTGGCCCCTCGGATCGTGAATCCAGGCGTCCGGCCCGGTGCACGCGCCGGGGTTCACGTCCTGGATGTTTAATTTGGATAGCAAAGCTTTCGTCATGAGAATTCCTCCTGGTAGGGGCAACCCTTGCGGTTGCCCTCTTACTGGGTGGACACGTCGATCGATTGTACTGTATTGTCAACACTGTTCGCCACCCACAGCCGCGCGTGAATCGGATCGAAGGCAAGCGCCCAGGGAAATGCACCGACAGTTATCGACAGGGTTACATCACCTGTCGCCGGCGCGATCGACTGCACAGTGTCCTCGCCCCAATTCGTGACCCACAACTGCACACCATCGAAGACGATGGCAGACGGCGCTGCGCCGACCCGTATCGACTGGCTCACAGCGCCCGTCGCAGGGTCGACCGACTGCACGCTGTCGTCGCCCCGATTCGCCACCCACAGCCGTTGACCGTCGAAGGCCAGAGCGGTCGGAAACGCGCCGACGGGTATAGGTGGGTTCACTTTACCCGTCACCGGATCGATCGACTGTACCGTGTCGTCACCCCAGTTCGCTACCCACAATTGTGTGCCGTCGAAGATCAGGGCAGTCGGAAACGCGCCGACGGGAATCGGAGAGAGGACGTCACCCGTCGCCGCGCCGACGGCCTGTATCGTGTTGTCATCGCGATTGGCGACCCATAGCTGTGTGCCGTCGAAGGCCAGAGCTTGCGGCGTCCTGCCGACGGGAATGGGCCGACCCGCGACGTCCGTTTCGGGGTCGATCGGCTGCACCGCGTTGTCAAAAGCATTTGCCACCCACAGCCGCGTCCCATCGAATAACAGCGCATCCGGTGACCTGCCGACACGAATCCGCGGACTCACCTGTCCGGTCGTGACGGAGACGGCCTGCACGGTGTGGCTATCCGCATTCGCCACCCACAGTCGAGAACCGTCAAAAGCCAGTGCGCGCGGATTAGCGCCGACGACGAGCGGCCCGCTCACGCGGCCCGATGTCGGATCGATCGGCTGTACCGAGTTATCGAACGAATTCGCGACCCACAGCCACGTGCCGTCGAACGCCAGTGCGGCCGGCAGCGCGCCGACTGGGATCGGCCGGCTCACATTTCCATTGATCGGGTCGATCGACTGCACGGTGCGGTTGCCGTAATTTGTGACCCACAGCCGCTGCCCATCAAAGGCCAGGGCTTGCGGACGTTCGGCGACGGGAACCGGTTGGCCTGCCTCGCCCGTCACGGGATCGACCCACTGCACGGTGTTGTCGAAGAAGTTGGCCACCCACAGGCGCGCGCGAAGCGTGTCGAAGGCAAGGGCAACCGGAAATTCGCCCACTGAGATCGGGGGGCTTATCTCATTCGCCTCCACCTGGATCGCTTGCACGGAGTTGCCGAAGGCATTCGCGACCCACAAGCGCGCCCCGTCGAAGACCAGTGCGCGCGGACCGGCGCCGACTGAAATCGTCTGGCCAATCGCGCCGGTCACCGGGTCGATCGACTGCACACTGCTGTCTCCTTCGTTCGCGACCCACAGCCGTGCACCGTCGAAGGCTAGAGCGAACGGATGCAGGCGGACGGGAATGGGCGGCTCCGTTTGAGCCGTCGTGACGCGAATGGCCTGCACGGTGCTGTCATCACGATTCGCGACCCATAGCCGCGCGCGAAGCGCGTCAAAGGCCAGCGCGCGTGGATTCGCGCCAACAGCTATACGCCGACTCACGCTGCCCGTAGTCAGATCGATCGACTGCACCGCGTTGTCGTTGCTGTTTGCCACCCATATCCGCGCGCGCCGCGCGTCGAAGGCGAGAGCCACCGGCCCTGAGCCGACGATTGTCTCTCCGGCGCGCACGGCAGGCTTGGGCAGCGCATCTCGTGCAGCCGTCGGGCGCGCTGTGTCGTCCCCCCGCTCGGCCGATCCTTGGAGCTGCTCGCAAAGCACGCATACCACGGCAGCCGCTGACAATACAATCAACCCGAGCGCGATACGCAACCTGGGTATGGATCGCCTCTCGACTTCTTCCACACTCTGGCCCGGCAGCATACTGTCCATACGACGGCACTCAGAAAGGGGCTGGGGATATTGTAGACCAATGCTGCCAGCCGTCAACGCTTTCGCTTGACAAAGGCTAGTAGCCGTAATACAATGACGCCACTATTCAGCCCTGGGGCAGTAGGGCAGCCTCTCAGAACAGCCACGCCGAAAAATCTTATCCGTGCTTAACGCACGAAGACAACTGGGAAGGAGGTGAGGGCTTCCTCAAGTTGCCTATACCGTTTGAGCAGCCAGCGAGACGTCGGGCTGGAACCCCGCGCGCACTGCGTACTCGTCTGCTCCCACAACGTGACAAAGCGACTCGCCGTAGTCATTCTTCTTCAAAGGAGGAGAGGATTACCATGAAGCACATCAAGTTGATCAGTTCGCTGCTCGTTATCGCCGCCGTCGTGCTGGCAGCCTGTGGTCCGGGTGCGCCCGCATTCACACCGCCGACCGATGAGCTCGGACTCGTGACGATTCCGCCGGGCGAGCCGATCCACATCGCCTACTGGGGCGTGCTCTCCGGCGCAGACGCCTCGCTGGGCGAGGATTCCAAACGCGGTGTTGAGCTCCAAATCGATGCCCACGGCGGGAAATTGCTCGACCGCGACATCCGCCTGACTACCGAGGACGCTGGGTGCATACCTGAGGGCGGCGCGACAGCAGGGCAAAAGCTGGCCGCCGACACCACGCTGGTGGGCTTGGTCGGCTCGACCTGCTCCGACGAGACGGTCGGCGGCATCAAGGCCATCACCGAAGCCGGCCTGACCACGATCTCGCCTGCCAACACCCGCCCGGCGCTCACCGATCCCGGCCGCGACGCGACCTTTGCCGGCTACCTGCGCACGGCGCACAGCGATGCGTTCCAGGGCAAGGCGGTGGCCGAGTTCGTCTACAACGAGCTGGGCCTGCGCACCGCGGCGACCATCCACGACGGCAGCGCCTATGCCGAGGCGCTGCAGCAAGTGATGGTGGATAACTTTAAGCAGCTCGGCGGCACCGTCACCGTCCAGGAAGCCGTCTCCAAGGATCAGACGGACATGACGCCGGTTCTGACGCGCATCGCCGCGACCAAGCCGGACGTGCTGTATTACCCGATCTTCATCGCCGCAGGCGGCTTCATCACCGCTCAGGCACGAGAAGTGCCCGGCCTGGAGAACACGGTCTTGATCGGCTCGGACGGCTTGTTCTCGCCCGACTTCATCAAGGCGGCCGGCCCGGCGGTGGAAAACATGTACCTGTCCAGCCCCGACTTCACCGCCTTCCAGGCTGGCTACGCGGACTTCCTCGCGAAGCACGAGGCGAAGTACGGCGGGAGTACGTTAAGCATCTTCCACGCCCATGCGTACGACGCGACCGGCATTCTCTTCGACGCGCTCGAGAAGGTGGCCGTGACCGGCCCCGATGGAACGATCTACGTCCCGAAGAAGGCGCTGCGCGATGCGATCTACGCCACGAAGGATTACCAGGGTCTCACCGGCGTGCTGAGCTGTGGCCAGTACGGTGACTGCGGCGCGCCGATCATCGCGGTGTACCAGATCACCGCCCGCGAGGTCGGAGGCGAGTGGCCGCCTGTAGCGCCCATCTGGCCTTAGAAGTAAACGCATCACCGGAATTTGATACCTCACCCTACGCAAGCATCCTGAGCGGAGCGGCGGGCGCGTTCTTTGACTCTTCGGTTTCGCTCAGGGCAGGCTTTGCTGCGCTCCACTCACGCTTCGCGTGCGCCCGCCGCGTAGTCGAAGGATGCGCAGTGCGTAACGTGAGCTAGTTCGTTCGCGGGGATGAGCCGGGACATGAAGAACTGCCCGGCTCATCCTGCATCCGCGGTTAGGAGTGACCGCATGTACGCGAGTTGGGTTGAGCGATTCACGGACTTATCCATCTCTCTCTTCTTATGGACGTTCCGAATTGCGGTCGTCCTGGTGGTCGTCGTGGGATCGGCTCTAACCCTGGCGAGCGCCAAGTATTCGGGCGCACAGTGGCTCAATCTCCTGGCCACCGGCATCACCACCGGCAGCATTTACGCGCTGATCGCGCTGGGCTACACGATGGTGTACGGCATCCTGCGCATGATCAACTTCGCCCATGGCGACATTTTCATGGCCGGCGCCTTCGGCGGCTATTTTGCCGCCCAGGCTCTGGCGCAATCCGGCTTCTTGAATCAAAACCTGGTCGCCAGCATTCTCTCCGTGGTGATGATGATCCTGGCAGCGATGGCTGTCTCCACCGTGCTGGCGCTGCTCGTCGAGCGCATTGCCTATCGCCCACTGCGCACCGCGCCGCGCCTGGTGCCGCTGATCAGCGCCATCGGCGCGTCGTTCGTTCTAGAGTACACCTTCCGCGGCTTCTTCGGCCCCGGCATTTACGCCTACCCGGCCGTAGCGGCCCTGGAGGCAAGCGTGGCGATCCCGGGCATCCAGTTGAAGTGGGTCGACGTACTGGTCATTGTGGCGGCGGTCCTGATGATGGCAGGGTTATATACGTTCGTCATGCGCACCAAGATCGGCAAGGCGATGCGCGCCGTGTCTGAGGACAAGGACACCTCGGCGCTGATGGGCATCGACGTGAATCGCGCGATCGTGGCGACGTTTGCCATCGGCGCGGCAATGGCCGGCGCAGCCGGTGTTCTGTACGGACTGAGCTTCCGCCAGGTGCAATTCCTCACCGGGTTCTTGCCGGGCATCAAGGCCTTCACCGCCGCCGTGCTGGGCGGCATCGGCAACGTTCCCGGCGCGATGCTCGGCGGACTCTTCCTGGGCGTCATCGAATCCATTGGGCCAACGCTGTTCCTAGACGGGCTGAACGTGCCTGCGCCGAATCAGCTCAAAGACGTGATCGCCTTCACCATGCTGGTGTTGGTGCTGATCTTCCGTCCATCGGGCATTATGGGCGAGCGCATCACTGTCAAGAAGGCCTAGAAGAGATAGTAGTAACGACTTCAGTCGTTACACAGGCGATTCAAGTTGCTACTACAGCAAGAGGATGACCATGAGCGAGAAAACTGGTCACAACTGGAACGCTGTCATACGCATGGGCCTGCTGGGAGGTGTCGTCGCGGTGTACCTCTGTCTGGTCGGCTTGGTGGGGGAGTTCAGTGGGGTAGCGCTGATCACGGGCGTCATTGCGGTGGGGCACACCATGTTGCTGCTGGCCGGGCTGGGCACCGGTTTCCTGGCCGCGCGTCGTGCGCCGGCTGGCCAGGCGGTGTTGGCAGGTGCTGTGGCCGGCCTGATCGCCGGGGCTATGCTGGCGGCGCTGGTGATCATCGGCAGCCTGGTGAATCTGCGGGCCGTGATGCTGCAGGCTTCGCCGCTTTTGTACAACCTGTTGACCTTCAACTTGGGAGTGGGGGGATTTTGGGTGCCGCTGATCGCGGGGGGTGTGCTTGGAGCGGTGGCCGGCATGATCTACGGGTTACCTCCGAGGATTCGCCAACTCGTGACCTCGGCGCTGGCTGCGCTGGTCGGGCTGGGGCTGTTCGCGGAGCAGCTGCGCACGCCGATGCTGACCGGCAGCCTGTCCTGGCTGGCCCGCTTCCTCTTCGGGCCTGAAGGCCTGACACCGGCCGGGACATTGACCACGCTCGTGCTGGTCGCTGGCGGCGTGTGGGTCTGGCAGCAGCGCAGCCCGTCCGTGCGCCAGCGCATTTCCGAAATGTCAGATACCGAGCGCCGGACTTCCCGGATCGCATTGATCGGCGCGGGCCTGATCGCCGTCCTGCTCCTTCCCCTGGCGCTGGGTAAATTCTTCGCCCAGGTGATGGCCGATGTTGCGCGGTACTTGCTGATGGGGCTGGGGCTGAACATCACGCTCGGCTTTGCCGGCCTGCTCGACCTGGGCTTTGTGGCTTTCTTCGCCGTTGGCGCTTACACCGTCGGCTTGCTGACCTCGACGGCCGAGTATGGCATTGCCCAGTGGTCGTGGTGGGCGGCCGCGCCCTTCGCGGTCGTGCTGGCTATGGCGTTCGGGGCGTTCCTGGGCCTGCCGATCCTCGGCATGCGCGGCGACTATCTCGCCATCGCCACGCTGGGCTTTGGCGAGATCATTCGGATACTGGCCGGTTCGGACCTGCTGAAGCCGATACTGGGCGGGCCGCGCGGCATCTTGAACATCCCCAAACCGATCGAGGTGCCCCCCGATCATCCACTATCCGGGCCGAACCAGATCTACTACCTGGCCCTGGTGTGCATTGTGCTGGCCGCCTTTGTCGCCTGGCGCTTGCGCGGTTCGCGCCTGGGCCGGACGTGGATGGCGGTTCGCGAAGATGAAGACGTGGCGGAAGCGCTGGGCGTCAATCTGGTGCAGATCAAGCTGCTCGCCTACATGTTGGGCGCGGCCTTCGCCGGGCTGGGCGGCGCGATCTTCGCCGGGCTGGTCGGATCGACCTTTGCCAGCAGCATGCAACTGTTGGTCTCGATCTACGTCGTCTCGCTGATCATCGTCGGCGGGATGGGCAGCATCCCCGGCGTGGTCGTGGGCGCGATCTTTATGATTGGCCTGCCGGGTCTCCTCCGAGAGTTCGAGGATTATCTCTTCCTGTTTTACGGGGCGGCCTTGATTGCGATGATGCTGTACAAACCGGAAGGGCTGTGGCCCTCTAGCGTCATCCGGCGTGAACTGCGCGTCGAAGCAGAGAGCGAGATGGAGCCATCGGATGCCGCTGCCAGTGGTGCCGCAGCGCCGTAAGGGATACGGAGACATCATGCCGATTCTAACCTCACATCGGGTCACTAAACGCTTCGGCGGCCTCGTCGCGGTCAGCACGCTGGACTTTGAGATCGAGAAGGGAGCAATCGCCAGCGTGATCGGCCCCAATGGCGCCGGCAAGACGACCTTCTTCAACTGCATCACCGGCTTCTATCGCGTCGACGAGGGTGAAATCACCTTCGCTGGCACGCCGATTCACCATCTGCGATCGGATAAGATTGCGCATCTGGGCATCTCCCGCACGTACCAGAACATCCGGCTCTTCGCCAACATGACCGCGCTGGAGAACATCCTGCTCGGCCAGCATTACCACCTCCATTCGAGCTGGCTGGGAGCGGTGGTGGGCAAGCGCAGCACGCAGGAGGAAGAAGATCGCGCTCACGAAGAAGCGCGGCGGCTGCTGCGGTTTGTCGGAATGCAGGGCAAGGGAGATACCCTGGCTCGCAACCTGCCGTACGGCGACCAGCGGCGCCTGGAAATCGCCCGCGCGCTGGCGAACAATCCCAAACTGCTGCTGCTAGATGAACCGACCGCCGGCATGAACCCATCCGAGACCCAGCACATGATGGACTTCATCCGCCGGCTGCGTGACGAACTGGATATCACGATTCTGCTGATAGAGCACCAGATGCGCGTGGTGATGGGCATCTCGGAGAGAATCACCGTGCTGGATTACGGCGAGAAAATCGCCGAAGGGACGCCGGTCGAAATCCAGAACAATCCCAAGGTGATCGAAGCCTATCTCGGGCGCGGCAGCGCCGTAGCAGCGCCCGCTCGGACTGCCCCGCCTTCCATTTCAGCGACTCCAGCCTCCGCGACAGGGTGATCGCCATGGCTATCTTGGAGGTCGAAAACGTCCACACGTATTACGGGCACATCCACGCCCTTAAGGGCATTTCGCTCACCGTCGAGCAGGGCGAGATCGTCACGCTCATCGGCGCGAACGGTGCCGGCAAGAGCACCACGCTCAACACGATCAGTGGGCTGCTGCGGCCGCGGGAAGGCCACATCCGCCTGGCGGGCGAGGACTTGAGCAAGTACCCGGCTCACGAGATCGTCGCCAAAGGCGTCGTCCAGGTGCCGGAAGGCCGCCGCATGTTCACCCGGCTCACCGTCACCGAAAACCTGGAGATGGGCGCTTACACGCTTTCCGACGGGCATAGCATCCGTGAAAACCTCGATCGTGTGTTCACGCTATTTCCCAGGCTCAAGGAAAGGCGGCATCAGGTTGCCGGCACCCTCAGCGGCGGCGAGCAGCAGATGCTTTCCACGGGCCGTGCCCTGATGGCGAATCCCAAAGTGCTGCTGATGGATGAGCCGTCGATGGGTCTTGCGCCGGTGCTGGTCGACAGCATCTTCGATACGATCAAGCGCCTGCACGAGGAGGGCACGACGATCTTGCTCGTCGAGCAGAACGCGCGCATGGCGCTGCAGGTCGCTAATCGAGGGTACGTGCTGGAGGCCGGGCAAGTCGTGTTGAGCGACAAGGCGGAGGGCCTGCGCCAGAACGAGCAGGTGCAGAAGGTTTATCTGGGCATTGCCTGATCGGGCGGGAAGTGAGGGAACTGAAGGAACTGAAGGAACTCAGGGTGCAGAAGGCTTATCTGGGCATCGCCTGATCAGGTTGCTGGTGGTGTGTTCTGTTCATTCGGATACGCTGCGGTCCCAAATCCGCACACAAGGCCAGTTTCTGCGAAACTGGCCTTCGCCGTGATAACAGGCACTGCTTGATGCCATATCGGCAAGTCACACCCGTTCTTGGACCGGAAGCACGTCAATATTCCGAGCGCCGGAGTCGAGGCTTCAGCCGGATTCCGCCTAAAGGCTCGACTCCAATCGGAATTCTCAAGTGCGGGCAGTATGTTTTGGCGTTGCTGCTGCTGGCTTCGGCCTGCCAGGCCCCCGCGCCAACTGCCGGTTCGACGATGGTCTCGGAAGTAGACAGTATGGCCATGGTGTTTGTGCCAGGCGGGGAATTTCGGATGGGCAGCGGTGATGCCGATCCAGGTGCCGAAGACGACGAAAAGCCGCAGCATGACGTTGTCCTTGATGCCTTCTGGATCGACCGGACAGAAGTGACCAACGCGATGTATGCGCGATGCATCCAGGCCGGAACATGCACAGCACCAATGCGCTCGTCGCGTTACGACGTCGCGACCCACGCCGACCACCCTGTCACGGGAGTGACCTGGTTTCAGGCGCAAGAATACTGCGCGTGGGCCGGGCGCAGGCTGCCGTCCGAAGCCGAGTGGGAGAAGGCGGCACGCGGGCCTGATGGGCGTCTGTTTCCGTGGGGTGACGGGGCGCCCGGCCCGAGCTTGCTGAACTTCGACGGGCAGGTCGACGACACAACCACGGTGGGCAGCTACCCCGCCGGCGCCAGTCCCTACGGCGCGCTGGACGTGGCCGGCAATGTATGGGAATGGACGGCCGACTGGTACGCCGAGGGCTATTACGCCGATTCACCACGCACGAATCCGCCGGGACCAGCCTCCGGCAATAGACGCGTGCTGCGGGGCGGCGCCTGGGGCGCCGACGCCCAGGCCGTGCGCGCCGCGAATCGCTTCTGGGCATTTCCCGGCCGCAACGACTTCGACGGCTTCCGATGCGCCCGCTCACACTGAGCCGCAGATGAGAGCCGATCCCGTTGCTCCGGCCGGGTCTGTGACCCGACCGATCCGGGGCCGACGATCAGTACGAAGCCTCCCCGTGGGACAGACCGCCGACGAGCAGATCTGGGCATCGCCTAGCGCAACCATCGTTCATGTGTTAACCCACGCCGCGAGTGTGCAGCCGGGCGACTGGGGAACGATCGTGCGCTGATAATCATGGTCCGGCGCGATCAGCCAGAGGACGCCGTCGTCGAGGACGAGGAGCCACTGCCCGTTGGATGACCATTCGTATTCAGGGAAAGCGTGCAGATAGCCGGCCTGTGAAAGAGAAGTCAAGGTCCGGGTTTCACTCCGACCAATATCGTGCAAGATGAGTGACCATGTGAAACGGGCGAAGTCCGAGCTGCTCGTTATTAACCAACGACTGTCGGGCGAGAAGTCGGTGAAGTTAAACCAACTGCCGACGTCGGATTGCAGCCGCAGGGAGATCACGCCCGAACGCCGATCGAATAAGAAGACGTAGCTTCTGCCCGGCCAAGTGGGTTGTAGGCGCTCATGTTTGGCATAAGCCGCGATCACGAGCAAGTCCGGGTTGGTTGGGCTAATGGTCACCGGGCCAATGCGGACGATCGACCAACCCGAACGCTCGCTTTCCGGCAGAGCCGCCTGAAGATCCTGCTCTCGCAGTATCACTTGGGTCTTGTCACCTCCGATCGCAGCCGTGACGATCTC
>DASSFZ010000409.1:0-6404 GCA_035693785.1 Anaerolineae bacterium | reverse complement strand
GGCATGCGTAGGGGCAAGGCTCGCCCTTGCCCAGGTCCCCGGAATCGACATGCCGTGGCGCGCTCGTGCGGCATCGCTCTCGCCAATCGTGACCGCCGGAAAGGCGGCCAGCCCTGCATCGAGCGGCCGGAGCAGCGACGGCCACGATCTATCGTCGACCGCGGCCTCGAATCGATCGAGCGATACCGCCTGCTCGAGCGTGAAGTCGCCGGCGGCCGTGCGCGTGAGCGCGGAGAGAACCGCGCCGCAGCCCAGCACACGGCCTGCGTCGTGCGCCAGCGACCGAATGTACGTGCCGGCCGAGCAGTGAACGTCGATCGCCGCGTCGGGTGGGTCGAAGCTCAGCACATCAATAGAATAAATAGTCACTTGGCGCGGCTCGCGCTCAATGTCGACGCCCCGCCGCGCAAGATCGACCAGCTTCATCCCGTCCCGCTTAAGCGCCGAGTACATCGGCGGGACCTGCTGAATGTCGCCGGTGAGTCTCTGCAATGCGCTGCGCAGCGACGCTTCACTCACGTCGACGGGGTGCTGCGCCGTGACGTGGCCCTCCACGTCGTAGGTATCCGTCTCCACACCCAGGCGAATCGTGGCGCGATAGCGCTTGTCGTGCCCAATCATGTACTCGGCGACGCGCGTCGCCCGGCCTATGCAAATCACGAGCACGCCCGTCGCCAGCGGATCGAGCGTGCCGGTGTGGCCGACGCGCCTGGCGCGCGTCAACCGCCGCACCCGGGCGACGACGTCGTGGGACGTCCACCCCCCGGGCTTGTCGAGAATCAGAATCCCGTCCATGTGTGATGATCGCATCGCGAATGCGGGGCGGAGACTTCGGAAGTCTTCAAGCGCCATCTCGCCTGCGGGACGACCCGGATTGCCTGCATCGTCGCCTGCGTGGATCGCCCTTAAGACTTCCGAAGTCTAAGGCCAAGTGCGTCGCACGTTTCGCAGCACCGCCAGGATGCGCTCGGTTGCCGCGTCGAGCGGTTCGAGCAGCGTCGCGCCGGCGGCCAATGGGTGCCCGCCGCCGCCCAGCGATACGACCGCGCCGGACACGTCGAAACCGGGCCTGGCGCGCACGCTCACATCGATCTGGCCGTCGTCCTTCTCGATGATGACCGCCGAGACGTCCGCCTCCTCAGCCGAGGCGAGAAAGCTGCTCAGGCCGTTGTTGCCCCAGTCGGCCTGCCCGCAGGCGCGGCGCGTTTCCTTGTCGACGCGCGTCCAGATGACGCGCGCGTAGCCCGGGCCGAGCGGCGACTCCAGTCGCATCGCGTCGAGCGCCTTCGACCACAGGCACAGCAGCGCGAACGTGCGGCGATTGAACTGATGATCCATGATCTTCGACAGGTTCGCTCCGGCCGCCATCATGCGTGCGGCGCATTCGAGCGCCTGGGGCGTGGTGTGCACCGTGCGGAACCCCAGCGTGTCGCCCACGATACCGTGCAGCAGGTTCGTGGCGATCTCGGCCGTCAGCGGGACGTGCATGTGATCGATCAGGCGCAGTACGATCTCGCTCGTCGCCGTGGCCGTGGTATCGATCCAATTGACCTGGCCGAATCGCGTATTGGTGACGTGATGATCGATATTGACGATGGGGACCGCCTCCCAGCCAGGCGCCTTGACGATGTCGCCCATGCGCTCGCGATCGGCGCAGTCGAGCGCGATCAGCACATCCGGAACATCCTTCACGGATCGGACGATATGGCCATAGCCGGGCATGACGTCGAAGCGAGCGGGAACGTCGTCGCTGCAGGCCGGCGTCGCATTCAGCCCGATCGATCGCAGCGCCAGCGTCAGGCCCAACAAGCCCCCGATCGCGTCGGCGTCGGGGGCAGTGTGGGTGATGGCGAGGATTGCGCCGGCCCGGCGAATCAAGGCCGCCGCCTCCGCGCGTTGCGTGTGCATGGAACTCAGGGAACTCATGGAACTCAGGAGGGAGCGCAGCGAATCACTCGTCTTTCAACTCGTCCAGCAGCCGCAGGACGTGGTCGGCTTGCTCCAGCGACGCGTCCCACTTGAAGGTCAGCTCGGGAACGGTGCGCAATTGCAGGCGCCGGCCCACCTCGCGACGCAGGTAGCCCTGGGCGTGCTTCAGCCCTTCCATCACCTCGTCCCTGACGGCCACGCCCTCCAGCGCGCTGACGTAGATCGTCGCCTCGCGCAGCGTGGGCGAAACCTTGACGGCGGTGACGCTGATCATCGCCAGCCGCGGGTCTTTGATGCGTCTCTCGAGCAGCTCGCCAATCAAGTGCTGGATTCGCTCGGCGACGCGCTCCTGTCGGACAACGGACGGCATGCTCGGTGATCCGCTGCGCGTCACGTGATCACGTCATCACGTGATCACGTGAACCATCTAGCTCACGCGCTGTTTGACGTAGAACTGGATGACGTCGCCTTCTTTGAAGTCCTTGAAGTTCGCCAGGCCGACGCCGCATTCGAAGCCCTGCCGCACTTCTTTGACGTCCTCCGTGAAGCGCTTGAGCGACGAGACAGCGCCGTCGTAGATCGTCTCTTCGCCGCGCACGACGCGCGCCTTCGCATCGCGCAGTGCCGCGCCCTCGCGCACCAGGCAGCCGGCGATGAAGCCGACATTCCTGATCTTGAATACCTGGCGCACCTCGGCGCGGGCCACAACCTTATCTTCGTAGACCGGCTCGAGCATGCCCTGCAGCGCCTTGTCGATGTCCTCCACCAGCTTGTAAATGACGTTGTACTTGCGGACGTCGATGCCTTCCGAGTCAGCCAGCCGGCGCGCCGACTCGTCCACTTCGACGTTGAAGGCGATGACGATGGCGTCTGAGGCGACGGCCAGCGACACGTCCGATTCGCTCACGCGGCCTGTTCCGGTGTGCAGCACCTTGACCCTCGCGCCGCCCTGATCGAGCTTTTCCAACGAGCTGACCAGTGGCTCAATCGAACCCTGTCCATCTGCCTTGATGACCAGCAGCAATTCCTTGTTGCCCTCGGCCTGCGCCCGGTGGAAGAAATCCTCCAGCGATACCTTGCTTCGATCGGCGCCGGACGCTGCAGTTCCCTCGGCGGCCGAGCGCTCGGCGGCGCGCTCGCGCGCCACCCGTTCGTTCTTCACCACTTCGAGCACGTCGCCCGCGTTCGGCACGTCCGACAGGCCAAGCACGGCGACCGGCGTGGACGGCGTCGCCTTCTGGATGGCGCGCCCGTTGTAGTCCATCATCGCGCGGACGCGGCCGTAACTCTTGCCGATCACGACAGGGTCACCCACGGCGAGCGTCCCGTTTTGCACCAGAACCGTCGCCATCGCGCCGCGGCTCTTATCCAGCTTGCTCTCGATCACCGTTCCCACCGCGGGCCGATCCGGGTTGGCCTTGATCTCCATCGTATCGGCGACGAGCAGGATCGCTTCGAGCAGATCGTCGATGCCCGTCTTCTTCTTCGCCGAGACCGGCACGAGCAGGATGTTGCCGCCGTACTCGTCGATGACGACGCCGTCGTCGTGCAGCTCTTTCTTGACCCGCTCTGGGTTGCTGTTGGGCTTGTCGATCTTGTTGAGGGCGACGATGATCGGCACGCCAGCCGCCCGGGTGTGCGCGATCGCCTCTTTGGTTTGCGGCATCACGCCGTCGTCGGCGGCGACCACCAGGATGGCGAGGTCGGTGGCCTGCGCGCCGCGCGCGCGCATGGCGGTGAATGCTTCGTGCCCGGGCGTATCGAGGAAGGTGATCTTCCGCCCGTTGTGCTCCACCTGATACGCGCCGATGCGCTGGGTGATGCCGCCGGCTTCGCCGGAGGCGACGTCCGTGTGGCGCATGGCATCGAGCAGGGAGGTCTTGCCGTGATCGACGTGGCCCATCACGGTGACGACGGGCGGGCGGGGTTTCAGCTTCTTGGGGTCTTCGCCGGCGTACAGGCGCTGCCACAGCGTCGCCGGCGAGGCGCGCTGCGCGTCGGCCGCGGTTTCTGCTTCGGCCGGGCGCTGCTCGCGTGGCTCGAACCCCAGCTCGGTGAGAACAATGGCCGCCGTGTCGTAATCCAATTGTTGGTTGATATTGGCCATGATGCCATTGTTCATCAGCTCCTTGATGACGTTGATCGGGCTGACCTTGACCAGATTGGCCAAGTCTCTGACCGTCACGACGCTAGGCACCTCGACAACTTTCTTCCCGTTCGTGCTCATCGTTCCCTCCCCTCGTGCCCGGCAAGCGCGGCGGCCGCCCGCTATCCCGTCATGTGACAGCCTCGCGTGTGTCGTCGCTCAGCGCGGCCGCGTGACGCTCGAGCGCCGCGCGGTCGTCGTCGCTCAGGCGCTCGATCTTGAGCGCGTGACCCAGGCGTCCATGCAGGGCTTTCTCCCAGCATGCGCGGCGCTCGTGCACGTATGCGCCTCGTCCGTTCGCCTTGCCGGTCGGGTCGACATGCACCCGGCCGTCCGGCGTCCGGACGACTCGCATCAACTGGCGTTTACCCTGCACCTCGCCGCAGCCTACACAGGTGCGCTGAGGAATATGCTTGCCTGGCATGCAAAAAGATGTATCGTGCGCCGCCGTAGCGGCGGATGCTCCGTATCCTTATGCTTCGTCTTCGCTCCAGACATCCTGGCCGCGCTTTCGCCCTTTGACCGCGATCACTTCGCCCAGATTTTCGTCATAGACCAGCACGCGATCCTTGCGCTTGCCCTTCTTCTTCGACTTCTTCTTGCCGCCCGGAGGCCCGGCTTCACCCTCTTCGGCTTCCTCTTCTTCCTCATCGACCACCGGTACGAAGACAGAGGGCATCGCCGGCACGATCAGCGGCGCTGGCTCGGCGACGACTTCGGCCGCGGGTGGCGCACCTTCGGCTTCGCTCAGGGCAGGCGCGGCCTCCTGGGCCACCTGCACCTCGGGCGCCCCCGCTTCCGGCTGCGGCAGGGCAACCTCGACCGCGGCCGGTTCCGGCTCGACCTCGGCTGCCGGTGGGACGGGGGCCTCTTCAGCGACCGGCTCGACGGCAGGTATCAGGCCCAGCCCTTTCGCCTCGATCGCCTGCTTGATCTCGGCGAGCGCCTTGGGACCGATACCGTCGATCGCCAGCATGGCCTCGTCGCCGAGCGATAGCCGCTCGTGAATGTGCCCGACGTGGGCGAGGTCGGAACGCAGCAGATTCTTCATCACACGCGCGCTCAGCTCCAGAGCTTCGAGCGGCGTGTCGAATGCAGCCGGCGGAATACGAGCGCGGTAAGCTTCAACCTGCTCCTGGCGGCCGGCTTCGAGCGGCGCCTCCAGGATCTGGGCCGCGGCGCGACGCGCCTTTTCTGCGGCGTGCTCACGCTCGCGCTCCGCCACACGCCGCTCGTGTATCGCCCTCTGTACGCCGTCGATCACTTTTCGGATGGCCTGCAGCTCGTCGGTATTCCACGGCAGCGAATGTTCGGCGTGGCGCTGGAGCACGGCCTCCACCGTCGGAATGACGTCCTTCGCCTCGCCCATCTCGTCGCGCAGCGCGGCGTCTTCTTCGATATGCTTGAGCGCGCTGCGAATGGATTCCATAGCGCCGTTGATGTCGATGCGCCAGCCGGTGAGCTTGGCTGCCAACCGGGCATTCTGTCCTTCGCGGCCGATCGCCAGCGACAACTGGTCGTCGGGCACGACGACCAGCGCCGTCTTGCCGTCCTTGAGATCGTCGTCGACGTGGACGGTCAGCACGCGGGCGGGCGACAGCGCCTTGGCAATGTACGTGGCCGGATCGCCGCTCCACTCGATCACGTCGATCTTCTCCCCACCCAGCTCGTTGACGATGGACTGGATGCGCACGCCGCGCATGCCGACGCACGATCCGACCGGGTCGACGCCGGCCTGTGTAGCCGCCACGGCGATCTTCGAGCGCGCGCCGGCTTCGCGGGCGATGCTCTTGATCTCGACCGTGCCATTGTAGATCTCCGGGACCTCCAGCTCGAGCAGGCGCCGCAGCATGTTCTTGTGATTGCGGCTGACGACGATCTGCGGCCCGCGGCTGCTCTTGCGCACTTCCAGCACGTAGGCGCGAATGCGCTGATGAAGCTGGTAGCGCTCGCCGGGAACCTGTTGATTCTTGGGCAGCAGCGCCTCGGTGCGCCCCAGGTTCAGCGTGACGCCCATCGCCGACACGCTCTGCACCGTGCCGTTGATGATCTCCCCTTCGCGCTCCGCGTAGATGGCGTACTGGGCTTCGCGCTCGGCTTCTCGGATGCGCTGCAAGATCACTTGCTTGGCGGTCTGCGCCGCGATGCGCCCGAAGTCTTCCGGCGTGGAGTCGACCATGACCATATCGCCGATCTTGGCGTCCTCGTCCACGTCGCGCGCGTCCGCCAGCGCCACCTCGGTGCGCAGGTCGGTGACGAAGTCGACGACTTCTTTCTCGGCGTAGATGTGCGCCTGGCCGGTGTCGCCGTCGATCTCGGCCGTGATCGT
>DASSFZ010000408.1:0-2318 GCA_035693785.1 Anaerolineae bacterium | reverse complement strand
GCGCCATCCGGGGCGGAGCGTGCCGCAGGCGTCGACCCGGATTTCGTCATCGCTCGCGCCAAGGCGCGATCGACGACTTCATCCGGGCTTGTATGGGGCTGTGGTTGTCAAGAGGCGTGATTGATCAGGACATGGCTTGATCCCGGTCATTGGTTTGGAGCGCAGAGCGCTCCTGATGGTTCTTCGATCCCGACGATCGTCCTCGGCGCCGGGCCGCAGCCGCGGTCAAGGCTGGCCGAAGGCCACCGCCGCAGGCGGCGCGAAGCGGCCTTGACGGCGGCGAGGCCGGCGCACGATTTCGGATCGGGACGTGTTGGCACGCTGTGAACGACATGACGTGACGAGCAGAACTGGGCCGTGAAGCAGCATGCGGCAAAGACCGCATCAACTTGTATCCGGTCGGGCATGGTGACCCGTACCCTAATCCCTCATTCACGCGCGAAGGTAAGGCCCAGAAGAGACGGGACCCATCTACGAAAGCGGAATCCGAAGACCCAAGCCCGGATCCGGTCACACGTCTGTTCTGGGTCACGTCGGCCGTCATTGGCGTGCCGGCGTTGTTTAGAAGCTCGGGCGCAGCACGGCGCCGGTCGGCACCAAGCCGGTTTCCAGATAGCGCCATAGCGCCACCACCAGCTTGCGGGCGAGCGCCACGATCGCGATCTTGCGGATGCGGCCCCTGATGTCGCCGACCCGCTCGTGGAACCAGCGGCTCAGCGCGCTGTCGGGCTGGTGCTTGAGCCACATCCAGGCGAGTTCGATCGCGGCTTGGCGCGCACGATGGTTGCCGGCCTTGCTGATACCCTGCTGGCGCCGGCGCGGCCCGCTGTCATAGGGTGTGTCGGTCAAGCCAAAGCAGCTGCCAACCTGGCGCCGGTTCTTGAAGTCGCGATAGTACACCTCGTTCACCAGAACCGGGCTGTTCTTCACTCCAAGCCCTCTGAGCATGGCAAGCTGAACGACCTTTGCTTCTGCTGAACCTTTCGCCGACGCACAATGTCCCGCGCGGATCGCTGTCTCGAGCACTCTGATCTGCTTGTGCACGAGCATCAGCCGCTCGTGCTCGCGGCGAATCTCGTCCTTTAAATGCGACAGCAAGGGGCGCCCGTCGCCGGTGCGCATCTTGTCCAGCTCCGCCAGGAAGCCTGGCTTCAACGGCGTCGCGTCACGGATGCCCTGGGTGTGCAGCAGTCCCTTGATCCGGTTGGTGTGAATGATGCGCTCCTTGAGCAGCTGATCGCGTTCGCGCGTGCGTCGCTTGCGATCCTCTTCCTCGGGCGTCGGCACGCGGACCATGCTGCACACCCTGGGCTCGCCGCGCAGATAGGACAGCAGCGTCCGCATCAGCTGCGCCAGGTCGATCCGGTCGGTCTTGGCACGACGCGCCCGTCGGCTCACCTCGATGCTCGACGCGTCGACCTCGTAATTGATCATGCCTTGGCCGATCAGCCAGCGATGCAGCCAGTGCCCCTCAAAGCCAGCCTCGTAACATGACACGATCCGGATCGGCTTGCCTAATTGCTCCGCCTTTCCGCGCGCCCGGGCAAGCAGCACCCCCAACGCCGACAGGTCGCCGCCGTCGATCCGGTATTGACTCATCTTCTCGCCGCCGGGCAGTTGCACGCCCAGCTGCCACTTCGATTTGCTCAGTTCGAAAACAACGTAGATCGTGGCATACTCGCAGCCGGCAGGTGCGTCAGTGGGATCGGCTTTCATCGTTGGTCCTCAGGTGGGTTGGTGGTTGCAAACTCAACCTACCTCCTGACCACCTGCCGCCCCTAGGATCTACGACCGCTGCGTGGGTGCGCGCGCCGCCAGATACCAGTCGAGAATCTGCGCGCCGTCCCATGCGACGACGCCGGGCTTCGCCAGCAGGTCCTCGTAGAGGCGCTGCACATGGGCGATGCGGTGCGGCGAGCCGGACAGATACGGATGATGCGCGATCGACATGATCTTCGCGCGCTCCGCCGACTCGGCATGGAGGCAGTCGAAGTAATCCATCGTGCGCCGGTGCATCTCGGCCGACGGATGGTGCTGCAGCGCCATCATGACGATGTCGTGCACTTCGAAATTGTAGGGCAGCGCGACGATCGGCCCGTGCCGCGTCGTGAGCGTGACCGGCTCGTCGTCGCAGGCCCAGTCGCCGATATATTCGATCCCGGCCGCGCGCAGATGATCGACCGTCTCGAAGGTCTGGGTGAGGCCGGGGCCGAACCAGCCGCGCGGCCGCCGGCCGGAGAACTTCTCGATGATGTCGAGCGAGCGGCGGATCGTGTCGCGCTGGTCCGCCACCTTGTGCATCGGCTGCTGATCGTAGC
>DASSFZ010000407.1:0-5621 GCA_035693785.1 Anaerolineae bacterium | reverse complement strand
GCGCAAAGCCTTCGGCCTGCTGGCCGAGGGCGAAGTCGACCTGCCGCAGCGCACGGCGATCGAGATACCCAAGCACGACGCCGCCACACTCGTCATGCCCGCCTACGTGCACGTCGGGAACCGGCTCGGCGCAAAGCTGGTCTCAGTCTTCCCCAACAACCGCAGCCTCGACCTGCCGACGATCCACGCCGTCGTGATCTTGCTCAACGCGGCGACGGGCCAACCCGCCGCGCTGCTCGAAGGGACGGCGTTGACGGCCATTCGCACCGGCGCAGCCAGTGGCCTGGCCACCGACCTGCTCGCCCGCCGGGATGCGTCGACGCTCGCCATCCTCGGCTCGGGCGCTCAAGCGCGCACGCAGCTCGAAGCCGTGTGCTGTGTCAGGAACATCGAGCGTGTGTTCGTCCACTCACGTACGCGCGCTCACGCCGAGCAGTTCGCCGCAGACATGGCCGGCCGGGACGGCGCGCCCGCGTCGATCGAAGTCTCGGCGTCTGCGCAGGAAGCTTGCCTGGCCGCCGACGTCGTGTGCACGGCCACCAGCTCCACGACGCCGGTTCTCTGGGCAGCCGACGTGCGGCCCGGCACGCATATCAACGCCATAGGTTCGTACACGCCGGCGATGCGGGAAATCGATGCGGATCTGGTGCGAGGTTCGACGGTGTTCGTCGATCAGCGGCAGGCGGCGCTGGCCGAAGCCGGCGAAGTGATCGACTGCGTCAAGGACGGCTCCCTGACAGAGAGCGACCTCACCGAGCTGGGCGAGGTCGTCAACGGCGCGCGCCCCGGCCGCATGACCGTGGAGCAGATCACGCTGTTCAAATCGGTCGGGCTGGCTGTGCAGGACGTGGCCGCCGCGCAGCAAGCCCTGACGGCCGCCATGCAGAAGAAACTCGGCGCGGTGGTCAATCTATAGGGGGTGTCAGGTGCATAGGTGTCAGGTTCTACGAGTGACCGGCACCGTGTCAAGTGCCAGGTGTCAAGGTGCCGGTCATTTGTTTCACTCGACCTTCTCCATCATGCGCCGCCCGTCAGGCGCCGTGAGTGCTTCCCACTGCACGGCTCCCTGCGGCACTTGCATAGCGACGCGCAGATGACCCTCGGCCACACACTCGTATATCGAGTCGAACGCCGATTTGCCCTCCGACCACTTCTCGACGACGACGAGGCCGTGGCCAGGCTGTTCCAGAAAGACCACCCTGCGCGGATCGGCCGGATCGCGCAGGGCGACGGAGTGCGCAAACGCCGCCGCCGTCGCGTCCGCAAGTCGATTCGTGCCGCACGACACCAGATGCGCGTGATACAGCGCGTCGAGACTCACGCATTCCACGCGCTCGGGATTGTACGCGGCGACGCCGATGTGCCCGTGTAGAATCGCCCGAATGGCCGGAACAGTCACTTCTTCTCCGCGGCTGTTCCTCCACCGTCGTCTGGTAACCGCTTCGCAGATTCTCATCATCTCGACGGCTTCTACCGACGGCACGATAGTATCCATTCCTTTCACTCTGCGGACGATCGCGCCGTCGCGCTCCGGCTTGATCCCGACGACGATCGCCTGATCGTCACGGCCGATCGAGCGCTTGTCGACCAGCCGCGAGCTGCCGGAGGCCGTCATCACCAGGCCAAGAACATCCGGGTCGAACGCCGCGTAGCACCCTTCGCTGTACTGCGCGCTGATCGCGTCGCTGACGCCTCGGAAGCCCAATAGCTTCTCGACGTACACCGGCTCTGTGAAGAACCCGAACTCGGTGAAGGCGCGCCCCGCGCGAATCATCGCATCGGGCGTGACGAGGCTGTCCCAGATCGCTATCGGGAGTGGATCGGGGAGAAAAACGTGACCATTGACCTCCTCGGCGCAGACAGCCGCCAGCAGCCGATAGCCGGCATCTTCGGCAAATGCGTCCAAGTCGGCAGCTTCGGTCACAGGATGCGCGCCGGCCAGATCGTAATGCGCGGCGCATAGGGGTCGTCCGGCCCCATCGCTGCGCAGCGCCATCAACTGGATGGACTTGGCCTGCGCCTGTAGAAAACGGCCCATCGCCACTTCAGGGCCGCCTCGCTTCGCCTGTCGAGCCAAGACCTCGACGGCGTGTGGTCCGAGGCCGGGATACGGATGCTCCGGAATCACGCCGTCAGGCTGCCGCGCCAGCCCGACAAAATGATCCAGCCACCTCTGATAATCGACCTCAGGCACGTCGACGATGGTCAAAAGCCGTGGGCGGCGGCTCAAGCCATAGCGGCGCTTCGCCTGAAAGAATAGCGCCTCGTCCCGCTCGACGGGCGTGCCGAAGCGGGCCGTGGTGATGATGAGGTCGGTCGCGTTCGTGGGTACGGATTCGATCGTGCAGCCGGCTGCCCACAGCCACTCCTGCAGCGCTTCTGTTGCCCGCTCCAGGGCAGGTGACAGCGCGCCGGGCACATAGGATAACGTGATCGGATGTACCCAGGCGTGCGTCTTCGATAGCGTATCCCTCTCGGTCGCTCCAGTCTTGGATAGGTCCGTCGCTCTCATCCCTCGTCGTCCGTTGCTCATTCTTCTTGCGTGTCGTCCAATCGCTCACGCCCCGCCGGCCTGCGCCGCAATCGACAATATCACACATGGGGGCAAGGGCAAGCCTTGCCCCTACCCATTGAATCGCTGCCTTACTTCTTGTTCGGCAGCGCGATCGGTTTCTCCGTTCCCTTCAACAGCCGCTCGATGTTCGGCCGCAGCGCATACAGCACGAGCGCCGTCGCGCCGAGACCATACCAGACGTGCTCGATCGGGCCGTCACCCAGCGCCGTGCGAACGGCGAAGATCGCGACGACCACGGCGGCGATCAATATCGACCCCACCGACGCGTAGCGGATCACGAACATTGAGATCGGGAAACAGGCCAGCGTCGGTATGAGCGACGGCGGCCAGAAGGCGCCCGCCACGCCCATGTTCGGGCCGCTTCCCGCCCCGCCTCGGAACCCGACGAAGATCGACGCGTTATGGCCCAGCACAGCCCCCCAGCCCGCCAGCACTTCCGCCCACACAGCGCCCGGCATCACGGCGCGCGCAAAAGCGATGGATGCCATTCCCTTGAACACATCGCCCGCGACCGTCAACGCGCCCGCGCCTAGCCCGCCCGCGCGCATGGCATTCGTGCCGCCTGTGCGCCCGCTGCCCTCAGACGTCAGATCGCGCTCGCGCAGAATGCCGATGACGATGTAACCGAAGGGGATCGAGCCGAGCAAGTAACCGGCCAGGCACACGGCCATCCACTTTGCCCAATCCGGCCACGACTGGGTCAGCGCCGACACCACGTGCTGCCCACCCGCCTGCTCGACCAGCAGCAAGGTCAGCACGGCGGTCGAAGCGGCCAGCGCCGCCGCCATCCCCGTCCGATACACTCGCCGTCTCATGTCATTTTCCCTCGGTGTACGAGCCTGTCTGAAAAGCCCAACGCTGGCAGCCTGCCTGCCCTGAGCCGAAGCCCTGACCCTGACCCTGAACGGAGTGAAGGGGAAGGGGAAGAGGCAGGCGAAGCATCGGAAAGAGCAGGCCGGGCTCCCACGCCCGGCAATTGGCCTTGAAACGCGCTGAAAGAGTCGAGCCGCCTTCCGGCGTCAGGCGCGCACGCCGCAAAAAAGCTCGTAGTCGATCAGCTCCGTCACCGTCGGCGCATCGCCGCACACGGCGCAATCGGCCCGGCGCGCGATGTGCACCTGCGTCACTTCACCCGTATATCCCTCGACTATCGTCAACCGATCGGTCGTGACGGTCCCGACTCCCACGATCAGCTTGATCGCTTCCAGCGCCAGCCACGAGCCGATCACGCCGGTCAAAGCGCCGATCACGCCCGCTTCAACGCAGTCGGGCACGCTGTCGGGGGGAGGAGGCGATGGAAACACGCAGCGGTAGCAGGCCGACTCGCGGGGCTTCACGACAGACCACTGCCCGTCGAACTGGTTGGCCGCTCCCCAAACGAGCGGCTTGCCGGACATCACGCACACGTCGTTCACCAGATAGCGCGTCGGGAAGTTATCGCTGCCGTCGATCACGACGTCGTAGCTCGACACGATTGCTCGCGCATTGGCCGACGTCAAACGGTCTCCAATGAGTACTACAGTCACGTCGGGATTGAGCGCGCGCAACTGCTCGGCCGCCGCCTCCACCTTCGGCCGGCCCGCATCCTGCGTCTCAAATAACACCTGACGGTGCAGGTTCGATATGTCGACTACGTCGCTGTCGACCAGGCCGATCGTCCCGACCCCGGCCGCGGCCAGATACAGCGCCGCCGGAGAGCCAAGGCCCCCTACCCCAATGACCAGCGCGCGCGCGTCGAGCAGCCGCCGCTGCCCCTTGCCGCCGACGCCTTGCAGAACGATGTGGCGAGCGTAACGCCTGATCTGGTCCTCAGTGAACCCAAGCATAACCGGCCATTGACCGAAACCACGGATAACACGGATGGCACGGACAAGCAATCTGTGTAATCCGTGTCATCCGTGGTTCAATTGTCCTGATCAATTCGCAACTCAACCTCGGCGACTTGTCCATCTCGAATCCGAAACGCCCTCGCACTCGGCGGCTCGACGTGAAACGAGACGATCACGTAGTACGAATCCGGGTACGTCGCCTCGGCCACGTCGGTCGGCGACGGGGTCGGCGGGCCGGACAGGTGCGAATGATAGATCGCCAGCGGCTCACCGTAGGCCAGGAGCGCATCGGCGAGCTCCTGGCCGTCCATGAAATATCGCGCCGGGCTGCGCAGCGCGTTGGGAATGGGCAGTACGCGCGCGACCCGGTCACCGTCGCCGACCAGCAGGCCGCACCGTTCCTGGGTCGGGTCGCCGCGCAGGTGCGCCAGCATTTCGTCGAACAGGTCTTCCGGAATGACCAGCGCGTCTCGCCGATTCGCCGACTCGCTCATCACCGCTTCCGAACCAGAATCTCCCACTCTCCCGGCAGCGCCGCCGCCACCGACAGCAACTCGTCGCCCTGAATCATCACGCTGCGCGGGACGCTACGCGTCGCCGGTTCGTAGTCCAGCCGCACGCGTAATACCTGGCCCGGCTGCATCGCTTCGAGCGCCAGAATCGTCTTGACGTAGGTGTACGGGCACACTTCGCCCCGGATGTCGAGGGTCTGATCGACGTGGGTCACATATTTGATTATAACTCACCCCAGACTAATCCGCGCCCGAACATCCATCTCACCTCAGACCACCTACGGTACCCAAGCCGCGAGAGTGCAGCAGGCGGCTGTTCGGGAACGCTGACGATGGTTGAGCGCGGAGTGCTACAAGACCGCTACTTTTGACGGCATCAACCGGCTGGGGCTGCAAGCCCCTGCCATGCCTGAGCGCGGAACGAGGAATTGGAGAAGAAATCGCTGACCAGTCGCGATTTAGACGTGCTGCGATTGGTGGTAGCTGGCAAGATGAAATGGATGGTAGGGATTTCCCTACCCCGCGAAGGCATATCCCCCATTGATCGATCCCTCATAAACGCATATCCTATCATACGCAGGATCAATGGACAGGCGATCGAGTGTGATGAACACGATTTGATACTGAAGCGTTTCAAATTCGTTGATATGCTTTCATCTCTGGACTTTGTCCAATTTGGCCTTTTCGGCCCGTTTTAGGCGGTTT
>DASSFZ010000406.1:0-2150 GCA_035693785.1 Anaerolineae bacterium | reverse complement strand
TACCTGTTTCACCAGGCCGAGTTTGCCATCCCCGCCGAACCGCTCCGTGTGATTGCCGCCGATCCGAAAGATGACAAGTTCTTAGAAGCCGCCGTGGCCGGTCGCGCCGACGCGATCGTCAGCGGCGATCAGCATTTGCTGGCTCTCAAGGCATATCGTGAGATTCCCATCATCGCCGCACGCGAGTTTCTCGACCGCCTGCAACGCGAACCATTGACCCCCTGAAACGGTCGAAGTCGAGCGACGGCTGTCAGTGGTGCAAGAAGTGGCCGCAGCCCAGAATCTGCTATACTCCCAAGCACTCACCACACATCCTGGAGTCCACCCTTGCGCCAACGCGACATCCTGTGGTTCTGGTTTCCTCTCTTTCTGAGTTGGCTGCTGATGGCCGGCGAAGGGCCGATCATCAGCGCCGTGATCAACCGGCTGCCGAACGAAGTGATCATGCTCGCCGCGCTGGGCATCGTCCTCAGCCTGTCCGTGACGATCGAAAGCCCGATCATCAACCTGCTCGCGACGTCGACCGCGCTGAGCAAGGATCGGCATGCGTACCTGCTCATCCGCCGGTTCACGATCCACTGGATGATCTTCTTGACGATGGTCCACTGCCTGGTGGCCTACACCGGGCTGTTCGACACGATCGTCGTGAGCTGGATGGGGGTGCCGCGCGAGGTGGCCGAATGGGTGCGGCCGGGCATGCAGATCCTGATCTTCTGGAGCGCGGCGATCGGCTGGCGGCGCTTCTGCCAGGGCATCCTGATTCGATTCGACCGCACGCGCACGATCGCGTGGGGCACCGTCGTGCGCCTGACGGCGTCCGGCGGCACGGCGGTTGGCCTGGCTGTATTGAGTGATTGGCCGGGCATCGTCGTCGGCGCGATGGCGCTGATGGCCGGCGTGACCGCCGAAGCAGTCTACGCGACGATCGTCGTGCGGCCGGTGATCGCCCGTGAGTTCGGCGTTGACAGGCCGGCGGCCGACGGCCAGCGCCTGACCTATCGCGAGCTGTTCTGGTTCCATTTGCCACTTGCGGCGACCTCGCTCCTCATCCTGCTCGTGCAGCCGATGGTCGCCTTCAGCCTGGCGCGCCTGCCCAACCCGACACAGTCGCTGGCGGCCTGGCCGCTCGTCTTTCAGATGATGCTCGTCGCGCGCGCGGCGGCCTTCGCGCTGCCCGAAGCCGTCATCGCCTTGACGAAGGGGCCGGATACACTCGGGCCAATTCGCCGCTTCACGAGTATGCTGACGGTGATCGTCACCGGATTGATGGCGCTTTTCGTCTTCACGCCGCTCGTCGATGCGTACCTGATCGGCGTGCAGGACGCCGCGCCCGCGCTCGCCGAGATCGCGCGCCAGGGCCTGTACTTCTTCGTGTTCTTGCCGGGCCTGACTGCCCTGGTCTCCTGGCTGCGCGGCCTGCTCATCAACACGCGCGCCACGAAAGTCGTGAACCTGGGCATGGCGTTCAACCTGGCGGCGACGATGCTCATCCTTTTCGCCGGCGTGCGGGCGCAGTTTCCCGGCCTCGTGACGGCGGCGGTCGCGCTGAACGTCGCGCTCGTCGTCGAGCTGGGCATCCTGTGGTGGGGTGTGCAGGGCAGCCTCAGACGGATTTCCGAGCGGCTGCTGGATGTCGCGCTCGCCAGGGCCTGATTTGCATCCTTTTTCCCGGACGCTCGTCTATATTATTGAGTGACATGACTCACCCGACGCCGACAGGAGTTGGGACGCGGATGAACGCGAATGAACACGGATCGTATGGCAGTCGCAATCGGACTCGCCCGTAATGAGGACATATCTGCCGTCCTGACGCTGCTCGAACAAAGCGACCTGCCGAAGGATGGCCTGGCCGATCACTGGGCGACGACGCTCGTCGCGCGCGACGATGGCCGGATCGTCGGCAGTGCGGCATTGGAGATGTACGGCGCGTCGGCCCTGCTGCGCTCGGTGGCGGTCGATCCTGCGCGGCGCGGGCGGGGTCTGGGTCAGCGGCTCGCGCGGGCGGCGCTCGATCTGGCTCGCCAGGGAGGCGTGACGGAGGTCTACCTGCTGACCGAGACGGCGGGCGAGTTCTTCCCGCGCTTCGGCTTCCGCGCGGTCGATCGCGCGCAGGTGCCGGAAGCCATGCGGCAGTCGGTCGAGTTCACGTC
>DASSFZ010000405.1:0-21960 GCA_035693785.1 Anaerolineae bacterium | reverse complement strand
GTCGGCGGACGACTATCGCCGGATCGCCCCAGAGTTTGGGGCAGACCTCGCAGAGACACTCGATTTTGTCCATTCGATCGCGGCGCGCGAGACGATCGGCGGCACGGCTCCCCGGGCAGTGCGCGAGCAAATCGCCCAGGCGCGTAAACTCCTCAGCGACTCCGCACTCCTTCCGCTCATCGCTTCGATTGCCTGACAGATACAGGCCCCTTGCGACCGTTACCGCTGCGTATGTCCTCTGGCCACACGGTGCGGCGGGCGATAAGCGACTCTCGATACTCGCGCTCTCGTTTCCTAGCCTGGCCGATGGCCTGGGCTCTAAAATCCGAATCGCGCCACGAATCGACAGCCCGAGTCTGCGTAGCTGTGATTGCAGGCACAGTGGACGGACGCGTTGAGGCGAGCCCCGCCAAACCAAACAGCAGCCTGGCGAAGGCAACGCACAGGCCCAGCCCGAAGGCAAGTGCGAGGATCGTTACAACCTTGTTGATATTAGCATCATTCTCAATCTTCTGATCGTTCTGCCTGATCTGCACGCGCAGGTCTTCCTGAATTCGCGCGATCGTGGCCTCGGTTTCAGCCTGGATAACCGCGATCTGGGCCTGGGTGTCGGCCCGGATGAGATCCTGCTCGGCTGCCGTCTTGGCAGCGGCAAGTTTTGCCGCCTCTTGGGCCTGGACTACCGCGACTCTCGCATCGGCTTCTGCTTGCACCTTGAGCCGTTGTGCCATCGCGTCAGTTTCCACATTCATTCGGTGGCCGGTATAGGGCTTGAAGATCTCGGCATCGGCCAGCACAGACCCAGTGAACAGTGAGCCGAGTAGCAGTAAGATAATCAACACGACCAACGCTGTTGAAACGGTACTGATCGCAGTCATGTCACACCTCCGTTCGCAGAAACAGGTCCCGCTCCTCCATTGCGTGTCGTTTTCATGCGGCAGTGTGATTCCAGATGGACACCATTACCGCAGACATAAAGGCCGTCAGTAGAAATTTCCTGCACGGCCAACGTGCACGACGTCGTGGTCTGGATTGGACAGAGCGATAACCGTCAACGCGGAGAGATTGCGCTCCCGATGGCTGATAACAGGATAGTCCGATACGAAGGTGCAATCAATGGGGGATTCCCCTTGATGGCGAGGGGAGAATACCGGGCAGCGGTAGGGACATCCCTACCCTGATGCGAGACTTATGTCAGCACACGGCGGCGGAACGTACCTATTCATCATGCCACGCGGCAATTGATTAAGCGAGATTAAGTCATTGCATCTCTTTTTCTTGCCGCTTCTCCATCTGCACAGCTACCCGGGCAATCCTGGGATCGGCGACGACTGCGCCGCCACGCACAGTCGCGCCGATCACGATGCCGGCGCCGATCAGCACCACGTTCTTGATGATGTATTGACCCTCCAGGGTGGGCGCGTAGGGAATGCGAGTGAACACTTCCTGGGGGAAGAAGAAAATGGGCAGGATCGTGCCGAGCATTTGCAGAAACAACAGGAGCAACGTCGCCCGCAGGAACACACCGAATATCAGCCCCAACCCGATCAGGCATTCCCATGTGGCCAGCACAAGCATAGAGAGATGGGCAGGGATAAGCCCGAAGGTGAGGATATCGATCGTGCGTGTCGCCAGGTCCTGCGCCGGGCTAAGACCGGGGAAGAACTTCAGCACGCCGAACCAGAAGAAGACGATGCCGAGGCTCATTCGCAAGAATGGGATGCCGTGACGAGCCATCCATCCGGTAATACGCACATCTATATCATCGAACCATCGAGGTAGACTTTGCATGATTCACCTGCCGGGTAGAAGGGGTCGGATGCGCCACATAACAGGATATTCGGATGCGAAGGAGCAATCAATGGGGGATTCCCCTTGATGGCGGAGGGAGATTACCGGGTAGCGGTAGGGATATCCCTACCCTGATGCGACGCTTATGCCAGCACACGTCATTTTCCAATGGACTTGGGACCAATACCCATGTCGAGTACAAGAACACTGCACACTGGTCGAATGACGAGAACAAAGAGAAGTTTGACAGCTTAAATTATATCGTATTATAATAAAACATACCGGGTAGAAGGTATTTAATTGCATGCTCAAAGTCCGTAACGATCAGCGCCAACCTGGTGGCGGTGGTACGGACTTTTCCTCATAGCTGTCAGCCGGGACACCACGTTGCTATCCTTTCAAGGAGGACATCAAAATGAACCGCATTCCTAGCATCGCGTTACTGCTCGCTCTGCTGTTGATGGCGGGGTGTGCTGCGCCGGCCACCACGCCGGCGACGACGGCGGCCCCGCCGATTGTGATCGGTGTGCCGACGGACCTGGGCACCATCGAGGGGCAAGATGCGCTCAACTCGGCTCTGCTGGCGGTGGATGAGATCAACGCCAAAGGCGGGGTGAATGTGGGAGGTGCGCAACGGCTCCTGCAAATCGAATCGATTGACACACGGGAGGCTGGCGCGGGCATTCCGGTGAACGATGCCCTGCAAGCCGTGGAGAAACTGATCCTCGAAAAGGAGCCAGACGCGATTGTGGTCGGCGCTTTCCGTTCCGAAGTCTTGATGGCCTCGCTGGACCTGATTGCCAAGTACAAGATCCCGTATCTCGTCACCATTGCCGCGACGCCCGCGCTCCAGCAAAGAGTCACGGAGAGCTATGACAGTTACAAGTACTTCTTCCGCTTAGGCCTGAATGGGTCGGGCGTCGGCATGTACTTGACGCAGGCGATGGGCTTCTTGGCGCAGGAATTCAACTTCAGCCGCGCTTACCTCACTTACCAGGACGTTGCGTGGGCGAAGGGAACCGCCGACGGTGTGGCGAAGTGGCTCACGGATAACGGCTGGGAGGTCGTCGGCAACGACGCGTACCCGATTGGCGCGACGGAGTTCTCTACATCGCTGAGCAAGGCGATCGACGGCAAAGCCGATGTGATTATGCCGATCTTTGACATGCCACAGGCAGGTATTCTATTGAAGCAGGCGCGCTCGATGCAGGCGCCGGCCCTCCTGGCGGGCTTTATCAGCCCCGTGGCTCCGGCGACGGCCTGGGAAACATTCGAGGGGGATGTGGACGGGATGGTCAACTTGATGTTCGAGATTGGCCCTCTGCCGGTTCAAGCCGTTCCCGCTTCGGTGCAGTTCAACGACAACTATGCCAAGAAGTTCGGCGAAGAGGCGCGGGCGAAACTCAGCGGGCACGGTCCTGGACCTTCCTATGACGCGGTCTACGTCCTCGCCGCAGCGATTGAGCGCGCGGGAACGCTCGACGGCGATGCGCTCGTCACGGCGTTGGAAGCGACCGACATGCAAGGGGTCATCGGGCGGATCAAGTTTGGCGAGGATCACCAGGTGATCTTCGGTCTCGATCCCAAGGAGACCGCGCTCGGCGTAGTATTCCAATGGAGAGACGGAAAACGCATCCCGGTCTTCCCACCGGCCGTCGCCGAAGGCGAGATTGAAGTGCCGGCATCCGAATAAGCCTCGTGTGTACTGGCGCCTGAGCATCTAACGAATGAGTCAACCCCGGGAGGGCGACCTGCATCGAGGCCGCCCTCTCCTTGTCCACAGGTCGGACCCATGATCGCCAGCGTTCTCATCTATGGCCTGGTCAACAGTGTCATCCTGATCCTCACGGCGCTCGGCTTTAGTCTCACGTTCGGTTTGAGCAAAGTTGCCAATTTTGCGCACGGCGGGTTGTATCTGTTCGCGGGTCTTGCCGCGTGGCTGGCGCTGCACAATCTCGGGTTGCCTTACGGCATCGCTATCCTGTTGGCCATTCTCGTGACCGGCGCCCTCGGCGCCTTGATCTACCGCTTCATTTTGCTGCGCGTGCGTGGCATCGAGTTGTCCGAAGTGATCGCGACATTCGCCGTGGGCGTCGCGATTCTTGAGTTCTTCCGGTCGCTGGGATTCGTCACCTACGAGTTCAACCTGGCTCCATTTATCAAGGGGCAGCTTCGGATCGCAGGCGTGTCGATTGATTACCAGCGGCTGTTTGTGATCGGCGTCGGATTGGCGCTGGCGGTTTTACTCTGGCTGTTCACGCACCATACGAAGATCGGCCTGGCGCTGCGCGGGATCGCACAGGACGAGCACACCGCGCTGGCGTTCGGCATCGAATCGGACTGGGCGGCGATGCTCAGCGTGGCTCTCGGCTCGGCGCTGACGGCGATCGCGGCGCTGACGATATTCCCGTTGAGCATCATCTCGATCGGCACGGGGTACGAAGTGCTATTGATCGCGGTCGCCGTGTCCGTTTTGGGTGGCCTGGAAAGCACACCCGGCCTGATTATAGGCGGACTCGGGCTTGGCTATTCGCAAGTGCTGGCCGCGACGATTTTGGGAACGGAGTGGCAGGCGGTGGTGTACCTCGCGGCGATTGTCCTCGTCCTCGCCGTCAAGCCGTCGGGGTTGCTCGGCAAGTCCCAGGAACTGGAGGAACGCGTTTGACATGAGCGCGGCTTACCGCAGGGAGCGGCTGGATCGAGGCATCAAAGCGCGGTCGGACGATATCTTCGCGCTCGCGTCTTATCGCGAATTGTCCTACCTGCTGGGACCGCGCGTGGTGTTGATCGGCGGTCTGCTCATCTTTCCTTTGCTGAGAGATGTGATCGGAGTGTATGGGTTAAACGTGATGCTGACCGCCTGTACGATCGCGCTCATGGCGCTCTCCTGGGACTTGCTCGCGTCCGCCGGGCTGGTTTCGCTGGGGCAGGCGCTGTTCTTCGGCATTGGCGGCTATCTCGCCGGTGTCCTGAATGATACTTACCACTGGCCGCCTTTCCTCACCATTCCGGCCGGCACGCTTCTCGGCGCGCTGTTGTGCGCGGCCATCCTCTACCCAGTTCTGAGGCTGCGCGGGATCTACTTTGCGCTCATCACCCTGACGCTGCCCCTGCTATTCATGCGCGTGATCGAAGCGACCAAGATCCTGGGCGGCACGGATGGGCTGAGCGCACTCGATCCCTTGCCGGACATTACGATCGTGCTGTATATCGCAATCGCGGCGGTGCTTCTCACCCTGTTTGGATTTCGCCGTCTCATCAACACCGATTACGGCCTGGTGTTGAAGGGGATCAGGGATAACGACCGCTCGGTGATCGCGGCGGGGATCAACATCACCTGGTACAAGGCCCAGGCCGTGTTCATCGCCGCACTCCCCGCGACGTTCGCGGGGGCGCTGATGACGCATCAACTTCAGTTTGTTGGCATGCCGGCCTTCGCGAGCGACTATTCTATTCTGCCTCTGACCGGCGCGATTGTCGGCGGCGTAGGCACGTTTGCCGGCGCGATGCTCGGCGCCTTCCTCCTCGTGCCGATCTCGGAAATTTTCCGCGGGTTTGGAACGTGGCGGGTGGTGGTCTACTCGGTCATCCTCGTCGTCTTTGTCGTCGGCCTGCCGGAGGGCCTCTTTCACTATGTGCAGCGCCGGTATCATCAGTTTGAGCGCCGGGTGCCCTGGGAAGGTGACACGTGAGCGCCGTTCCCATCTTAAAAGTAGAGCAGCTCAACAAACGCTTCGGCGGGGTCGGCGCCGTCTATAACGTCAGTTTCGAGCTGGAAGAAGGCGGCGCGTTGGGCGTCATCGGCCCGAACGGGTCGGGGAAGACGACGCTGGTCAATCTCATCACCGGCTTTGTGCGCCCGACTTCCGGGCGCGTCCTTCTTAAGGGGAAAGACATCACCCGCCTGATGCCGCACGAGCGGGTTGGGCTAGGCATTGCGCGCAGTTTTCAGATGGTGCGGCCGTTCTACAATCTGCCCGCCTTCAAAAACCTCATCATCCCTTTATATTCTCCGCGTGTCAGGAGAATGAAAGGAGGCCAGTACGGCAATCGTGATGAGGTCGCGATTCACCTGCTGGAAGAAGTCGGGTTCGAGCGTGATTCGCAAGTGCCATACAAGACCGCCAGCAACCTTCCGCACGGCTATTTGAAGCGATTGGAATTGGCGCGCTGCCTCGCGCTCGAACCCGAGGTCCTCATCCTCGACGAATTGTTCTCCGGCATGAGCTTGTCCGAAGTCGCGAGCCTGCTCCCGCTCATCGAAAAAATACGGGAGCGAGGGACGACGCTGATGATGGTGGAGCATCGGCTGCGCGAACTCTTCCGCATTGTCAAGACAGTGATCGTGCTGAATTTCGGCGAGAAGATCGCCGAGGGGACGCCGTCCGAAGTGATTGAAATGGAGGACGTGAGAAAGGCATACCTGGGGACAGGGGTGGGCGCCGATGCTTGAGATCAAGGATCTCACCGTCTACTACGAGAATGCGCTCGCGCTGAACAGTCTGAGCCTCGAGGTGCGCCCAGGCGAGATCGTCGGTGTGTTCGGATCGAACAGCGCGGGCAAGACGACGCTGATGAATACGATTGCCGGTCTGACGCTCGACTTGAAAACCAAAGAAGAACGCAAAGGCGGCGAGCGGATCACGGTCCACGGGGAGTTAAAATTCGAGGGCGAAGAGATCCTGCACGCCAAGCCGAGCGACCGCGTGAAAAAAGGCATCGTCCTGTGCCGCGAACGGCATCCTGTGTTCCGCGACAGCAGCGTCGAAGAGAATTTGAAAATCGGCGGATTCCTGCGCCCCTCTCGCGAGGTTAAGGAGCGCATCCGCCTGGTTTACGACATCTTTCCGCATCTGACGCGATTAAGGCGCAGGAAGGGCGGGCTGTTGAGCGGCGGCGAGCAGCAAATGTTGGCCGTCGGGATGGCACTCGTCGCGCACCCGCGCCTGCTGTTGCTCGACGAGCCGTTGTTGGGCCTGAGTCCCCTGCTGCAGGCCGACATCGTCCGTGCGATGAGAGACATTCGGCAACAGGGCATCACCCTTCTCGTGAGTGAGCAATACGCGCGCCCCATCTTTCCGGTCATCGATCGCGGCTATGTCATCGAAAATGGCACGCTGATCCTGACCGGCACGGGACCAGAGCTGATGAACAATCCCGAAGTTCGCTCCGCGTATTTTGGAGTGTAGCGATGGATTCCATTTATCACGTGTTTGAGAACACCGCGAACAGCCTCCCGGAGAAATCATGCCTGATCTATCTGGGCAAGAAATATACCTTCGCACAACTGGCCGATGCAGTTGACCGCGCCGCGACCTCTCTGACCCAGTGGGGGGTGAAGAAGGGCAGCCAGGCGATTCTTTTTCTGCCCAATTTGCCGCAGTGGATCATCGCCTGGCTCGCCTTGCAAAAGATGGGCGCGGTGGCGATCCCGATTACGCCTGTCTACGCGCCAAGCGACCTCGAGTACATCGCGAACGACAGTGGCGCGGAAACGATCTTTTGCTTGGACACCAACTTTGGCTATGTCACACGTGTCCTTTCCGAAACGAAGCTCAAGCGCGTGGTCGTAACGACGCTGATCGAGGCCTTGCCGCTGTGGAAGCGAGTTCTGGGCCGGGCTTTGAACAAGGTTCCCAAAGGGATGTTCCATCTGGATGAGAACACGATAGCGTTCAGCCAGTTATTGAAGACTCGCGGGCGGTCTGGCAGAGAGCCGGCGCCGAACGGGGTCAAAGGGTTGGCCTCTTCACCAGGTCTGGAGATCGCCGAGATGCTTTACACCGGCGGCACGACCGGGTATCCGAAAGGGGTGCCGATTTCTCACGCACTCTTCTTGGAAGCGATGCGAGAGCAAAGGCGAGCCGGCGAAGGTTTGGTTCCCAAGGGGCAGGACGTGCTCATCCAGGGCGCGCCTCTCTACCACATCCTCGGCCAGGTCGTGGGTTTGGGAGCGCTGCTGCACGGGGAACAGATGATCTTGTTGCCGAGACCCAGCCTCGACGCGACGTTCGACCACATTCAGCGCTACAAGGCGACGACGTTCTTCGGCGTGCCGACGATGTACCGGATGATTTTGGAGCACGATCGTGTAGACCAGTACGATCTCGGCTCGCTCAAATATTGTTTCTCGGGCGGCGATGTTCTTCCGGTGGAGGTGGCCCGTCGCTGGCGCAAGAAATTCGGCAAGCCGATCTACCAGGGCTACGGCGCGACGGAAGCGTGCGGCGGCATTTCGTTGACGCCGGCGGGCGAGCCTTTCCCCGAAGGAAGCGTGGGCAAAGTCGTTCCCTTCCAAAAAATCAAAATCGTGAATCCCGATACGCTCGAGCCTCTGCCTGTAGGAGAGTCGGGTGAGTTGCTGGTTTCTTCGGAGCACATGGTCAACGCCTATTGGAACAAGCCGGAAGAAACCCTGCGCAGCTTTGTAAATCTCGACGACAAACGGTGGTATCGAACGGGGGACATTGTACGCCTCGATGACCAGGGTTGGCTGTTTTTCCGGGATCGCTCAGTGGATGTGATCAAACACAAGGGTTACCGCGTCGCCGCATCGCGCATCGAAGCCGTTTTGCAGGAACATCCCGCGGTGATCGCGTCCTGCGTCGTCGGCGTTCCCGATTCGAATGTCGGCGAACGGATCAAAGCGTTCGTGGTTCTCAAGGAAGATGTGAAAGGCATTACTGCGTACGATCTCACCACCTGGTGCCGCGGGCGACTCGCGCCGTACGAGGTTCCGCACTACATCGAATTTCGAGATATGCTGCCTAAATCAAAAGTCGGGAAACTGCTGAGGCGCGAATTGAGGGCGGAAGAACAAAGGAAAATGGCAGCAGCCTGATTTGCACGATTTATGATGCAAACACACCGAGGTTCACAGGTTGCTTGCTGCGGTGTGCTATAATGAGCTTGGGGTGGGCGAGCGATGTGCCTTGGAGGCAAAGGCGATGAAACGCGCTCTCACTCTACTGCTGGCTCTGATGTTCCTCGTCGGCTCCGCCGAAGGGCTGCCGTCGCGTGCGGCGGCGACAGCCGCGTGGTTGCCGGTGAACGGCCCAACGGGCGGCAGCGTCTCCGCACTGGCGATTTCCCCCGATTACGCTTACGACCACACTGCATACGCCGGCCTGCGCGGCAGGGGCGTCTATCGCACGGACGATGGCGGCCTGTCGTGGAAATCGACCAGCCCCGACGACTGGGTCGTCGTCGATCTCGCGATTTCGCCCGCTTACGCGGCCGATCAGGCGCTCTTCGCCGTGACCGGATTTGGGACGACCGGTTACACCGTCTATCGCTCAACCGACGCGGGCGAGACGTGGCAGGCGCCGGCGACGGTGCCCACTGGCGGACTGCAAAACCTCACCGGCGTTGTCGTCTCTCCCAACTACGCCGTCGATCGCACACTGTACGCGATCGGCGCGTCGCAAACATATCGATCGACGGACGGTGGCATCATCTTCACCGAGGCGGGCGGCTGGTTCTCGACGCACCCTTTGACCGACCTGGCCTTTTCGCCCGCGTATGCGGCCGATCGCACGCTGTATGCCACTGCCTCGGGCGGCGATCCGGCCGGCCTGTACAAATCGACCGACGGCGGGACAGTGTGGACCCCGACGGGCCTCACCGGCAATCTGAGCGCCGTAGCCGTCTCGCCGGATTACGCCGACGACCAGACAATTGCGGCCATCAACACGGACGATGGCCGCATCACCATCTCGCCTGATCGCGGCGCGTCGTGGTCGTCCAGCACGATCACACTGTCGGGCAGCGCCGATCAACACACGCTGCTCTTCTCGCCGACGTTCGCCGCCGATGGCATTATGCTGGCGGCGAGCGCGGCCGATCCGGGCGCCTATCGTTCTACCAACGGCGGCGCGACGTGGTCGCCGGTCGGCTGGTACGACTCGACGAAGCCCTACCTGGGTGGCTTCGTCGGCGGGTCGGTCTTCGCGCTGGCGCTCGCGCCGACCACCGCATCAGATGCCGCCGCCTTCGCCGGGACCAGCTCCGGCATCTATCGCTCGTCGAACTGGGGCGAGCACTGGTATCCAGGCAACAAAGGCTTGGCCCGGCTGACCATCCGCGCGCTCGCCGTCGCGCCGAACGATCCGCACACGCTGCTGGCCGGCACGGCATTCTTCGAGCGGGCGCTCACGGGCAATCCCGACGAGGATGCGGGCAGCCTGCAGCTCTCCACCGATGGCGGCGCGACGTGGCGCGATGTTTCGGGCCGGCTCGATCAAGTTCAGCAGGTGGCCTTTTCGCCCGATTTCGCCGCCGACCGGACTGCGTTCGCCGTGACCGGCCTGACCGCGCCGCCCGACTTCCGCAGCGGCGGGATCTATCGCTCGACGGACGGCGGGCAGAATTGGAGCCTGGTCAGCAGCGGGCTGATCGGATGGGCCGTGGCGATCTCGCCTGACTTCGCCGCCGATGGCACGGTGTGGGTGTACGGTTCGAGCGCGACAGAGTCGGGCATCTTCGTTTCGGCCGACGGTGGCGACTCGTGGGCGCTCCTGGCATCTTCGCCACTGCTTGCGCCCCGCCCAGCGGGGTCTGCCGGCGTGATCGCTCCGTCGCCGAATTACGCCGTCGATCGGACGATCTTCGCGGGCACAGGCGACGGCGGCGTGCAGCGCTCGCCGGACGGCGGGCAGACGTGGACGCAGGTGTTGTCCCACACGACGACCGCGCTGGCCGTGTCGCCGCTTTACGCCGCGAGCCAGACGGTATACGCAGGTGTAAAAGAAACGCTCGATGGGCCAGGCGCGCTCTATCGGTCGACGGACGGCGGCGAAACCTGGCAGAAGTTGAACACTGGAATCCCGGCGACGCCAAATGGCGGCGTGCTGACGATCACGGCGCTGCGCTTCGCGGGCGACGGCACGGTGCTGGCCGGCGTGTCGTACGGCGCACCGGGCGATGACCCCGCCGATGGCGCGGTGTATCGCTCGGCGGACGGCGGGCAGGCCTGGCAGTTGGTCGCCGATGGGCTGAGCGCCTACCGGGTGTTCGACGTCGCATCCGCCTCGCATCAAAGGGATGTCGAGCCACACGTCTCGCTGGCGCTGTACGCGGGAACGAACGGCGGGCTATATCAGTTCGGGATCACGCAGTTCGATCCGGCTGAGGCCGGCGCGTGGTTCAGCGCCGGCCCGCGCGGCGGCCAGGCGCAGGCGCTGGCCGTCTCGCCCAACTTCGTCGACGACGGCGTGGCCTTCAGCGGCGAATGGCGGATGGGGCGCGCGGGCGATCAGTCGGGGCTGGGCATCTTCAAATCCTCCGATTGGGGCGCGACGTGGCAGGCGTCGTCGAGCGGCATCGAGTCGGCCCCGTTCCCCTATAGCTCGGCGGTTCACGACTACGCTTTCTCGCCCAACTTCGCGACGGATCGCACCGTGTTCGCCGCGACGTGGGCCGGGCTGTTCAAGTCGACGGACGGCGGCGCGACGTGGCAGTGGCTGCCGCGCGCCTACTTCGGCGCACCCGGATCGATGGCCTCCGTCGCGGTCGCGCCGAACTACGCGACCGGCGGTCACGTCATGGCCGGCGGCGGGTGGGGCGGTTTGTTCATCAGCCGTGACGGCGGCGTCAACTGGACGCCGAACTACAGTGTGACCTCCGTGTCGGCGATCGCCTATTCAGGCAGCTTCGCGACCTCCCAGATGGCGTTCGTCGCCGGAGCGAACGGCGTGTACAAAACGCCGGACGGCGGCGCTACCTGGACGCGGATGATGACTTACCCGGTGTCGTCGCTAGTCCTCTCGCCGCGCTTTGACGGCGACCACCTGATGTACGCCGGCGGTGGCGCGCTGTACATCTCCTCCGACGAGGCGACGAGCTGGATCACTCGAACCATCGCGCCGAGCGCGACGCTCATCAGCGCGCTGGCGATTTCCCCGAATTTCAACGACGACCGGACGCTGTACGCCGGCACCAACGTCGGCCTGTATCGATCGACGGACGGCGGCCTCAACTGGAGTGTCGTGCCGGGTTACTCCGGCGTGCCCGTCTCGTCGCTGGCAATCTCACCCGGCTGGCCTGGACACGCCGTCTTTCTGGTGGGCACTGCGCGCGGCGTCGAGCGCATCGTGGGAAATGCCGTCTCTGCGGCGCAAGGGTTGGCGACGCTATCGACACGCTCGATCGCGCTCTCGGCGGACGAAACACTGTGGGTGGTGGGCACGTCGGATCACGGCATCTATGCGAGCGCCGACGGCGGCGCGGCGTGGACACCGATCGGCTTGCAGGGGGGACCGTCGCACTTCAGCATCGCCGATGTTTCGGTCTCGCCGGACTATGCCAGCGACCGGGCACTCTTCGCCGCGCGGAACAGCAGTGTCAGCATTGGCGGAAGCATCTATCGCACCACGGACAGCGGCGCGACCTGGTCGCCGGTGTATTCGACGGACAGCGTGGGGGCGCTGGCGATCTCACCTGAATACGCCACCGATCGCACGGTTTACGCGACGGGCAATACGGGCCGCGTCCTGCGCTCGCCGGACGGCGGCGATACCTGGGCGCAGGTAGGGACGTGGGCGCCCGGTGTATCGTATCCCGCGCTGCGAGTCGCGCTCCCGCCGGGCTATCCTGCCGACGGCACAGTGTTCGCCGGTGGCGGCCAGGGCTTCTGGCGATTGCCCTCCGGCGAGACGACGTGGCAGCCGGCGGCCTCCGGGCTGATCAGCACGACCTACGTCGTCGCGATCGCCGTCGCGCCGAACTATACGGACAGCCAGACTCTGCTCGCGGCGGCGAATTGGGTGTCGGGCATGGACTTTTACGGCGGCGTGTTCCGCTCGACCGACGGCGGCGCGAACTGGCAGGCGGCGAGCGCCGGCCTGCCCAAGGTCGAGATGCGCGGCGTAGCCTTCTCGCCGAATTACGCCACCGATGACACCGCCTACGCGATCTCGACCAGCCAACTGTATCGATCGATCGACGGTGGCCGAAGCTGGACGGCGATCGGCGCGCCTCCCGACTGGCCTGCGCTTTCCGATTTGACGGTGACCCGCGCCGGGCATGCCATCGTGACGTCCAGTGCGGGTGTGTGGCGCTACAGGACGGCGGCGCGCGACATCCTCATCGACGGCAACTTCGAAGCCGGCAGCGGCTGGGACTTGGCCACGACACCGGGCACGGCGGCCGCTGCGGCGTCCCGCCGCGTCGTGTACGACGGCCTGCAAGCGCTGCGTCTCGGCATCGACATGGGCGGCAACGTCGACGCCACTTCGTCGGCGCAGCAGACCGTGACGATTCCGATCAGCGCGACGGTCGCCCAATTGAGCGTTCGTTGGTACGGCGCGTCGAGCGAAGAGCAGATGGCGGCGCCTGAACCGATCGCGCCTGCGAGCCAGGCCGCCGGCGACGCGCAGTATCTACAGATCGTCGATCCGACCAGCGGCGCGACGCTGGAGACGCTGTTCTGGACGCTGTCGAACGCGCAGACCTGGCAGCGCGGCGTGTTCGACCTGACGCCGTATGCCGGCCAATCGATCGTGCTGCACTTTGGCGTGACCAACGACGGCGCGGGTGGGCGGACGGCGATGGTCGTCGACAACGCGTCGCTCGTCGCCGATGTGCTGCCCTATCGGGTGAATCTTCCTCTCGTCCTGAAGAGCCTGCCCTGAGCCTGCCGAAGGGATGACGCCGTCCTTCGACTGTGCCCAGGATCGGCGCAGGCTACTTCGCCGTGATGTGGCTGTTCCGGTTCATTTCGATGCGGCGAAACGATTCGACGCAGCCCGCCTCGAACAGGGCCTTCACGTGCGGATCGTCGACTGGGATGTTTTCGGCATGGGTGTCGAGATCCGGGTACTGCCGATAAAGATACGCCAGCAGCGCGCGACCGACGGCGCGTGGATCGCCTTGCTCGGTCATCAGCGTGAACCGCTGGAGCATTAATCGCTGCCGCTGGAACACCAGCCAGCCGCCGTCGCCATTCGGCAGCGTCAGGGACAATCCCAGTACGCCGTCGGCGTGGGCGAATGACTCGGTTTCATTCGTCCAAGCCGGCGATGTGCTCCGGCTGTGGAGCAAGTCGAGCGCTTCCCATCGATCGAGCCAGCGGACACGGGCCGGTGGCACGCCGGCCGGCGGCGCAGGCGGGCGACGCAGGATGAGCAATTCGCCTGTTTCGTAAAAGCCGAGCTTCAGAAATAGGGCGTGAGCCGGCGCGTTGTTCTGGATGACTTCCAGAACGATGTCGTCGATCCCCAGTCGTTCGGCGGCGGCCAGCAGCGCGCACACCAGCGCCTCGCCGACGCCTCGCCGGCGCTTCGCCGGCAGCACCCCTAGCCGGGTTACCCACGCCCGGCCGGGCCGAACCCCCAACATCGCCAGTCCCAAAATCTGGCCGTCGTCGACGGCGACCAGCGAGCGATCCATGTCCACGTCATACGTGTGAATGTACTCGGCCAGGCGCGCCGCGTTCATCGGCATAGGCACCAGATAATCGACGCGCGTCTGGTTGTAGGCCGCCGTCAATTGTTCAATGCTGAAGGAGCTGGCGGGGAGCAGTTGAGTCGGCGTCTGAGTCGGCGTCTGGAGACGCGTCGCACAGGAGTTATCGACGGAGGTGGCTGGCAACTTGATCGACAAGGTCGGTTATTCGAACGATGGGTTTGCTGATGTAACCGGCGCAGCCATAAGCCTCCACCATTTCGCGAGCGGTTTCCTGCGGCCAGGCCGTGACTGCAATAATCGGCGTGTGGGTCAGCTCCGGGACGCGGCGCATCAAGCCCACCAGCGTTTGCCCGTCGACGTCGGGCAGGCCCAGGTCTAACAGGATCAAGTCCGGGTCATGATCGACGGCCGCCTGCAGGCCGGTTTCGGCGTCGCCGGCGGCCACGACGGTGTAGCCTCGGGCGGTCAAGATCCGATTCACCAACTCGACGTGTTCGTCGTTATCGTCTACGACCAGGATACACGGCATCCGATACTCTCTATGTGGAGCGGGAGTGGCGAGCTTGTGGCGGAGCGGGCGGGGATGATCACTCCTCACGGATTGTCGTTGCCGCCCATCGCGACCGGCGATTCGTCAGGCAGGAAGCCCATGACTCGCGCCCACAGCTCGCGAATGTCGATCGGTTTAGACATGTACACGTCACAGCCGGCGGCCAGTGCTCGCTCGGCGTCGCCTTTCAGAGCGTTGGCCGTAATGGCGATGATGGGCACGTATTGCATGCCGTTGCGGTGGTCGCTGCGCAAGCGCCGAGCGACTTCGTAGCCGTCAATGTCCGGCAGGTTGATGTCGAGCAGGATCAAATCCGGGCGTTCCGTGTAGGCCGCGGCCACCCCGGTCAGGCCCGTGGCGGCCCACAAGAAGCGATAGCCGTGCGCCTCGAGCGCCCGCCGCACGAGCAGCATGTTGTCGGGGTTGTCTTCGATGTAGAGCACAGAGTAGGCCATTAGACCGCTTCCTCGCTCCCATCCCGCGAGCGCGGCGACCCTTCGCCTTCCCCTTCGCGCTGCTCAGGGCTTCGGCTTCCCGCTCCCTCCGGTCGGGGACTTCGCAGAGCTTGCCCCTTCCCTTCGCTCAGGGCAAGCTCTGAGCGTAGCGAAGGGGCGGGTGAGGGCGTCAGCGTTGTTGACGCCCTCAGGGCGGGCGTGTCTGTCGGAGTAGCCTCCGGAAAGTCCTGCGATACGCCGGCGAGCGTCGTCCTGCGATCCAGCACGTGAACGACCTGATCGACGAACGCGCGAGGCGAGAGCGAGCCTTTCTGGTAGACGGCCTCGATGTATCCGTTGAGCCGTCGGCGTTCGGCCTCCGTGATGTCTTTCGCGCTCACGACGATGACCGGGATGTGCCGTGTCCGCTCGTCGCGTTTAAGCTCGGCCAGCACGTGGAAACCGTCCAGCCCCGGCATCATCAGGTCTAGAATGATCAAGTCAGGCCGATGCTGGCGCGCCCGCGCCAGGCCATCCCCTCCATCGCTCGCCCGATAGAGCCGGTAAGTCTTGCGCGCTTCCAACAGACGTTGAACCAACAGGGCGTCGTCGTCATTGTCCTCCACGATCAGGACGGTGGTGGTCTTTTCGTCCAGGCGTTCGAGCGCGGCCTGCAAGCCCTCGCGCGGGACGGACGTCTGATCGTCACTGAGGTGGACGTCGACGCGCCACGGATCGGCGCCTAAGGCGTGCTTCTCGGCGGGGAAGGTGTGGCCGGTGCAATTGACGACGACGCATTCATGCGGGGCGATGCGGCCCTGCCGGATCAGCTTTTCCAGCCCGGCAAAAGCCACTGCGGCCGCCGGTTCCACGGCCATCCCTTCGCTCCGGGCCAGGCTGCGCATGGCTCCGTAGGCCTCCATGTCGCCGACGCTCTCCATTGTCCCGCCGAAGCGCTGCACGATGCGCCACAGGCGGGTATACGCCTCGCCTGGATCGCCTGTCGACAGAATGGCGATGCGCGTCTCGGGAACGACCGGGTCGGCCGTGTCGCGGCCGGCCGCGAACGCCCGCGCCATGGGGGCGCAGCCTTCCGCTTGAATGAGGGCGATGGCCGGGATGCGGTCGATCAGCCCGATCGAGAGCAGCTCTTGAAACCCGCGAAATACGCCCAGCGGGCCTAACCCGCCGCTCACCGACTGGACATACCAGTCCGGCGCGCGCCAGCCCAACTGCTCCACGATTTCGTAGGCGATGGTTTTCATCGACTCCCGCGCTGGCAGACTGCGCGCCCCACGCTCGTACAGCAGGCCACGCTGCCGGGCAAACTCGGCGGCGATCTGCTTAGTCTGGTCGTAATTGCCGCTCACGCGGATCACTTCCGCGCCGAACAGCGCCGCTTCGCGCAGCTTCTCCGGCGGCACCAGGCTGGTCATGAAAACCCACAGCTTGATGCCGGCCCTCGCGCACGCGGCGGCGTACGACACCGCCGCGTTGCCGGTCGACGCGATGACACATTCGTGAATGCCGGCATCGATCATGGCTGCCACCGAAAGCGCCGCCTGCCGATCTTTGAAAGAACCGGTGGGATGAAAGCGCTCGTCCTTGATGTACAACTGCGCACCGCCTGAAATTTGGGCGTAGCGCCGCGCCTGCCGCAGCGGCGTGCCTCCGGCCGGGATGACCTCCGGATAGTCCGGGTCGGCGACGGGGAGCGCTTCGCGATACCGCCACAGGTTGAAGGGCCGGCCCGGCAGTCCGCGCAGCACTTCGCGCTTGAACGCCGCGTAGTCGTAGCAGGCTTCCAGCCACGCGGAGCCGCAGGACTCACACCTCATGTCATCCAGAGGGTGGTGCCACTGCTGGCGCCCACACTCGGCGCACTCTACCTGCAAGAGTCGCTTGGCCATCGTCCTCCCTCGTCTATTGGGCCTGTCCTTCCGGCGGCGTGCCTGCGTCTGCGGCCGGCAGCTCGATGATAAAGGTGGCGCCTTCGCCGGGCACACCGCTGCTCTCGACCCACAGCCGGCCGCCGTGCATCTCGACCAGGCGCTTGCTAATGGGCAGGCCCAGACCCGTGCCGCCTGTTGTGCGCGTGGTCGAGGTGTCGACCTGGCCGAATTCCTCAAAGATGAGGTGGGCCTGTTCGGGCCGGACGCCCACGCCGGTATCGCGCACGCTGATCCGAATGCAGCCGTTATCTCGTTCGGCCCGGACGAAGATGCCGCCCGTTTCGGTAAACTTGATGGCGTTGCCCACCAGGTTAATCATAGCCTGGCGCAGGCGAATGCGGTCGGCGTGCAGCTCCAGGCCATCGGCCGATCCGTTTTCGAGCCGCAGGTCGAGCGATTTCTCACGCGCCAGCGGGCCGGTGATGTCGAGCACCTCTTCCAGCACTTCGCCCAGATTGAAACGCTCGACGCTCAGGTTCATCTTGCCGGCTTCGATCTTGGCCATGTCGAGCACGTCGTTGATCAGGCTCAGCAGGTGTTGCCCGTTCCGGCCGATCAACCTCAGATCGTTCTGCATGGTATCCGTCAGCGGACCGTCCAGTCCTTCGAGCAAGACGTCGGTGAAGCCCAGGATCGAATTGAGCGGCGTGCGCAGCTCGTGGGACATATTCGCCAGGAAGGACGACTTGAGGTGATCCAGCTCGCGCAGGCGGGTCACGGTCGCCGCCTGCTCGGCCAGCGCCGCCTGGACCTGCTCGGTCAGGCGCAGGGTCTCCACTTGGGCGCTCAGGCGCTCAGCCACCTTCGCCACCAGGTCGACTGCTTCGTCACCCAGGCCCTCGGGGCCGTCAATCGCCAATTCGCCGATGGTCCCGCCGCGAACCTGCAATGGATGAATGAACGGCGAACTACTGCCGGCCGGCTCGACGCTCAGCGGCGCCACCTGGTTCAGGTCGTAGACGTAACCTGTCTCCGGCGCGGCCCGCGACGCCAGAAAGCCTTCCCAACCCTCACGGGTCAGACGGCGTGTGGCTGCTTCCGCCTCAGCGCGGTAGTGTTCGGCCTGCGCCAGCAGTCGCAGGTTTTCGACCTGCCGGGCCACCCGCCCGGCCACACTCATGACCAGCTCGGCATCGTCGACGGTCCATGTCCGCCCTGAGTCACTTTCGAGACGGAGCCCCCCAACCTCTTCGCCAGCGACGACGATCGGTACCGCCAGCGCCTGGCCGCTCGGCGGCACCTCCTGCGGCAGCGCCTCGTTCAACGGAGTCACGTTTGTCAGGTCATAGGTATAGCCAAGACGCTCACGGCGATCAGTCGCGTTGAGAAAGTCCTGCCAGCCCACACGCGTCAAGTGCTGGGCTTGGGCTTCGACCTCGGCCCGGGTCTGGGCGGCCTCAGCGAATAGGCTCGCATTTTCGATGGCGATCGCCAGTTGGCCGGCCAGGGCCTGGAACGCCATAAGGTTATGGGCCGTCAGCGCGCCCGGCTCGGCACTTTGCAGGTCGAGCACGCCCACCACACGCTCACCGGCGATCAACGGCACGGCCATTTCCGAGCGGGTATCGGGCAGCAGCGGGTTGGGCAGGAAGATAGCGCTTTGAGCAGTATCGGCCACGATGAGGGCCCGTTTTTCGTAGGCGGCTGTCCCATTGATCGAACCAGGGCCAATCGGCAGACGATGGCCGCGCCGAATCAGCTCCTCGCCGACCGATCCTGTGCCGGCCCTCAGCCTAAGTGTACGCTCGGCGGGGTCGGCCAGATAAATCTGGGTATAGTACAGGTCAAAGCGCTCCTGAATGAGCTTGACGGCTTCGGCCAGCAGTATATCCAGGCCGCGCATTGCTGAGAGGCGCTGGCTGACTTCGGTGGCCAGTGCCAGGTCGCGGGTGCGAGCCGACATGCGCGCTTCGAGTTCTGTGTTCAGTGTTCGAAGCTTTTCCTCCACCCACCCGCGCTCGACGCGGTGGCGCTGAATGACGGTCTGTGCGTATCTGACGACAAAGATGAGAACGGCATAGAGTGAAGCGAGAATGACCGTGACGCCGATAACGACGTTTCTCTGAGTCTGTTCAATTTCCTGCAATAATGGGGTGACATCACTGTAAATCTCAAAGACGCCTTCGATTGGCCCTGTCGATCCGCCGCGCCGGACGGGACTATAGCTGGAGAATACGTCACGATCTTCGATTTCCCCTTCAAAGGCATTAAACGTATCACGGTGGGTCAGCAGGCTTGCCACGCCTCCCGATCGCGCTGAAAGAAAGCCGGCATTCGTGCTTCCATCTTGGCCGATTTGACTTTCTTCCGTTGAGAACACGGTCAGACCTTCAAGGTCGTAGACTTTGACTTTGACCACCGCTAAACCCTTCACCTGCGCCAGGATGGCTTGGCGAAGTTTGGCTGTTTCAGGATGGGTTCTCAATTCATCACTACTCAGCCCCGTTGCCGAAGTCACAAAAGGAGCGAACTGCGGCCATAATGAATTCGCAAATGCCTGCGTCAACGCGGCATTCTTACTTTCCTCAAGCTTGATGAGATCGCTGACTGCTGTCTGGCGATAGAATACGCCTAAGAGAACAATCGCTACAATAAAGGCAATTGAACTCACAACTGAGAAATAGCGAAGAAGATTCAACCTTTGACCCTGACCCTCAGCGCCGTGGTCAGCCGTATCCGCCGGCGGTTCGCGTCGTGCTATCGGTAAGCCTTGGTCGGGCGCAGCCGTCTCCTCGATAGTCACAGCCTCCTGCCGTTCGTGTTCCTGGCCGGCTTGCGCCTGCACAGCGGCCATGGCCGCCTCCAATTCAGCTACCTGCGCCTGCAAAGCCGCCGCCTCGGCCGCCTGTGGCGTATCCGCCGGCGCCGGGTCAGAAAACAGTTGCTCAAGCTGGTGGGTCAACTCATCTTCGGACATAAGAGCTCTCCGCTGACGTTACAGAAGGGCTGAAACGACCTCATGAGCCAGTTGGGGTGCCGCCCTGGGGTACATTGGATTGCGGCTCAGTGGCTAACTGTTGGCCGTTCCCGGGCCGGGCTGCGCTGCTCAACTGCACGCTGGTACGCCGCGCGCTCAGCGCCCGGCCCAGCTCGCGCACGGCGACCTGGAGCGCATGGTCGACCGTCGTCGCGCTTTGAATCTTCTGGCTGATGGCGTTGACGAGCGACTCCCGCTCGGCCTGCTGCTGGGCCTGCGCGAACGATTGGGCATTGCGCACGGCGATCGCCACCTGATTCGCGATCGATTGGAGCAGGTCGGCATCTTCCTGTTTCAAGCCGCCCACCACGTTATGCTGCACGTCCAGTACGCCCAGCACCTGCTCGCCGATGGCGATCGGCACGGCGACCTCCGACTCGGTCTCCGGCAGCAGCGGGTTGGGCAGCCAGCCGGGGTCGGTCGAGGTGTCTCGCACCAGCACGACGGTATTGGTCTCGGCGGCGCGGCCGACCAAGCCCTTGCCGTGCGGAATCTTGTGTCCGCGCGCCAGCATCGTCGCCCCGGCCTCGCCGGTGCCGCCGACCATCACCAGGTTCTCCCGGGCCTCGTCGAACAGGTAAATGTGCGCGTGGTAGTAGTTGAACGCCGATTGGACCTGCTCGACAACCTCGGACACCAGTTTCTTCTGGTCGAGGATGGTGGACAGGCGGCGGCTGACCTCGGTGCTGGTGGCCAGCGCCTTCGTGCGCTCGGCCACGCGTTGCTCCAGTCCTTCCAGCGTTTCCTTCAGTTGCGTGGTCATGCTGTTGAAGGTCGCCGCCAGCGTGCCGACCTCGTCGCCGGACTCCACACGCGCCCGGGCCGACAGATCTCCTGCGCGTACCTGATCGGCCACTGCAGTCAGGCGCGTGATCGGGCCGGCCAGCAAGTAGGCCAGACCGATCGCCACGCCGGCGCTCAAGCCGGCGATCACCAGAGCCATCAGCAGCGTGGCGCGAGTCTGGTTGTCAAAGGTAGCCAGCACCGCGCTGCGATCTTGATGGATGATCAGGCTCCAGCCCAGGTTCTCGATCGGAGTTGCTTCTTCCTCTGATTCCAGGTGTGCCACCGGGGCCTGGCTGACGAGACTGAGCGTGCCATCATACTCCATCTCGACGTAGTCCTGCGTCGCGGCGGCTCGCAGTTCGGCCAGGACGTTCGGGTCTAACGCTTTCGTCCCCTGGCTTTCAAGGATGTGGCCGTTGGGCAGCAGCAGATCAATGCGGCCGGCCCGTTCCATTTGCTCGGAAGTCACCAGGCCTATCAGCGCATCGGCGCGATAGGATGTGGCGAGGACCCCCGCAATGGTTTCGGCGTTGGGGGCGCGTACCGGTACGGCTATTCTCAAGCTGAACGATGCGGAGCTCTCATCGAATTCCGGCTGGCCGATGTAGATGCCCCCCTGCCCGTCATTGAAGGCTGCCTGCCACCACGCTTCATCCGCCTGGTCATAATCCGTCGTGCGGTTCGTCGCGGCCACGAGAGCACCGTACCGATCAGTCAAGAACACTTCGGCGTTTTCGGAGAAGGCGTCGCGATATTCGCGCAGACTAACAGCCATGTCATTGCCGAGGCGCGACTGAATCAGCGGATCGGTATCTGCGGCGGCGATCCACTGCCGATCCAGTTGGGCGATTTGGTCCTGCCGGGCAGCGGGGTCACTCGCGTACGCCGCATTGACCGTCTCCACGCCATCAACCAGGACACCGTTCATAGCCAACGTGAGCAGGGTATCCATCTCTTTGTCCAGTGCCTCAGCGATGATCAGCGCCCTGGATGTGGCCGTGCTTTTCAAGATGCCGCCCACCTGCTGAGCGATGGCCGGGCCAAGGGTGGCATTGTTCAGAACGG
>DASSFZ010000404.1:0-2173 GCA_035693785.1 Anaerolineae bacterium | reverse complement strand
AGCTCGCCTTCGACGGTCAGACGATCGAGGATTTCGCCCAGCGTGATGGTTTGGGTTGCCATGATACACCTCCCTTGGAACCCAGTTCCATAACCATTATATCACCGCTTTGGCGAAAAATGAGGCCTGGTATGAGGATTGTATGCCGAGGATTGCGCCTGGCGATGTCGGGCCGATTTCAGCCCTTTCCCGACCTGCCAGTTGTGAATCCGCGTATCACCGACCGGCTCCCGGTGCGGTATCGGCGTGAGAGGACGGCGGCGAGTGCAGCCTGAATGCGCGCCGAATCTGGGCGACGATAGCCTTCGGTTCCTCAGCCGATTCGACGATCAGTGCGTCCACCGGCTCTTCTAAAGCATCGAACTGGCTGGGGAGCATGCCGGCTTTCATGAAATGATCGGGGCGAGCTTCGAGCCGGCGCTGCATGAGCGGCGCATCGCCCCGCAAATGGACGAAGCGCACGTCTGCCGCGCCCGCTTTCAGGCGGTCGCGATACGCCTGCTTGAGCGCCGAGCAGGCGATCACGGCGTTCCGGCCTTCGCCTGTGACGCCCTGAATCAGGCGGTTGAGCGCGTCGAGCCAGGGTATGCGATCGGCGTCGGCCAGAGGGATACCGCGCTGCATCTTTTCAATGTTGGCCTGTGGATGAAAGTCGTCCCCGTCGAAGAACGGCCATTCGAGCTCGGCGGCCAGCAGGCGGCCAATGGTCGTCTTGCCCGATCCCGCTACACCTATGAGCACGATGATCAATGGATGACTACCGTCTCTCGACCGGCTGGCCTCTTAGGATCATGCACGTGCTGCTGGCGCGGGCGACCAACTGCTGCTGTTCGTCGGTCACGTCGCATTCGACCAGGCCGATCGTCTGGCCTCGTTTGACGACCCGGCTCGAGGCGCGCAGCCGGGCGTTCTGCACCGGCCTCAGGAAGTTGATCTTCAGCTCCAGCGTCGTGAACGTCTCGCCCTCGTCGAGCGTGGAAGCATAGGCCATGCCCATCGCCGCGTCGGCGATGTCGCACAGCACGCCGCCGTGCAGTATCCCCATCGGATTGGCATGGCGCTCGCCGGCCTCGAACTCGACCACCGCCTGTCCCGGCGCGGCCGACGTGAGCCGGAAGCCAATGAGCGTGGCGACGGGGGGATGCGGGACCTCGCCGCGCAGCATCATATACAGATAGTCTAGCATGCGAGGCATCGGTCGTTTCACCGGGTGACGAGCGCGTCGAGCAGCGCCTGCGTCGAGGCCGCGATCTCGTCAACGGCCTTGTCGAACGCCGCCTGATTCGCGCGCGACGGCTTGCGATAGCCGCTTACCTTGCGCACGAACTGCAGGGCGGCGGCGTGCAACTCTTCATCGGCCGGTCGCCCGTCCGAGCGACGCAATGTTTTGATGCTTCGGCACATCGTGCCACCTCAATTTGAAAGGTCATTCAATTCGGAGAACTTGCGAATCAACTCGGCTATCACCGCCAGATGATAATCGTCGTGTTCGGCGACGAAATAGGCCAGGTCCACGACGCGCATCGCCTTCTCCAGGCGCGGATGGATGGCCGTTCGCGTGACGAAAGCCTCGTCGAACGCCTCCAGCCGCCGCACGAAGTCCGCGCGCGCCGCGTGAAACGACGCAAGGATGTCTTCGATGGCTTTCGCGTTGTGGTTCGCTTCGTAGGTCTTTCGGTTTTGCATATCGGCGGGCTGCAGCACTTCCCGCCCCGCTTCGAAGTCGTCCAGCCGACCCATGCCCAGCGCCTCCAGGTCGAACAGATGACCGGCGTTTTCCTGGATGGACCAGTCATCGCCGACGCGCCGGGTCAGAATCTCGCGCGGCAGCGATCGGACGCGGTCTTCCAGGCGAGCCGGGGCGCCCCTCAATCGCTCCACGATGATCGGATACATGCCCGCCGGAAAGTCGAACGAGAATTCGCGTTCGAGCCAATCGATGCGACGGATCATGGATGAACTCCCTAAAGGGAAGGGTTGTTGCGCTGGAAAGCCTCGGCATAAGCCTCATCTTCTTCGATGCTGCGGTCAAGCTCAGACCGGCGGTCGTAGTAATAAGCCATCGCCGCGTGGATCTGCGCGAGCGAAAGATGCGGGTACTGGAAATGCATCTCTTCAGGACTTGAGCCGTGAGCGAGTTTGTCCGTGGCGACCTCAATAACCTTAACCTTTG
>DASSFZ010000403.1:0-3498 GCA_035693785.1 Anaerolineae bacterium | reverse complement strand
TGTCTCTCTTCTGTCGCCGACTCGGCATCAGTAACCCGGTGCGGCGCCGCTACGCCATGCAGGCTTGTCCGTAACGAAAGTGCCGGCGCTCACTCCTGAGACCTCCAAATGGCACCAGCGGCCGATCACCACACTCCCGGGACTAGACGGTAGCGCGTCCGCTGTGCATAGTCGACGTAGCCAGGCAGTTCCTCACGCAGTGTCCGATCTTCCAACGCCGTGCGGATGATCATCAGGAGCGCCGCCAGCCCACCCGGGACGAGCGCCCACGGCGACCCGAGCAGCAGCGGTACCGCGAGCGACTGGACGATCCCGCCGACATATCCCGGATGGCGCACGAAGCGATATGGCCCCGTGGTGCAGACGGTGTGCCCGCGATCGGTCTGGATGCGGACGACCGTCGCGAAGAAGGCATTGGAGATCATCGCCCAACTGAACAGCGCGAGTCCGAGCGCGAAGGCCAGCGCGCCAAGGACGTGGAGCGCCAGCGGGTACGATCCCGTCCATCCGAATCGCGCGTCCAGACCGGCAACGACCGGCGTGGCAACGAAGTACATCAGGCTCCACAAGCCGCCGACGATTTTGTCCCAGGCTTTCATCCCCCGGGCCTCGGCGCGCTCGGCGATGGTCGCCGGGCTGAAGCGCATCAAGAGGACGAAGTTGGCCAGTATGCCGAGCAGGTACAAGCCTATCAACACCCAGGCCCACACCCAGTCCAATCGGCCTGACGGGAGGAATAACATCGCAGCCAGGAAGGCGATCGTGGCGAATACCTGAATGGCCCGCCTGGTGATGCCGGGCTTCGTATCGAGTTGAGGTTGCGTGATATTTGTGCGCATGGTCCTCCTTAAAGTAAGCAGGACATGCTGCTTGAGTTTGGGCAGGTTCATGCGTCTGCCTCATGCTTCTACAGCCGGGAAGTTCTCGTTCAAGCGCCAGGATTTTCAGGGTGCCGGACTGACGACGGCTGAGACGATCGCATACCCGTCCGCCACCTTGCGCTTCTGGCTCGGGCCAGTAAAATAGGCGTTGTGCAGGAAGACATGATCGGCGTTGTGGATTCGGCCAAAGCCGCGCTGCTCCAGAAAGGACTCGATTGTGCCTTCGGGAATGCCGAAGGACAGGGTCTCACCGCTGATCCAGCGATCCTGGCGCATTTTGCTGACCTCACCATGTCTGACGGTGCCATCCAGCAGAGAGGTGTACATGTAGTCGAAGATGATCGAACTGCCCGGCCCGGAATGGTGGGCGACAAACGCCAGCGTGCTATCCACCGCCTCGGGCGTCAGGTATTGAGTGACGCCCTGCCAGATAAATAGAGTCTTGAGCCGTTCATCGTAGCCGCACTCCGACAGGCGCCCGGCCAGCGTCTGCGTGTTGAAGTCAATCGAGACGTAGACGACGTGCTCCGGCGCGCGCCCGAAGACTTGCCTGAGCTTGACCAGCTTGGCCTGCTGGGTAGCGGGATGGTCTACCTCGAACACCTTGACCCGCCCTTTAAGCTGCTGCTCGAAACGGTAAGCGCGGGCATCATAGCCGGCCCCCAGGATGACTAACTGATCGCGGCCCTCGGCCAGGCAGACCATAAGGTACTCGTCGATGTGCCGGTCGCGCGCGGCCAAAAAGCCCATCACGCCGGGGCCGCGCCACTCTCCGTAGCCCAACCGGTCGAAGAAGCGCACCAGGTGGAACAGCGCGCTGTTCACGAGTCGACGCGCGTATGGGTCGTAGCAGATACGTTCGCTCTCCGGCTTCTCGGATTCAATGGCGCGCACAATGGCGATACCGGCTGCGGTTAGACTCGATTGACTCCTGCGCATACCGATCTCCAGGTCGCTCTCGTGCGGCGCGCTTGGCTCCGGCGCAGGTGCTGCGCAGCACAGTGCGCTCCGTTCCTAACGCGCCTTCTTGTGCCGACCATCCAGCCGCATGCGAAGCCGGCGCTCTCACGGGCGCTCCCGTGGATGGGGCGGATCAGCAGATCACGGTGGGATTCGGGGATGCAGGCAGTCACGTGGCCTCCTGGGCGTCAACAGATGTCTTGCCAGGCGTCGCCGGAACCTGCGGCATCCGAATAGCGACGACGGCTTTATCGGCTGCGAATGTTTCGAGAGCGGTACGGTTGAATCTCAGCGGCAGGCCCTCGGCCAGCAGCATGAGCCGGATCATGACGGGATGCCGCTTCAGACGCAGTTCCAGAAGGTCGGCGACACGGGTTGGATCGGTAATCGGTTCGGCCAACGCCTCGAACTGCTCGTCTTTGATCTGCACCCTCACGCGTGGGTTCGCGACGATGTTGCGGAACCAGTCGGCCTCCTGTCCGCGCGCCGACGCGACGTAGATCGCGCCGTCGACGATTTCGTACTGCACGGGTGTCGTGCGAGGCAGGCCGGTCTTGCGCCCCGTGGTGGTCAACAGCAGCACCAGGCGACCCAATCGAGCGCCTCTACGATAGCCGCCCGAGATTCGGCGATTGAGCCGATGCATCCAGCGCCAGAGCCAGATTGGAATGCGGCGTGAGTGAGCCATGATCGAACTCCTCGACTACTGTGCTCAGTGTCCGGCATTGTGGCGCACTTGTCATCTGCCGGAGGTCTGAATTCGAGGTGACAACTCTCACGATCGCTGGCCGGGATGGCATTTCGCTTATCGCTGTCTCTAAAATCAAGTGGCCGTCTACATCATGGATATGCCTCAGTCTGGTAGCGGGACGATTGACAGCAGACACGGCCAAGCGCCGGGTTATACTGGCTGTGTTCAGGACGGAAGGCACGGCCTGAAAAGGCATCAAACCGAAATCGCCGGCGCGGTGCTTGCGCTCACCGGGTCGGGCGGGGAGGGAGGTAATCGATGTCACACGATCAGCGATTCACGGTTCAACCTTTTCCTTCAGCGCGGGGGATCGTCGTCGACGCCGGACGATTGGCGATGCGGCGGCACATCGTTCACGGCCTGCTCGAACTCGACGTGACGCGAGCGCGCGAGTTCATGCGCGCGCACAAGGCACGCACCGGCGAGCCATTGTCGTTCACGGCGTTCGTCGTCGCTTGCTTCGCCCGCGCCATCGACCGCCACAAGCCCGTGCACGCCTATCGCGACTGGCGCAATCGGCTGGTTATCTTCGACGACGTGGACGTCGTCACGATGATCGAAGCCGAACGAGGAGGCGTCGCGATGGCGCACATCGCCCGTGCCGCGAACGCCCGATCCGTCTTCGACATCCACCGCGAGATCCGATCGATTCAGGCGCGACCGGCCAAGAGCGATCAGCACAAATGGCTGGCCGGTATTGGCCCGCGCGTGCCGGCCTTCGTGCGCGACGTCTTTTACTGGGCGCTGCGGAAGAATCCGCACTGGTTCAAGCGCTACGCAGGGACGTGCGTTGTGACGTCGGTCGGTATGTTCGGCAGCGGCGGCGGGTGGGGCGTCGTCTTCCTACCGATGCACACGGTCGGCCTGACGATCGGCGGCATCGCGCAGAAACCGGGTGTGGTGGAC
>DASSFZ010000402.1:0-2876 GCA_035693785.1 Anaerolineae bacterium | reverse complement strand
TGACACGCCAAGAGGTCGAAGGGTCACAGACCCCCGACGAGCGGCGGCAGCCGGGGCGTGGGTGTGAATGTGGGCGTCGGGGTGGGTACGGGCGTCGGCGTATCGCTCAGCCTGATCCATGTGAACGTAACGCGCGCGCGGCCGGCGTGCTCGTAATGCTCGACGCGGAAGCTGTGCGGCCCGCCGCTCAGGCTGGTGGCGAAGCTATAGGTCGTCGAGCCGTCGTGCCACTCGTCGATCACGATCGTCCCGTCCAGGAACAGGCGCGCCCCGTCGTCCACGATCAACGACAGGCGGTAGATGCCGGGATCGAAGTTGAGTGTGCGCGTCCAGCGCGCCGAGAAGTTGTCCTCCGGCAGGTTAGGCGCAGGCGCGCCAGTTCCCCAATTGAAGTCGAGCGCCGGGTCGTCGCGCACGAGCGCCGGCTCCCCGCTCAGATCGCGATTGGCGAAGTATTCGCCCTTCCACGCGGTGAACGAAGCCGGCTCGTACCTCAGTGAGATGACGGCGCCGCCTGTGTTTTCGTAATACTCGAGGACGATCGTGTGCGCGCCGGCGGCGACGCTGACATCCGCCGTGTACGTGGCGAGCTGTGTGTCGCGCCATTGGTCGAGGACGAGCGTGTTGTCGACGTAGAGCCGCGCGCCGTCGTCGGCGTGAACGACGAACCTGTAGACGCCGGCCGGGAAGTCGATTTGCCGCGTCCAGCGCGCCGAGAATCCGTCGGCGGGAATCTTCGGATCGGGCGATCCAGCGCCCCAGTCGAAGTTGACCTCTTTGTCGTTGCGGATCAAGGCCGGCGCCCCACTCAAGCTGCGGTCGGCGAAATATTCTCCCTTCCAGTCTGCGAATTGCCGCTGGTAAGAGAAGTTGACAGCCGCCGCGCCGGTCGCCTCGAAATACTCGACGCGCACGACGTGCAGCCCGGCGGCCAGGTTGGCCTCGCGCGTGTGCGCCTGCCCCGCGCCGGTCTGCCAGGCGTCGATCAACAGGAGATTGTCGACGTACAGGCGCACGCCGTCGTCCGCGTTGACCGAGAAGTTGTATACACCGGCGGCGAACTCGGTCGTGCGCGTCCAGCGCGCCGAGAAGTTGTCGGCGGGCACGGCCGGATCGGGCGATCCGGCGCCCCAGTTGAACTGCACCTGCGCGTCGTTTCGCGACAGCACGGGCGCGCCGGCGAGCGAGACGCCGCTAAAGTATTCGCCCCTCCAGGCGGTGAAGTGCGGCGTCGGCGTCAACGTGGGCGTGGGTGTGAAAAAGGGAGTGGACGTCGGCGTGTTGGTGGGAGGAACCGGCGTCGCCGTCGGAGTCGCCGTCGGAGTCGGCGTGACGCGACCGACCGGGACGCGCGCTACGGCCTGCAGCGCCGGGGCAGGCGCGCCCCCCTCGGCGGCATTCACCACGACGTCGACGGACGCGAGATCGATCCAGGGCGAATAGCTCGGATACGTCGGTATCAAGACGAGCGCGCCCTGTGTGTCGGCCTCTCCGCTGAAGATGACGAGCGGCTGCTCGTTCGGCCGGGCCGGATCGACGAGCGAGACCAGGACGATCTGCCCGGGTCGCCACCCGGCGCCGAACAGGGTGAACGGCCGCCCACCATACACCGCCGCATCGGCGACGCGCGCGACGGGCACCGGCGTCGCGGACGGCTCGGGCAGACGCGGGCTGGCCGTCAAGGCGCGCACCAGGGCGATGCCGAGCGCCAGCAGCACGACGATCAGAATCGAGCCGAGCAAGAAGATGGCGGCCGCGAGGAGGTTGGTGCCGGAGCCTTCAGGGGCGCGTTGGTTAGCCATGATTTCACACCCGGCAAATACCGATTGTTGGGACGGCAGTTGCACTGCCGTCTCGGGCCGCCGCAGTGCAACCCTTCGACTACGCTCAGAGCTTGCCCTGAGCCTGCGAAGGGGCAGGCTGCGGCGGGAACGGAAGCAGTATAAAATCAGCGTGAATCTGCGTTTATCCGCGTCCCAATACTTTGTTTGCGGCACGAGGCTGCGCTACGGATTGCGGACGCGCAGCTCGTGTGCGTTCCACGTCAGCGAAGGCATCGAATCGTTCGGCTTAAGGTTCTCGACGCGCGGGCCGGCGACGAAGACGTCGAGGCGCGGGAAGAGCGGCAGCCCCGGCAGGTCGCGCGTGTACTCGCGGTGGAACGTCGCGAATGCGGCGCGGCGCGCGTCGACGAGCGGCGTCGAGGCGGCCGCGTACAATGCCTCGCTCGCAGCCTGGCTGCACCACCCCCCGTAGTTCTCGCCATACCAGCCGTTCTCCGGCAACGGTATGTAATTGCAGGCATATTGCAGCTCGCCGCCCGGATCGGCGCCCGTCACGCCGGCCAACTGCCCGATCTCGAAATCGCCGACGATCAGGCCGGTCGCGTCGCCGAAGAACTCGCTCGCCGGCAGCAGCTCGACGGCGACGTCGAAACCGGCGGCCTCCAGATCGGCTTCGATGAGCCCGGCGGCACGGTCGCGCAGCGCGCTGCTCGTCGTGCGATACGTGAGCGCGAGCGGATCGCCCTCGGCCGCGCCTGACGTGCAGCCACGGCACTCGCGCACGCCGTCGGCGTCGGTATCGATCCAGCCCGCCTCGTCGAGCAACTGCGCGGCGCGATCCGGATCGTGGGCGTAGACGACGACGCGATCCTGCGGCGCGTACAGCGGATGGTTGTCGTAGGTGAGCGCTTCGTGCATCACGCTCGAGCGGCCGGCGTAGATGTCGTCGACGAGCGCCTGCCGGTCGATCGCGTGCGCGATCGCCTGCCGCACACGAAGGTCGCTCAGGATGGGATGCGCCACATCGCGGCCGGTCGAGTCGAACGGCGTCGGCGCGTGGAGGTTGAAGCCGAGCTGCTCCCAGATCGGCGC
>DASSFZ010000401.1:0-12433 GCA_035693785.1 Anaerolineae bacterium | reverse complement strand
ATGATCCGACGCTCAAGAATCCGTGATCTCCATTCACTTCTTCCTGGCCGACCGCTTCGCGGCCTTCTTAGGAGTCGCCTTCTGCGAGGCAGTCTTCCTAGCCGCCGGTTTCTTCGTTGCGACTTTCCTGGCAGTCGTCTTCCTTGCCGTCGCTTTCTTTGCGACCACCTTCTTCGCGGCGACTTTCTTCGCAGGCGCTTTCCTGGCAACGGCCTTCTTGGCCGCGCCGTTTCCACCGATCCAGCCCAGCCCCAGCTCGTTCAGCTTCGCCTGTGCCGGCATGCCGGTCGCCTTATCCCAGCCGGCCATCTCGTAGTAGGCGTTCAGCGCGAACTCCAGCTCCTCCGGTGCGACAGTTCGACCGTCGCTCCGGCCGCCCTGGAGCGGCTTGTGCAGCACCTTCTTGGGCAGCGTGTCCTTGTCGCGGCCGGCGCCTTCGCGCGCGTTGAAGGCGCGCAGCATGTTCAAGCGCCGCTCGCCGATCCGTTGGATTTCGTCGATCGTCACGTCCCAACTGGTAACGGCCTTCATCATCGCCACTTCCTCGTCCGGGCCGTAGAGCGTCCACGCCGGCCCCCATACGAACTGGCACAGCGTCGCCGTGTCGAGGAACGAGTAGTTCAATTGCGTACGGTAGGCGAATTTCACCTTCTCCTCGTTCATCACACGCCCACGCTGCGGATCGACGAGGCCGAGCACTTTCAGGCGGCGCAAGTATAGATTGTCGTTGTTGTTCTCAGGGTCGGGCGCGTACATCGGATCGTGCTCGGACGACTGGTGGTCCGCGCCGAAGGGGTTGACGGCGTAGATCAGCGCCAGGCTCTTCTTCACCTGCGGCATGTGCGCAGGCAGCTCGGCGCCCTTGACGGTGATGAGATGCTCGTCGGCGCCACGGCCGATCGCCTGCGCCGCGCGCTCCGACCCTTCGGCCAGGATCGCGCCGAAGCCTTCCTTGCGCACGATCTGGCTCAGCATCGCCAGCATCGCATCGGCGTCCCCGAACTTCAATTCGACGCCGCCGGTATCCGCCGCCGTGATCACGCCGTTCGCGAAGCACTCCATCGCAAATGCAATCGTCGCGCCGCAGGCGATGGTGTCGACGCCCCACTCCGAGCAGATCTGGTGCGCCATCGAGATCGCGTTCAGGTCGTTGATGCCGCAGTACGAGCCGAAGGTGCTGATCGTCTCGTATTCCGTGCCGCCGTAGAAGGGGATGATCTGCGTGCCCTTGTATTCGGTCTCGACGACGCGCTTGCAGCGCACGGTGCAGGCGAAGCAGGTATCGTTCTCCTTCAAGATGGTGTCGGCCATCTTCTCGCCGCTGATGCCGTCGGCGTACTCAAACGCGCCGCTGTTGTAGTTGAAAGTCGGGAAGGTGCCGCTCGAGTTCTGGAAGCCGACGACGCTCGCCGTGCCGTAATCCTGCAGGCCCTTCACATCGGGGTTGTTGGGGATGTCTTTTGTGCCGGATCGATTCAGCTCGGCGATGGCCTTTTTGTCGAACACTTCGACTTTCCGAGTGCCGCGCACGGCGATGGCCTTGAGGTTTTTCGAGGCCATCACCGGCCCCATGCCCGTGCGGCCGAAGGCGCGGTTGCTCATGTTCATGATGTTGGCGAAGCGCACGCCGCGCTCGGCGGCCGGACCGACCTGAATCACCTCGGCCTTCGGCTCGCCGACCTCCTCTTTGATCTTTTTCTCGACGTCGCCCGTGGCTATACCGTTGCCCCACAGATGGCTCGCGTCGCGCAGCTCCGGCTGACCCTGATGAATCCACAGGTAGACTGGCCTGGGCGATTTGCCGGTGATGACGATGCCGTCGAAGCCGGCGAATTTCAGCTCGGCCGGCCAGAACCCACCCGACTGGGAATCGCCGACCAGTCCGCTGAGCGGGCTTTTGGCAGTGGCCGTCGCGCGGCTCTGGCCGGAGATGGCTACACCAGTCGGCGCACTGACGAAGAACGACAGCGTGTTTTCCGGCCCGAGGGGATCGGCTTTGGGCGGCGTGTTTTTGAGCAGGTAATACAGCCCCATCGCACTGCCGCCGTAGTACGTCCGATAGAACGACTCGTCCGGCTTCTCGACGGTCAGTGCGCCTTTCGTCAGATCGACGTGCAGGATTTGACCAGCGTAACCGTACATGATGTCTCTCCTCACGATGAGATGTCGAGTGCGCGATGCTAGTATAAACCGAAGTTAATGCCAAGTAAAGAGTTAGAGTGAGGAGTTGGAGTTAGAGTTAGAGTCGGGAGTTAGAGTGCGACTCTAACTCTAACTCTAGACTTCCTCTGCAAACCGCCGTGAATACCTGTCGAACACGCCGTAGCCGACGAGCAAGATCGCGATCGACGTGACGGCCGTGCGCAGGAAGAAGTCCGCGCCGATCGTGCGTCCCCAGTACAGCACGTCGCGGTACGAGGCGACGATCGACGCCATCGGGTTGAGGATGAACACCAGCCGGCGCAGATCGATGGTCATGCCGAGGAGCGTCGCCGTCTCCGGCACCGTCTCGATCGGATAGACGATCGGAGTGAGGAAGAACCACGCCAGCATGATCACTTCCATGATGATCTGCGTGTCGCGATAGAACACGTTGACGGTCGACAGCACCATGCCGACGCCGATGGTAAAGAGGATCTGCACCAAAATCACGACCGGCAGGAGGAGCGTCAGCTCGATCCGGCCGCTGAGCGGCACGCCGGAAAGCCAGGCGAGCACGAAGAAGACCGGCAAGGCGATCAGGAAGTTGACCATGTTCGACAGCACGACGGACACGGGCAGCACGGCGCGCGAGAAGTATACCTTCTTGATCAAATGCGCGTTGTTGACGATGCTGCCCGTCGCGCCGACGACCGACCCCGAGAAGAAGTTCCAGGTCAGGATGCCAATCAGGACGAAGACGTGATAGGCGGGCTGGCGGCTGCTGCCGGCCATCACCGTGAAGACGACCGTCAGCACGATCATCATCAGGAGCGGATTGAGCCACGACCAGGCGATGCCCAGCACGGAGTTCTTGTAGCGCACCTTGAGATCGCGCTCGACGAGGTTGCGAATCAGCTCGCGGTAGCGCCACAGCTCGCGCAATCTAGCCCACATCCCAGCCTCCGCGTGGCGGCTCGAAGCTCAGCGCGCGCAGCGCCCGCGTCCGCTCGCTCCGGCGGCGCATGCGCACGGCGTCGTATACGGCCGTGATGCGGCGCGCGGCGTCGTCCCACGAGAACGCCGACTCGGCGCGCGCGCGCAGCCCGCGTGCCGCCCCCGCGCACGCGGGCGCATCGTCCAGCGCGCGCAGCACTTGCCCGGCGAGAGAGGCCGCGTCGCCCGGCCGCGCGTAGAAGCCGTAATCGCGCATGTATTCGCGATTCACCGGCGTGTCGAAGGCCACGGTCGGCAGTCCGGTCGCCATGTAGTTCAAGACCTTGCCATTCGCCTCCGTCGCCGAGAGTTTCGGCGCGACGGCGACATCGCCCAGCCTCAAGTAGCGCGGCGCGTCGTCGTACAGCGTTTTGCCGACGAACGTCGTATGATCGTGCAGGCCGAGCGCCTCGGCCATCGCTCGATACTGAGGCATGCCGGGGTATCCCATGATCAGGAAGTGGGTCTGGGGGCGCCGCTCCACGACCTGGCGCGCGGCTTCGATCAACAGATGCGTGCCCTGGTACGGTGCTAGCAGGCCGAGGTACACCACCACCGAACGATCTGCGGGCACGCCCAGGTAAGACTTGATCGCGGCCACCTCTACTGCGTCGCTCTCTGCACGCGGGCGGAAGAACGTCGTGTCGACGCAGTCAGGTATGGGGATGATGCGCTCGGGATCGACGCCGAACTCGTCGCGCAGCAAGGGCAGCGCCGCGTGCGAGCTGGTTAGGATCGCGCGGGGCCGGTGGTCGATGCGGCGCTCCAGCCAGCGCACGAGCGCATGCCACGGGCCGTCCGGGTTGAGAAAGTGGTGATCGACCATTTCGCCGGTCAGGCTTCCCTGGAAATCGAACACCAGCGGGGCGCGGCTGATCGCGCCCAGGATCGATCCGATCAGAGCGCCCTCGTGCAGATGCGCGTGGATGATGTCCGGCTTGAAGCGCAGCGCCGCGCGGAGCGACGTCCACGAGAGCAGCACGTCGAACGCGATCTTGTGCCGCGACGAGCCGACTTCGTAGTCAGCATGCCAGGGCGTGGGTCGCGTGCGGACGACGTCCAGGCCGGGCAGGTCGCGGCCTTTGTAATAGGTCACGATCCGTACGGCGTGACCGTGGCGCTGCAGCACGCGCGCCTCTTCGAGGATGCGAACGTGGCACCCGTAGTCGGAAAAGAACGACGTAGGGGCGATCATCAAGATACGGTAGGGCATGGCTGGGTCAGTGGTCAGTGATCAGTGATCAGTAATCGGCGATCAGTAATTAGTGATCGGTAATTGGTTAACCGTCACGGTTGCATGATCATGCATCACGAATCAATCGTAGTTTCCTGGCGCGGGGCATCTTCTTGATCGCGGCCTCACGCTTCATAGCGATGGCGCGCGACACACGCTTCTCGACGTAGACCAGCTTCACGGGCCGGCGCGAGCGCGTGTAGCGTGATGCGCGTCCTGCGTTGTGTGCGGCGACGCGCTTGTCCACGTCTATTGCCCAGCCGGTATACAGTGTTCCATCCGCGCACTCGACAATGTAAACGAAAGGCATGGTGGTTGGATAGTCGAATGGTCAAGTGGTCGAATGGTCGAATGGTCGGATGGTCGAGTCGTCGATCAATTGCGATCGTCGAACGCTTGAAGCGTCTTCAGCAAACGATCTTCTTCGCTCGATATAGCGCCGCCTAGCTTCTCTTGATGCCGCGCAATGAGCGACACGGTCAGCTCGTCGCAGCCGGCCGCGCGCGCCCACTCGGCCCCGACGCGCGGATGATCGCGAAGGACGGCGAGCGGCCTGCGCCAGCCCGTCGCCGGCCAGCGCGCGAGCCGGCGCGGCGCAATGCGCTCGACCACGACGAATATCGAGCGCGTGAGCGGCGTGATGCGCGCCGCCGATTTGCCGGCGTCGTGCAGCAGCGCCGCCGCCAGCAGCGACGAGTGCGTATGTCCGGCGCGCACCAGATCGCGCATCACACACAGCGCATGCGCCTGCCCATCGCGGGGCATGCGCCGGAACAGGCTGCACGCGCCGGGCGGCAAGCAGGCATCCGCCTCGGCCAGATCGGCTTCAGACACGCGCGCGGTGAGCGCGGCCAGCAACTGTCGAATGCGGTACGTCGCTTTCAAAGTCCGACGAACGCCTGCTGCAGCGTCGACACGATCGGAAAGATGATCCGGCTCAACAGGCTCACGCCGCCTATCGGCACTATCAGGATCAGCAGGATAAACAGGCTGTACTGTTGAATCTGCTCGTACGCACGCGACCAGGAATCGGGCATCAAGCCCCACAGCACTTTGGAGCCGTCGAGCGGCACGAGCGGGATCATGTTGAACACGGCCAGCAGCAGATTGATGAGGACAATCGCCCCCAAGATTCCGTCGACGGTCCGGTTACCGATGTCGATACGGAGCAGGAGCGCCGCGACCATCGCGATCAGAATATTCATCAGTGGGCCGGCCAGTGCGACCAAAACGATGCCGACCTTGAAGCTCGGCGCGTTGCGCAGATTGTACGGCACGAACTGCACCGGCTTGGCCCAGCCGAAGCCGGCGACGGCCAACAGGAGCGTGCCGACCAGGTCGAGGTGCGCACGCGGATCGAGCGTCAGGCGGCCCTGATAGTACGGCGTCCGATCGCCTAGCCGGACGGCCATCCAGGCGTGCCCGTACTCGTGCAAGGGAAACGCGGCGAGCACCACGACGGCAAATGCGATCAGGCTCTCAACGGAAAACGGGATGAGCATAGGTTTCTGAGCTTAGATACAAGGAATGCGGGATGCCATTATAACACATCAAAAAGGGGACAGGGTGGACAACGCCCGCGAGGACGCGGGCTGTGAGGGAGACGATATGCGACGCACTTGGGAAGTGCGTCACACATGGCGGCTGTGAAATTTGGGCGGCTAGCGCGGCCCTTCCATCGGCAGCCAGATGGCAAACGTGCTGCCTTTGCCCGGCTCGCTCTTCAGCGTGATGCGGCCCTTGTGCGCGGTGACGATGCGGTTCGCCAGCGCCAGGCCCAGACCGATACCCTCGAATCGACGGCTATCGCTCATGTCGAGCTGCGAGAAGGCTCTGAACAAAAGATGCTGTCGCTCGGGCGGAATGCCGACTCCCGAATCGGCGACGCCGATGGCGACGTATGGCGCGTTCCCCCCGCCGGACACCTGCGTCGGGCCGTGCGCGCCGATCACCACACGCCCGCCTGTGTCGGTAAACTTGACCGCATTGTCGACCAGATGGCTCAGCGCGTTGGACAATCGGGCTAAGTCGCCGACGACGGTCAGCGCCGTCTTGGGCGCCACGGCCCGCAGGATAATGCCCTTCTCCTCCGCGCGCGGCTGATACACTTCGACGACTTCCATGATCACGCCGGCCACGTCGACAGGGCCAATATCCAGCTCCAGCTCGCCGCGCTGCAACAGGCTGAAGTCGAGCAGATTGTCGACCAAGCGCTTCAGGCGGCGGCTATATTTCTGAACATTGCTCAGGTGCTCGTGCAGGCGATCGGCGTCGAGCGAATCAGTCCCGGAGAGGAGCATCTGCGTCGACAACAAGATGACAGACAGCGGCGTGCGCAGCTCGTGCGACACGACCGACACGAACTCGCTCTTCATGCGATCCAGGCTTTGCAGCTTCCCGTACGCCTCGCGCAGCTCGCGCGTCTGCTCCGCCACTTTCTGTCCCAGATGCGCGTTGGCCTCCTTCAGCTCGGCGAGCAGGCGGCGGTTGTCGATCTCCAGGCTGCGCTGCAGGAGTGCACGGTTGATCGTGAACTGAAGCTGGTCGACGCTGTCAACCGGCTTGAGCAGGAAATCGTACGCGCCGTGGCGCAGCGCATCCAGCGCTGTGTCCAGTGTGGCGTGCGCGGTGAGGATGATGACCTGCGCGTCGCTGGAACGCTCCTTCACCCGATGCAGCACGCCCAGGCCGTTCAGACGCGGCATCTGCAGATCCGTCAGCACCAGGTCGAACGGCTGCGCCACGAACAGGCGCACGGCCGCCTCGCCGTCGTGGGCCACCTGCGCCTCGTAGCCCTGCTGCAGCAGATACGATTGGAGAAAGGAGGCAAGCTCTTTGTTGTCCTCGGCAATCAGGATGCGCTCTTTGACCATCCACACCCTCCAGGTCTTCGATCCTCTCCTGTGGGCCTGCATGGATTATAGCGCAGGCGACGCACAGATCAACTTGCCCCAGGTCGCTCGCCGTGCTAGACTCAATAGATCTAAAATTGCCAGCGGAGGCGGCTCCCATGCCGCTGATTCGCGGGCGTGGGAGCCCGCTCTGCTTCCGAATTTGGATCTACTGAGACTCGTTCCTGTTGAGAAACGCCGTAGAACGGCATCGGGATGCCGTTCGGATCAGGCTGGCATGATGAGCGATTACACCGCATTCGCGCGTCTGTACGATCTCTTTTACGACGATTTCACACAAGACATCGCGATGTATCGGGGCTTCGCTGAGCGAGTGGGTAGCCGCGTGATCGAGATCGGCTGCGGCACCGGCCGCGTGGCGATTCCGCTTGCTCGGGACGGCTGTTCCGTCACCGGCATCGACGCCGCCGAAGCGATGCTGGCGATCGCGCGGGGCAAGGCGGAGCACGCCGGCCTCGCCGATCGCGTGAAGCTGCTGCAGGCCGACATGCGCCGCTTCGACCTCGGCGCGCGCTTCGATCTGGCGATTGCGCCGATCAATACGTTCATGCACAACGCGACGCTCGACGATCAGCTCGACACGCTAGGATGCATCCGGCGGCATCTCGCACCGCATGGCCTGCTCGTCCTCGACCTGTTCAATCCCGATGTGCACGCGCCGAATGATGGCCGTCTGGTACTGCACCGCACGCGGCCCGGCCCGCACGGGCAGCTCATCTTGCAGTTCACAGCCCGCTCGCTCGACTGGGAAAACCAGGTCTCCTCGGTCATGTTCATCGTCGACGAGCCTGACGAGAGCGGGCTGATCCGCCGCACGACCTTCCCCTTCCAGTTGCGCTTCCTGTTTCGTAACGAAGTCGAGCTGCTGCTGCGACAGGCCGGCTTCGAGTTGGAAGCCGTGTACGGGTCATACGACTTGGAGCCATACGGAGAAGGGGCGGAGAAGATGATCGTCGTGGCGCGGCCTTCACTCCCCTCCCCGGCCTGACGGCCACCCCTCCCCCCTCTCCCAATCTAGGATTGGGAGAGGGGGGAGGGGCTGGGGGAGGGGGGTGAGGGCTTATCCCGCACGACCAGCACCGCCGCATCCAGCGCCTCCAGCACGTGCGACGTGACGTCGTCGAGCAGGAGACGGCTCATGCCGCGCACGAAATGGGCGCCGACGACGACGAGGTCGTAGCCGCCTTCGCGAGCTTCGGCGTCGATTTCGTCCATCACCAGGCCGTGGCGCACCCGGATCTCGCCGCGCACGCCGGCTTGCCGCATCGATTCGAGCGCGGCCACGAGGTGCCGGCCCTCGCGCGTGCCGCGCTCGATCAACTGCTCGGCCGTGGCCTCCAGATCGTATAGATCGGAGTCTTCGCTCAGCGCCACCTGTGACATCACGTGCAGCACGGTCATATCGGACTCGGTCACGGCGGCGACGCGCGCCGCGAAGCGCACGTCGCGCAGGCCCGGCGCGCCACCGGCCGTGCACACCAGGATGCGGCGCAGCTCGCGCGACGACTTCTTGACGATCATCACCGAGCAGGGCGCATACTGCACGACGCGCGACGAGGTCGAACCGATCAGAAAACGCGTCAGTCCGCGCCGGCCACGGGCGCCGACGATAATCAGGTCGTAACTCCCCGCCTCTGCCTCTTTGAGAATCTCCTCGGCGGCGTGGCCGCGCGCCAGCTTCATCGACACGTCTGACCGGGCGGGCCTGAGGCGCGCGAAGAGCAGGTCGAGCGAGTGCTTGATCGCGCCGGCTTCGCGCTCGTTCTCGATCGCGCCGAACAGTGTCACCTGGTGGCCCGGCGCTTTCAGCAGGTAGGCGGCAAACTGCCCCGCCTGCTCGGAAGTCGCCGAGCCGTCTGAGCACATCAGAATCCGCACTTTGCACACTCCGACTGTCTGAGCATCAGTCGCCTGTCAAATCATGAGAAGCACGATGGGCACGCCGACCATCGCCAGCATGAAGATGGTCTGGTTGCGACGGCTGTGCGTGATCGCGCCGGCCGTGCCCAGCAGGAAGCGCTCGTAGCGTCGATACGACACGAGCAGGATGGCGAGCGATGCGATCGTCACGCTCACCATTTGCACCAGCACGATGGTGAAAGCCGCCGGGTTGTTCATCAGCAGTGCGACCACCAGCGTGTCGACGAAGGTGGTCACGTTCGCGCCCATGATGTAGGGCACGACGTTTTCGATGCGGATGTAGCCGCGCGCTGAGAGCGGCACCAGCAGTCCGAGCGAAACCGACACCGACATCGACAGCGAGGTCACGGCCATGCCCAGGATGAACATGGCGAGAGGGCGATACAACAGGCGCGGCGCTTCGCCGAACCCGGCGCGTCCCAGGTTTAGCTCCGGCAGCGCGCGATCGATCAGGTTGAAGGACACGATGATGATGCCCACGCCGACGACGAAGACCAACAGGCCGGGCGCCCAGGAGGTGATCCAGGCAACGAGCGGATCGAATACAGCGTCGATGGCCGACACCAGCTCCCCGGTCATCGACAACTGGAACCGCTTCAGCCAGCCGTTCGACAGCAAGGCGTACCCCAGCGCCATAGCCGGAATGTACGTCGTCCACGTCGTCAGCATCGAAAGCAGTCCCGCGCTCATGCTGCGCTTCCACTCGTGGCCGCGCAGCATGTAGATGAAGCCGATGAACAGCACGATGAACGACGCGCCCATGCGCGAGCCGTTGATCATCATGAACGTCTGGAACGAGTCGAGCGCGTCGCCGCTGAACAGGCCCAGCGCGGCCGCTGCGACCGGCGATCCGCTGAGCACGAAGTAGGCGCCGAGCCAGCCCAGGCCCAGACCGTTGAGCGGGCTGTTGATCAGGCCGGCCTGCTCCAACTGCGGCGCCAGCCCCCGCGCACCGGCCTTCATCAACTGAATCGCCAGGACGAAGAAAAAAAGCGCGATCAGGCCGTAGGCGAGTTTTCGCAGGTTGACCTTGCTCGGGCGTGTCATAGAGGGAATGGGCGAGGGTTTAAGCCTCGCCGCGCGCCTCACGCGCCAGGCGCTCGAAGAACGCGGCCATGGCGGCATGTCGCTCTTCGGCGATGGCGCGGCCTGCCCGCGTCGTCATCCGCTCGCGCAGCCGCGACAGCTTCACGACGTACTCGTGATGCGAGGTATGCTCGCCCGGCCGGACGTCGCCGCGCGCGAAGCGGCCGGCGTAGTCGGGCGCAACCTCGTCCCACAGCCGCTGGCCGATGGAGCCGGCGAAGGCGAACGCACGCGCCACGCCGATCGCCCCGATCGAATCGAGCTTGTCGGCGTCGAACAGGCAGCGCGCTTCGAGCGAGTCGGGCTGTGGACCGGAGCGGAAGCGATGCTGGAGGATCGCCTGCGTGACGGCTTCGACCTTCTCCGGCGGATGAGATTCGAGGATGCGGCGCGCAACGTCGGCGGAGACCTCGGCGTGATCGCGTCCCGACGCATCGCCGCGCCCTACGTCGTGCAGCAGCGCGGCGGCGCGCACCACCTCGACGTCGGCGCCTTCGGCGCGGGCAATACGCACGGCCATCTCCGTCACGCGCAGCACGTGGTCGAAATCGTGCGCGGGATCGCGCCGGTCGGCGTAATAGCGTCGGACATCATCCGGATCGATCACGGGCGCGCTCCTCGGCGATCTGGACTATGGTGCGAGCAACGCTGAATGCCGCATTCGGCCGAGACGCGGCGCGCGCGTTCACGGCAAGCTCCTCCAGACGGGCCGGATCGTTCAGCCAGTCGCGCAGCGTGCGGACGACTTGCGCCGGGCGAGGACAGTAAGCGCCCGCCCCGGCGTCGACGACGAACTGCGGGTTGCCCTCCTCCTGTCCGGGCACAAATTCAAACAGGATGATGGGCAGGCCGCGCACCAGCGCTTCGGCGATCGTATTCGAGCCGGACTTGGCGATCAGCACGGATGCCGCCGCCATCCAGTCCGGCATGTTGCGGGTAAAGCCGAGCACGCGCGTCGGCATGGGCCAGTCGGCGTGCTCCAATTCCTCTCGCAGCGCCTGGTTGCGCCCGGCCACGACAACCATCTGCGCGTCCAGACCGCTTTCGCCGATCGCATGCGCAATGTCGTACACTCGACCCATCCCCTCGCCGCCGCCGCTCAAAAGAATGATCGGCTGGCCCAGGGCGACGCCGAGTTTGCTTCGCAGCCGGTCGGGCGGCTCGATCGGATCGAGAAAGCGGGGATGAACCGGCAAGCCGGTCACGGCGATGCGCTCGGCGGGCGCCCCGCGCACGATCGCCCGTCGGCGAGCGACCTCGGTCGGCACCAGGTAACACTGCGCGCCAGTCGCGCACCATAGCGCGTGATTCGTCACCAGATCGGTGAACACGAACACGCTGGGCAGGCGCAGCCAGGTGAGCGGATAGCTGTACGTCGGGTGAAAGGAGACGTACAGGTCGGCGGGATGATCTCGGATCATCTCGCGCATGGCCCGGCGCATGGGCCACCACATCACGCCCACGCCCAGACGAATGCGCTGGCGAGTATCCAGCCCGTGGAAGAACAGCCACAGCATGGGACGTGCGAAGCGCGCCGTCTGGGTGTAGGTCTGCCGCCCGCGGTTGTAAGGGAACGGCGCGTAGTCGGCGAGTGCGTCGACCAACTCCACCTGAGCCGCATCGCCGGCCATGCGCCGCAACGCCTCGCGCACGGCTTCGGCCGGCGCGCGATGCCCGCCGCCGACATCGGCAAACAGAAATACGAGTCGAACAGATCGCCGGCTCACGATGACGCTGGTGAAGTAGGGGTCTGCGGCGAATCGCTGGCGGCCATCGCGCGCCGCACGAAGGTCTTGAGGCGCTTCTCGAAGTCGCGCCGGGTGAGGAGCACGCGCCGACCGCACGTGTTGCATTTCAAGCCGATGTCCGCGCCAATACGCGTGACCGTCCACTCGTACCCGCCGCATGCGTGGGGCTTGCGCAGCCGAACCACGTCGTCGAGTTCAACTTGTATGGGCACGGCGCGATTATACCATGTCGTAAGTAGGCTGTAATATCTGGTGGCTACACTCGCAGGCGCAGAGGGAGGAATACTGAGATGACAGGATTGCTGTGGAGTCTCGCCGCGTCGGGCCTGATACTCGCCGCCTGCGCGCCAGCCGCCGTGGCCCCGGCCGATTCCGCCGGGCAATCTGCGCCGGCGGCA
>DASSFZ010000400.1:0-3080 GCA_035693785.1 Anaerolineae bacterium | reverse complement strand
GGTGCTGACACTTTTGCGCGCACGCAGACGCGCGATTTGATAGACCGCGAAAAGTAATGGTCTTCGAAAGTGTGATGGCCTGCCGACAGCATGAACGCTGCCGCTACTAGTCGGGGCTTCGGCACATCCCGCAGGCAGCTCTCGGATAACGCTACATCACTGTCCATTTGCGCAAAAGAGCAATTGTCTTATACCAACTCCCGGTGATCAGAACCCGTGCGCCCAGTCGCGCAGTCCGATGGACATGATTCTCCAGGGCTGATCGATGAGGTTGTTCCAAGCCGTGCAGCAATGGTCGACGAGATCGTCGTAGGATTTGAAGACGCGGTTGGAGAGCCAGTTGTCGCGCATGAACTGCCAGACGTTTTCGACCGGGTTGAGTTCGGGGGATTTCGGCGGCAGGGCGATGATGGTCATGTTGGGCGGTACGGTGAGGTGCGTCGACATGTGCCAGCCCGCCTGATCGACGAGGAGCACGGCGTGGGCGCGAGGCGCGACGATCTTGGCGATCTCGGCGAGATGTAGGTTCATCGCCTCGGTATTGCAGGCGGGCATGATCAGGGCCGCGCCCTTGCCCTCCATCGGGCAGACGGCACCGAAGATGTAGGTCGAGGCGGTGCGCTGATCGCGGGGAGCGCTCGGCCGGGTGCCGCGCTTGGCCCAGCGGCGCGTGATCTTGTTCTTCTGGCCGATGCGCGCTTCGTCCTGGAACCAAATCTCTATGGTTTCGATGTCGATCGCCCTTTCGCGCGCGACTTCATCCAGGCGCGCGGGAAAGTTTTTTTAAAATCCTCAATCGCGCTCGCGGCCTGGGCATGGTGACGTGGCCGGGCTGAGAGCTTGCGATAGCCCATGGCCCGCAGCTCCCGGCTCAAGGTCTGCTTGGCGATGGTGATGCGGAACTCCTCGAAGATCCATTGCGCCAGATCAATCAGCCGCCAGCGCACCACGCCGTGGACCGCCGGGATCGGGCCGCTCTCGATCATTCCCGCGACCGCCTCGCGCTGAGCATTATTGAGCTTCGAGGGCTGGCCCGGCGATTTGCCGTCAAGCAGCCCGTCCGGACCGCGCGCATTAAACCGCAACACCCAATCCCGAATGATCTGAAGACCGACGCCGCCGATCTTCGCTGCCTCGGTGCGCGTCGCACCGTCATAGATCGCCGCAAGAGCCAGAAGCCGTCGGGCCTGCGGTCCGTCCTTTGTCTTCTTCGCCGCGCCGCGTAGCTGTGGCGCATCGAAATCCTGGCGCAATGGTATCGGAACCGACATGGCGAACCTCCTTCGTTCGCCATGTCGAATCAGAGAAAAGCTGATTCGGGAATCGCCGACGAGTCAGAATTTCAGGGATTTGGTATTAGTGAGGATAACCAGTCGGCCGTGAACAAGTTCTAAGCGACTGAGCGAGAGTCGTTTTTCTGACGATTTTGTGGATTTGAGATTGCAAGGTTTCAGGGTCGGAGGCCCTGAAAGCTTGCAATTTCGGTTTGGGATTCCCTCGAATCGACGATCGTGATTCGGTCGTCGCATCGGAGGGAACGATGCGACCAAAGAGGCACGAGACGACGGGATCGGGGGATTTGTTCCGGGCGCGGCTGGACCAGATCATCAATATGAAGCACGAGCTGGTGCAGCTGGCGGGCAAGATTGACTGGGAGTTCATCGACGGGGAGATCGCGCCGCTGTACAGCGATCAGGGCCGCCCCGGGATCGAGACGCGATTTGTGATCGGGCTTTTGCTGCTCAAGCACATCTATGGCCTATCCGACGAAGGCGTGTGCGAACGCTGGGTCTATGACCCGTACTTCCAGCACTTCACCGGGGAGGAGTTCTTCCAGCACGACTTTCGGCACGAACGCTCGGACCTGAGCCATTGGCGCAAGCGGCTTGGCGACAAGCTGGAACTGCTTCTGGCCGAGAGTCTGCGGGTGGCACACGAGAGCGGCGCGCTGCGGACGAAGGATTTGGCGCGGGTCACGGTCGATACGACCGTGCAGCCCAAGAACGTCACCTTCCCGACCGACGCGAAGCTGCTGCACGCGGCGATCAACGGGCTGACCCGGCTGGCCAAGAAGCACGGGGTGCGGCTGCGGCAGTCCTACCTGCGCATCGCCAAGCGCGCGGCGATGATGGCGGGACGCTATGCGCATGCCAAACAGTTCAACCGCCACCATCGCGAGCTGCGCATTTTGCGCATCCGGCTCGGCCGGATCATCCGCGACATCCGGCGCAGGATCGCAGGCGACGCGCCGCTCGAGGCGGCATTTTCCTGGCCGCTGTCTCGCGCCGACCAGATCCGCTCGCAGCAGCAGCGTCAGCGTGGCTGGAAGCTGTATTCCTTCCACGCCCCAGAGGTGGAGTGCATCGGCAGGGGCAAGGCTAGCGCGCCTTACGAGTTCGGTGTGAAAGCTTCCATTGTCACCACCAATGCCCGAGCTCCGGGTGGCCAATTCGTGCTGCACGCCAGGGCGATGCCCGGCAATCCTTACGACGGTCATACCTTGCGCGACATCCTCGAAGACACTCAGAGGCTCACCGGCCGGGAGATCGAGCGCGCCTATGTCGACAAGGGATATCGCGGCCACGACGCCGCAAACCCGCGCCGCGTTTTCATCTCAGGCCAAAAGCGCGGGGTGTTCGGCCGCATCAAACGCGAGCTCAGACGTCGCTCCGCCATCGAGGCGGTGATCGGCCACATGAAGGCAGAAGGTCATCTCGGCCGTTGCTATCTCAAAGGCCGCGCCGGCGACGCCGCCAATGCCATCCTCAGCGCCGTCGGTTACAACCTTCGCCTCCTCCTCGCCTGGCTGAGGATGATTTTGCGCGTCGTCGTTCTCGCCCTAGTCCGGACCCTTGCCATCCAACCAGCCGTCAAATCGGCTTCTTAACGGGCGACGAAATAGCGCCGCGGGCTCACGGAAGAGCCCGCGTGCCTCTCTCGGGTTCGCTGGGGACGAAAACGACGGTCGCGCCGGTGCGCCCGGCTCAACGCATCAACGGGAACGGTCGAGTTGGCTTTCCTTCGCCACACGCTCGAACGCTTCGGTCGCGCTTTTGATGCGGTACTGGTAGTCCTCGCCG
>DASSFZ010000399.1:0-2988 GCA_035693785.1 Anaerolineae bacterium | reverse complement strand
CGGGCTTGACGAAATTCATCACCGCTACTTCTACCACCTGCACTGCGAAAGCGATCCGCCCGATACTTGGCAGCACTATGAAACCGATCCGTCGGACGACAGCGCCGAACCGATCCTGTTCGAGTTCTTCTGGGCGCGCCTACCGCGCGGCGTGCCCGAACTGATCGCCGACCACGACGAGATGATCCCACAACTGATTGAGCATCTGCGCCGCACAGAGTGACACGGAGCGCCGCGCCTGCTCAGAAACTCACTGGCCACCCGTCATTGCGAGCATCTGTTCGCGAAGCAATCTCCACCCGGCCGGCAAGGGGATTGCTTCGTCGCACACAACGCGACTCGCAATGACGCCCCCCAAGGGAGTTTCTGTCCAGACGCACCACGCTGCGGGTAGTGGGAGTCTCAGCAGAACTGGCGAACGTATGGAAAGCACAACAGCCAAATGGCTACAACGAGCATCGCGCGCCCTGGTGGCGGTCTTGTGGCTCGGCACACTGCTCGTCGCCCTGGTCGAATGTACATCGACAAGTTCAGATCGGAAGTCGCCAGGATGGTCGAGCAGAAGGGTCTGGCCGAGTACGTGAAATTCACAGACAAACACCTGCGGTTTCTGGATGAGGCTTGAGCCTGGAGCCGGACAAGCGCTGCCTCGCCCAAGACGCGGATGGCGCTACTGGCGCAACTTGTTGCTGGCTGCGCTGGCGGCGTCGCTGGCCGGCTGCCTGTTCTTGTTCTACATCGCATTTCCGATCATCCACGCCACCGGCGTGGCGCATCCAAAGCGCGCGCCGGTATGCTGCACGACGCCCGCCGATCTGGGCTTCGCCTACGAAGACGTGGCGTTCGAGACGAGCGATGGACTCACGCTGCGTGGCTGGTACATCCCGGCGCAGAATCATGCGGCAGTGATCATCACACACGGAATCGCCGGCAACCGGGTGGGTCACCTCGAGCAGGCCGCTGCGCTGGCGGGGCGCGGCTTCGGCGTGCTCCTGCTCGATCTGCGTGCGCACGGCGAGAGCGAGGGCAGCACGATCACGTTCGGAGGCGAGGACATTCGGGCCGCAGCCGCGTATTTGCAGACACGACCAGACGTCGACCCGAAGCGCATCGGCGCGATGGGGCTTTCGCTCGGCGGCAGCGCGGTTCTGCAGGCGGCTGCGCGCAGCACTGCCATTCAGGCCGTTGTCGCCGACGGGCCTGGTCCCGGCACGTATCGAGACTGGCCCTATCCGGAGAGCCTCCTCGACTGGATCTACGCGCCTTTCGACTGGGTCTGGTTCAAGGTGTTGGAGCGGGAGGGGGTGATGGCTCCCGAGGCGACGCTTGACGTGATCGCCGGCATCGCCCCTCGTCCGATTCTGATCATCGCCGGAGCGAAGCCGAGCCTGGAGCAGTTTGCGCGGGATTACTTCGCGGCCGCCGGCGAGCCGAAGGAGCTGTGGGAAATTCCGGAGGCTGGCCACGCCCAAACGTGGGCGGCGCGACCTGAGGAGTACGCAGACCGGATCATTCGCTTCTTCGAAGCGGCGCTACTGGGAGGGTAACATGGCGATCACGATTCGACGCGCAGAGCCGGGCGATTACGAGGCGGTGTGGCGCATCTACGAAGGCCCGCGCGCCGTTTGGGGCACGCTGCAGTTGCCGTTTCCCTCCGCCGAAATGTGGCGCAAGCGGTTGACCGAGCCACCCGAAGGCCTGTATCATCTCCTGGCTTGTGCGGAATACGAGGTCGTGGGACAACTGGGCCTGCACACGTTTCCGCAGTCGCCGCGCCGCCGCCATGTGGGAGATATCGGGATGGCGGTGCGCGACGACTGGCAGGGCAAAGGCGTCGGCACGGCGCTCATGCAGGCCGCCGTCGATCTGGCGGACAGGTGGCTCAACCTGACTCGCCTGGAGCTGGACGTGTACACCGACAACGAGCCGGCCATCCGGCTGTACAAGAAATTCGGCTTTGTGATTGAGGGCACGCGCGCCGCCTTCGCCTTTCGCGACGGGCAGTACGTCGATACGTATCTGATGGCGAGGCTGCGCCCCCAAACCTAGAGCGATTTCCTAATCGCTGTACGGATCGGAGTAGAGGCTTTAGCCGGAAACCGCCTGAAGGCTCGACTCCTGGGCCGTAAATCAAACTGAAATCCGCTCTAAGAAGGAGAATCCGAATGAGCATTACACAACGTCAGTTCGTGGACGTCAGCCATACCGTGGAACATGGCCTGATCACGTACAAGGGCCTGCCCGCGCCGATCATTTGCGACTACCTCAGCCGTGAGCAGTCCCGGCAGTATTACGCCGGCGGCACGGAGTTTCAGATCGGCAAAATCGAGATGGTCGCCAATACCGGCACCTACGTCGACAGCCCGTTTCACCGCTACGCCGGCGGCAAGGACCTCTCGGAGCTGGCCCTGTCGTCGCTGGCCGATCTGGATTGCGTCGTCGTCCGCGCCGTGAATCGAGCGGGGCGCGCTATCAGCCGCGAAGGGTTCGCCGGCCTGGATGTCAAAGGGAAAGCGGTTCTCGTTCACACCGGATGGGATGCGCACTGGCGGACGGACCAGTACTTCGAAGGGCACCCTTTCTTGACCGGCGACGCGGCCAGGTTCCTGGCCGATTCGGGCGCGGCGCTCGTCGGCATCGACTCGTACAACATTGACGATACAGCCGACGGCACACGTCCCGTGCACTCGACGCTGCTCGCCGCCGAGATCCCTATTTGTGAACACATGTGCCGGCTGGATCATTTGCCTGACAGGGGATTCAGGTTCTTCGCCGTGCCGGTCAAGGTGAAAGGCTTTGGCACATTCCCGGTGCGCGCGTTCGGAATCGTCTGATCCCCTATACCCGCTCCAGCACCAGCGCCTCGTATGGATACAGCGTCACCTCCCCGGCAACTTTCATTCCCTCGCCACTGTGCGTGACGGTCGACAGCAGCACCCGCCACTCGCTGTCGCCAGCCAGCCTGGCGTCGAATCGAGCCTCTCCAGC
>DASSFZ010000398.1:0-8761 GCA_035693785.1 Anaerolineae bacterium | reverse complement strand
GCGACGTTGGGGCTGGTGCTGTACACGCGTCCGCTGCAAAATGCCGCCGAGCGCGGACTGGCGCGCTGGACCGGACCGGAACGCGCGAAGAAGACCGTCGGCGTGTTGAGCGACGCCGTCATCGTGACGCTCGCCGCGCAGATCACGACGCTGCCGATCCTGGTCGTCACCTTTCGGCAAATCTCGCTCCTCAGCCTGCCGGTCACCGCGCTGGTGCTGCCGGCGCAGACGGGCGTGATGGTCTTTGGTGGACTGGCGCTGCTGGCCGGCATGATCGCTCTGCCCCTCGGCCAAATTGCCGGCTGGGCGGCCTGGCTGTTCCTGGCCTGGACGATTCAGGTGATTCACCTGTTCGCGCAAGTGCCCGGCGCGACGATCGAGTTGGGCTACGTCGATCCGCTGTGGGGTGTGGCGTATGTTGTCGCTCTAGCCGCCCTTACGTTTTACGTTTCACGCAATACGGAACAGCGAGCGGGGATAAGGCGCCGTATGACCAAAATGATCTCTCTTCGCCTGGCCTTACCCGCCATCGGCATCGTCGTGCTGCTGGGTGCGGTCGCGCTGTCGTGGCAGCCGGACGGCAAGCTGCACGTCCATGCGTTGAACGTCGACGGCGGACCGGTTTTCGTCCAGACGCCGACCGGCAAACAAATCCTGATCGGCGGCTCGAACAGCCCGTCGGCGCTGCTGGCGGCGCTCGGGTCGCGGATGCCGTTCTGGGATCGGGACATCGACGTCGTGGTTGTGACAAGCGACGACGCGAAATCGATGAATGGATTGTTGGCGGTGGTGGATCGGTATTACGTCGGAGCGATTCTGTCGGTTGACATCGGAGATACGCGCGCTGGGCGCGAGTGGCTGGATGTCATCGCGGCGAAGAACATCAATGTGATCGAGCCGGGATCGGGGCTCGGTGTAGCGGACGGCATCGCGTTGACGCTGGACAAAGGCGGCTGGGTGAAGATCGAGACGGGCGCGACATCCATCAGCATCGGCACACCGAACGGCGATTCGCACATAGACGTGATAGTACTGGCTGAGGTGACAGACGAAACCGTCGTGTGGATCAAATCGAATCAGCCGGCCATTGTGGTCACGCGATCGCCGGTTACGCCGGAGAGGTTGGTCGAACGCATCGCGTTTGTCAACGTGGAGATTCGCTCCGCCGAGTTGATCTTCGATGGGGTGCAGTGGGAGGTGAGTGCAGCGCCTTGAGGCTGCCGACGTTGGGCCACGGGTGGCAATTGCGTCGGGCTCATCACCCGGAGGCCGCAGGTTCTAATCCACCCCCCGCTACTCAGACGACACCGCAGAGTGAAAATCTGCGGTGTTTGCTTTGTCTCGAATGCCCTGTGATATACGCTTTGTGAGTGGAGCTCATAACCTGCGGGACGGAGGTTCGTATCCTGCGGGATTCTGCAGAACCCTCACGCGCGGTTCCACTGGCCCGCCTGCGGCAGAGCAGGGCGGCTAAACCTTGCTGCCTCTCTGACAAGGAACGTACCACAGGTCGCGGATTATCTTCGCACAGCCCTCGGCGTTTGAGATGTGATTGCCTTGCGGCTGATAGCTGATAGTCTGCGTGCGGACACAAAACCACGATCTGTGGTATAATATAACCAGGTACAACTGGATTTGAGTGTGTCGCTTGCCGCCAGACTCTCTTACGGTCTGGCGGCGTTTTCTTTCCGGCGCACAGCCGGTCACTAAGGAGACTCGGAAATGGAAGCAAAACTGTATGTGGGCAACTTGTCGTACACGACCTCCGATGACGATCTGCGCACGTTGTTCGCGCAGGCGGGCACGGTCGTATCCGTGGCGGTGATCAAAGATCGCCACACCGGCACCTCGAAAGGCTTTGGGTTCGTCGAGATGACCAGCCAGGTCGAGGCCCAAAAAGCGATCAGCATGTTCAACTCCTACCAGATGGGTGAGCGTGCGCTGACGGTGAACCTGGCGAAGCCGCGCGAAGAGCGAAGCGGCGCGCGACGTTCCGGCAGCGGTGGATCGGACCGGTTCCGGCGGTAAGCAGTCTGCCCTCGTAGCGTGCCATGGCGCTTTCAGCGTCAAGGCCGAAATCGGCCTTTAGGATATGGCGGAGGCGGTGATCTGTGTCACCGCCTCCGTGCGTTAATTGGCCAGGCGGTAACCAAGAGACCCTCTTAAAACCCGTGGGCAGGTGCAAGCATGCCGGCCGCCGACGCACTTCGCGAAGTGTGCGTCAACTACAGAACTGCGTGCGGCGCAGCGCAGGTGTGCATCATCTGCTGGCGCATATCCCGCATGCAGATACGGCGACGGTGCCGGCGAGTGACAGCCGCGCCGCTCTGAGTTATACTATACTCTATGCCTCCTTCGCCCGACTTCTATGCGCTGTTATCCAGCCTGTTCCACCAAACGGCTCGCGCTCCAGACGCGCCTCCCGTCATCCCTCTCGAGCGCTGGCCTGCCGGATCTCAGGAACAGCGCCTGCTGGAAGACCTTCAGGCCGCGCTGGGCGCGCTGCACGCCCGCAGCCAGACCCTTCAGTCTCAAGCCGAGGAAAAAGAACGGCCGTATCGGAGCATCTTCGAAGCCGCCAGCGACGGGTTGATCATCAACGATGTGGAGACCGGCCTGGTGCTCGACGCCAATCCCGCGGCAGGCGCGATGCACGGCTATGCCCGCGAGGAATTCATCGGCCTGCACCCGACGGCATTCATCCACCCCGAAAGCCGTCACCTGTTCATCGAGTACGTCCAGGCGGTTCAGTCCCGCGGCGTGTTTGAAGCGCTTGCCGTCCATGTTCGCCGGGACGGCTCACCGTTCTACGTCGAGGTGCGTGGGACGGCGTTCACTTATCAGAGCCGCCGGTGTCTCCTGGGTGTCGTCCGCGACGTCAGCCAGCGGGTTCAGGCAGAGCAACTCCTCCAGCAGCGAGTGGAGGCCCGCACGCGGGAGCAGTCCACCCTATTGGAAATCTCTCAAACATTGGCTTCCGCCCTGGAACTCAAGCCGGGTTTGATCCTCGACCAATTGCGTGTGCTTGTCGAGTACACGCATGCCATGCTCTTCGCGCTGGAAGACTCAGCCCTGGTCGCCCTGACCGTGCGCGGGCCGCAGCGACTGGAACAAGCCATGCCCTTCCGCATCCGGCTGGACGGTCCGGAGACCCTGGCGGCGTTGTTCAACGGGGAGCGACCCAACCGAATCGCCGACGTGTGGAGCGCCGACCCGGCAGCGCAGTTTCTCCGGTCGCTCCTGACCGATCAGGCAGCCGTGCTGTTGGAGGGGGTGAAAGCGTGGATGTGGGTCCCCCTGGCGGTGAAAGGCCGCGTTATCGGGGTTGTGAGCGTCGCCCACACCACGCCGGACACCTTCACGACCCAGCACGCCGACCTGGCCTTAACGATAGCCAACCAGGCCGCGGTCGCCATGGTCAATGCAGAACTGCACGAACAGGCACAAACGCTCGCTGCGCTGCAGGAGCGTCAGCGTCTGGCGCGGAACCTGCACGATGCCGTCAACCAGTCGCTCTTCTCCGCCGGTCTGATCGCCGAAGTCCTGCCGCGCTTGTGGGAGCGAGACCCGGACGAGGGCCGGCGGTCGCTGGAGGACCTGCGCCGGTTGACGCGCGGCGCACTGGCCGAGATGCGCGCGCTGCTGGCCGAGCTGCGGCCCTCGGTCCTGACCGACACCGACCTGGGCGACCTGCTGCGCCAGTTGGGCAACGCGCTCACGGGCCGGACGAACATCCCCGTCGCCGTGACCGTGGTGGGGCAAAGGGCCCTGCCCGCCGATGTCCAGGTGGCGTTCTACCGTGTGTGCCAGGAAGGACTGAGCAACATCGCCAAGCATGCCACGGCCAACCAAGTGGCGATCCATCTGCAGGTGGACGCCGGTGCGGTGGAACTGCGCATCCGCGACGACGGCTGCGGTTTCGATCCTAGGCACGTATCGCCCGGTCGCTCTGGCCTGAGCATCATGCGTGAGCGCGCCGAAGCCGTGGGCGCGGTGTTGCTGGTCACGAGCCAGCCGGATCACGGCACCGAAATCGCCCTCCGCTGGACAGTACCCTCAGAACAGGAGGCCCGATGACCCCCTCCCAGCCTATTCGCGTGATGCTCGTCGACGATCATACGATGGTGCGCCGAGGACTGGCGACCTTCTTGAAGGTCTTTGACGACCTGGAACTGGCGAGCGAGGCGGCCAGCGGCGAGGCCGCGATCCAACTCTGCGCCCAGGTTCTGCCTGACGTCGTGCTGATGGATATGGTCATGCCGGATATGGATGGGGCGACCGCCACGCGCGCCATCCGCGGGCAGTTTCCAATGGTGCAAGTGATTGCGCTGACGAGTTTCAAAGAGGAGGGGCTGATCCAGAGCGCGCTGCAGGCCGGGGCCATCGGCTATTTGCTCAAGGATGTGTCGGCCGACGAACTGGCCCGGGCCATCCGCGCGGCGCACGCCGGCCGCGCCACCCTGTCTCCCGAGGCTGCCCAGGCATTGGTCCACGCCGCCACCCAGCCGCCGGCGCCGGGCCACGACCTGACGGAGCGCGAGCGTGCCGTTTTGGCTCTGATGGTCGAAGGCTTGAACAACACCGAGATCGCCGAGAGGCTGGTCGTCAGCCCGTCCACCATCAAATCCCACGTCAGCAACATCCTCTCCAAATTGGGCGTCACCAGCCGCACCGAAGCCGTGGCGCTGGCCGTCCGCCACCGGCTCATCGCCTGACACCCCCTCTGTATCTCCCCCAACTGGCGGAGTCAAATACTCCCCGGCCGATGGATGTGGCCGGGGCGTATTCGTTGTAGCATGAACTCATGCCCCGCGTATTTTTAGTCGATGGTCAATCCGCACTGCGCTCGGCCCTTCGGCTGCTGCTGCTGGATCTCAACATGCAGGTGGTCGGTGAAGCCGCCGACTGGTCTACTGCCTTAGCCCAGGCCCCGGCAACCCACCCAGACATGCTGGTGGTGCATTGGGGCTTGCTTCCCCCAGAGGCCGGCGCGGCCCTGGCCGAACTGCGCGTGGCTTGCCCAGTTGTGCGCGTCGTCGTCCTCAGCGGCCAGCTGGGTGTTCGTCAGGCCGCGCTCTCCGCCGGGGTCGATGCCTTTATCAGCATAGGCGAGGCGCCAGACCGCGTGGCTGAACGCCTGCGAGCCGCGGCGGGAGCGCCGGCGTAAACGGGGGCAACTGATTCCGAAGGTCCAGGAGGATCACAGCATGAACCCGGATGCAATCGACATGGTCAGCCATATTCACAGCCGAGGCAGCTCCCCGGCCACAACCACGGCCGAAGGCGCCATTCTCGTTATTGACGACGAGCGTCTCATGCGCGAAGCGCTAATCGATATCCTTGGCGCTCTAACAGAAATGGAAGTGTACACTGCGTCCAATGGACGCGAGGGCTTGCAGATTTTTCAGCAGTTGCGGCAGAGCATCACCGTGGTCTTGCTCGACCTGGACATGCCGGTGATGAACGGCGAAGAGACTTACGCCCGGCTGCGGCAAATCGCGCCTCAGGTTAAGGTGATTGTCTCATCGAGTCACAGCCCTGCAGAGGCACGGCTTCGTTTTGGGGAACACGAGTTACCCGCTTTCTTGCAGAAGCCCTACGACACAAGCACCCTACTCAATGCCGTACAGACGGTGTCGGCAATAATGTAGCACCCGGTTGCTTTCTGCTAGCCGAGGTTAGCCTCAAGGCGGAGGAGCGGATTGAAACCCGGCGCGCTTCGCTTCGCGCCTGATACCTGCGTTGGGCCGCTCTTCACTACAATGGCGTCTGAAGCGCCACAACCGTCACCCCGTTGCTGGGCAATGACGGCAATGGCATGGCACGACAGGCTGCCTACATCACGGTCACCGACCGGCGTAGCCTCTACGAGACAGGGCGCATAGGTTGCAGTGCGATTCAGATGCAGCCCAATCCAACGCAGTTCGAGGTTGAGCTGCGGTCGGCGTCTATGGACTCAGTGAAGCTACCATGTCGCTGTCATTCACGCCCTATGCTCTATCTGACGGAGAATAACGAAATGGCAAAAATCGAATCCAGTATCGTGATCAAGCGACCTACCGAGGAGGTCTTTGCAGTTCTGAGCAACAGTGAGAATAACCCGAAGTGGCAGTCGGGAAGTCTCGAGAATAAGAAAACTTCGAACGGCCCGATTGGGGTGGGCACCACGTGGCACTCAGTCAGCCAGTTTCTCGGCCGGCGGATCGAAAGCGAATCCGAGATCACCGAGTACGAGCCGAACCGAAAATACACGCTGAAAAGCAAATTGCCTTTCCCGGTTGAAGCCCGGACGACCTTGGAGCGTGTTGAAGGTGGCACCCGGATCAACCTCAAGACTGAAGCGGAGATCGGTGGCTTCTTCAAGCTGGCAGAGCCGCTTGTCGTGAGCATGGGCAAGCGACAGTTTGAAGGCGATCTCGCCAACCTGAAGGACCTGATGGAAGCTCACGCTGTCTAGAGTGTGTGGGCTACCCTGGGCGCATTCGTAAAGCTGCACCCAACTATCGCCGGGAGTCAATCGCTAGTGTGCGCCTCGCCGTGAGGCGCACACCTATCACATCAGGAGAGAACAAACCATGTCTGAGCAAGAGAACATCAAGGCCGCACATGCCTTTTTCGACGCCTGGAACGCCGGCGACTTGAGCAAGACGGCCCCCTATGAAGCCGATAACTTCATGGCGGAGGGGCCTGGCGCAGCCGGCCCGATGAACCGAGAGCAAAATCGGATATACAGCCAGAACTTCTTGACGGCTTTCCCCGGCTCTAAGTTTGAGGTGCTGCTCACCATCGCGCAAGGCGACTACATCGTCACGCACTGGAAAGCCGGCGGCGGCGCACATACCGGTCCGCTGACCACCCCCTCGGGCGGCACCATTCCGCCTACGGGTAAGAGGGCAACAGTAACAGGTAGCACTACGTCACAGATCAAGAACGGCAAGATCACTCGCTCTTGGACATTCTGGGACATGGCCTCACTCTTGGGCCAGTTGGGCTTGTTGCCGCCCATGTAAGAAGAGTCCGTCGCTTCACTGTAAGACACGCTGTTGGGGCAGCGCGCTTCACGCAACCGCCTGCCCCAACAGGAAGCTGCCCGGAGCGCCGGCATAGAGCTGGGGCAGCTTAGCTGAAGGATAGGCGGGGCTTGTCCCATATTCATGGCGGCTGCCCGAAGACAATGGCCCCCACAGAGCCGCAACCTCGTGTAGAGGGCGTGGAAGCGGACTTATTTTCTCAGGACTTTCGCCGTCATGCTAAGCCTTTGAATCACGATCCCAGAAAGGGGAGAACATGTCCAGCTACGGCATCTCCAGCGTCCGCTATGATGCGCGTCGGGAGTACGCTACAGAATTGAGAATTCATATGCACGATGGCGCGCTCTATTTCCCCAGCAGTGGCTGGTGGAAGCGTGACAACGTGTTACGTGGGCTGAGTATCAGCGACCAATTTGTGACGATCATGCCAGCGCCCGGCGATAAGTACCAGAAGGATGAAGATATTCACGTCGTAACGGTCAGTGGCACAAGGTACTTGAGGATCGACAACGAGCTAGTGCCAGCCGATGACCTCGGGAAGTTGCTGGAGGGGTGAGTTGCGCCCACACTCCGTCAGGCATAAGGAGTAACAATATGCTGCTCGCTGAATGGCAATCAAAGAAGCTTCAAACCAAATAATCTCCCCCAACTGGCGGAGCCAAATACTCCCCGGCCGATGGATGTGGTCGAGGAGTATTCGTTGTAGCATGGACTCATGACCCGTGTCTATCTGGCCGATGCCCTTATGCAGGACAGGAGAGGCGCCAGAGCGCGGATAGACTGGCATACACGGGGAACCGGTGTATGCCCAACACTCACACAGGAGAGGACAAAATGAACATCATTGTATATCTTATCGCTGGGGGGATCATCGGCTGGCTGGCCAGTATCGTTATGCGGACGAACGCACAGCAGGGCATTCTGATGAATGTCATTGTGGGCGTCGTGGGCGCGTTCGTGGCCGGTTGGTTCCTCACCCCTCTGTTTGGTGTCGGCACAATCAACCAGGGCGACTTCAGCATGCCGGCCTTGCTGGTGTCGTTGGGGGGCGCCATCCTCCTACTGGCGGTCGTCAGACTCTTCAGCCGGGGAGGGCTGCGCATGCGTTAACGGGGTTGTGCTTTATCGCTATCAAGAGATCACCCCGTTCACGAGACCGGTTGTTCCGCCGCCGCCCGCCCGCAGCGTAGTACAGAACAACCGGTCGATGCGCCTTCGTGATCAGCACGATCAAGATCAACCAGAACAACTTCGGCTTGCCGGCTATGCTGGTGTCATGGACGGAGCTATCATCTTGCACGGCAAGTGGCATGAGCTCAAAGGCCAAGCGAGGCAGCACTGGGGCAAACTCACCGACGATGACATCGCCCGACTGAGTGGCAAGTCGGAAGAACTCGCCGGTGTAATGCAACAGCGGTATGGCTACGGCAAAGCACAAGCGGAAAGGGAAATCAACAACTGGCTGCGCGACCACGACAAAGCGCGCCCCACAGCCTAAACACAGGACGACCACAGGTTGGGCGGCGCACGGGCTTCATTCCGGGCCGCGCACTGGGTAGAAACATGTTATTGAGAGCGAGGTACATCGTGAGCAACAAACGTCGGATTAGCGCAGAAGAAGCCCAGCAAGTCGGCGCCACACTTGGCCTAGACTGGCAGAAGATCGATCTCGAGCAGTTCCGCCGCGGCCTTGAAGTTGAGTTGGAACATGGTGCGCGGGACCCGGAGAC
>DASSFZ010000397.1:0-2413 GCA_035693785.1 Anaerolineae bacterium | reverse complement strand
CGCGCCACTTCCTCTGGGCTCAACACCACCGGCAGCTTGCGCGGCTCATGAATGAAGTGCGTGTGCTCCAGGATATCGTGCCGCTTGAGCGTGACCCTGAAGAAGAACCGCAGCGTCGAGATCGTCTGGTTGATGGTCGGTACACCGACGCCGCTCGTCGTCAGATGCAGCAGATAGCGGCGCACGTCCTCGAAGCTTGCCTTGTCGGGCGATCGGCCAAGGAACGCCGCGAAGTTCTTGACCCTCTGCAGGTAGTCATGTTGGGTCTTCGGCGCGAACTTGCGGATCGCCATGTCTTCGATCATGCGCCGGCGCAACGGGCTCATCTCTTCGTCGGTCATGGGGATGCTCCTGTCTTGAGTGAGAGGTTGCTAGCCCCTCATCTTCAAGACAGGACGCCCCGTCCGGCTATCGTGTGTGCCGCGCTCCCGCCGCATCCGCCCTACCGCGCGAGCGGTTTAGACCGTATGTCCCTTTCCATGTGAGGCGACTCGCCCTCGATGTGATGACGAGGGTTGCCCGGATGGGCCGGGCAGAGCCTCACGCAAGGGGGCGAGTCATGGAGCATCATAGCGAAGCGTTCGTGGCGTTGGACACGGCGAAATTGCGCAATGCGGTCGCGATTGCCGATGCCGGTCGAAACGGTGAGATTCGATATCTCGGCGAGTTCGACAATACTGAAGTCGGGACACGCAAGCTCGTGGCACAACTCGCGAGCAAACACGCTCGATTGACGTTCTGCTACGAGGCCGGCCCGACAGGATACGGTCTCCACCGGTTGATCAAGAGCCTTGGCCATGACTGCATGGTGGTGGCGCCGTCGCTGATCCCGTCCAAGCCGGGTGATCGGGTCAAGACCAATCGGCGCGACGCCGTCAATCTCGCGAAGCTGCTCAGGGCTGGTGAGCTGACCGCGGTCTGGGTGCCTGACGAGCGTCACGAGGCGATGCGGGACCTTGTGCGGGCTCGCGATGCCGCGGCCAAGGACTACAGAATCAAGCGCCAGAACGTCTCCTCGCTCCTGCTGCGTGTCGGCCGTCATTATCCGGGCAAGAAGACCTGGGGGCGGGCACACACCAACTGGCTCACCAGCCTCAAGCTTGAGCATCGCGAGCAGCGCATTGCCTTCGAGGAAATGCTGTTGGCTGTGCGACAGGTCCGGGAACGGATCGAACGATTGGAGCAGGCCATGCGCGAGGCCGTGGCGGACTGGAGCCTGGCGCCGGTCGTCGAGGCGGTGCAGGCCCTGCGCGGCATCGACATGGTCGGGGCGGTCACGTTCCTGGCCGAGCTTGGCGATCTATCGCGCTTCGAGAACCCGCGCCAACTGATGGCCTACCTTGGCCTCACTCCGTCAGAGAGATCGACCGGAGAAAGCGTCAAGCGCGGCGGCATCACCAAGGCCGGCAACACCCGTGCACGCCGGCTCCTCATCGAGGCCGCGTGGAGTTACCGGTTCCCGCCACGCGTCAGCAAGGACATGCAGACCAGGATCGGGGCAGCGCCACGGACAGCCCGCGAGATTGCCTGGAAGGCGCAGATGCGGCTCTGTGGGCGCTTCCGGATACTGACGCGGAAGGGAAAGAGGCCGACGATCGTGGTAACTGCGATCGCCCGCGAACTGTCCGCGTTCATCTGGGCGATCGGCCGCGAGGTCGTAGGATCTCATGCAACGGCGAACCAGTAGACCGGGGTCATGGACCGCTCGAGCTGCGAAGGGCTCGACCGGCCCACAACCCCTCCGCCCTCACACGTAGCAACAGGAGCATCACCCAACATCAATCGTGCAGCAGCGAGGGCGGGGCCACGGCAGGGGAACTCCCGTTCGGCACTATGTGGCCGATCGCAAGATCGACGCCCGCGTTTAGACAGGGACTGCCCCGGACGAACAAACGGAAATGCGGTATCCAACCCGCGAATCAGAGTTTGATCACCGACGTCTTCAGGTCCCGCCCTCTCCTCTGCACGATCCACTCCCGACACCCTCCAGCCAGCATGGCAGCCAGAGGGCGATCAATTGCGCGCTCCGCGCTTGACTAGGGACATCAGAGTCCCCTGACTCGAAGCGGACATCACTCGAAGCCATGTTTACTCTGGATGCGGAAACCACCAGGTTTGAGTGGAGGGTGAGAAGGCAAACGACCCAGCCTGTCCGGGCCCAATAGGCGTGCGCCGCCGCTCGGTTCACTCATTTGGCGCTGTTCGCGGCGGTACCGTCATTCGCCTTCCTGATATAATTCTGCACGTCCTCATCGAGCAGAAACCGGTCGTTCTTGAGCGCATTGGCGACCCTGGTCACGGCGGCGACATAGTCGGCACGGCTCGGGTAGCGCTCCTCGATCGACGGCCGCGGGTCGCCGGCAGCCATACGCTCGGCCTTGGTACGGGCGAAGTCGATGCGCTGTCCGAAGTG
>DASSFZ010000396.1:0-3735 GCA_035693785.1 Anaerolineae bacterium | reverse complement strand
CAGCGCTGCCGTAATCAGCACGACCGGCACGATGATCATCAAGCCGCCCATCGTCGGCGTGCCGGCTTTCACCAGGTGCGTCTGCGGCCCCTCGAGCCGGATCTGCTTGCCGATCCCGCGCGCCTTCAGCAGCCGAATGAGGGGCCCACCCCAGATGACGGCCAGCAGAAACGACAACCCGCCGAGAAACAGAGCCGCCGACATCAACCCTGTCCCTTCCCCTTCCCTTCGCTCAGGGTCAGGTCAGGCTCCAGCGCCGCGACGATATCCTCCATGTGCAGGCCGCGCGAACCTTTCACGAGGATGATATCGCCCGGTTCGATGACGATCTTCAAATACTCGACGGCCTCCTGATTTGACAGGCAGACGCGCACCCGGTCCGCGGGCATGCCGCTGCGCCGCGCCTCTTCGGCGATGATGGCGCCGCGCTGGCCCACGGTGACGAGCACGCGTGCGACGTCCATCGCCCTCAAGCCCACCTTCCGATGCCCTTCCTCTTCGTGGCTACCTAATTCCAGCATGTCACCCAGAACGGCGATCTTGCGCCCTTCCAGCTCGGCCAGCAGGTTCAGGGCGGCGATGGTCGATTCCGGGCTGGCGTTGTACGTATCGTCCAGTATGGTCGAGCCGTTGGGGCCGGGCACGGCGACGAGTCGCAGTTGCGCGCGCCGATCTTGGAGGCCCTCGAGAATCTGGTCCCACGACATGCCTTCGACCAGGCCTACGGCGGTGGCCCGCAGGGATGTATGGACGCTGTGCCGCCCCAGGAGGGGCACCTGCACGTGCAGCGTCTCATCGCGGTAGTGCATCTGGAAATGGATGCCTTGCAGGCCCTGGCTCTGAATGTCATCGGCCCACAGATCGGCAGCCGGATCCAGCCCGTAAAAGAAGGCACGCGCTTTGGTCAGGCCGGCCATGGGGCGCACGCGCGCGTCGTCGTAGTTCAAGATGGCAACGCCATCGCCGGGCAGCGCCTCAACCAGCTCGGCTTTGGCCTGCGCCACCGCTTCGATGGTGCCCAGGCGCTCCAGGTGAACCGGCCCCACGTTGGTGATGACGCCGACGGCTGGCCGGGCGATGGAGCACAGCATGGCGATCTCGCCGCGCGCGTACATGCCCATCTCCAAAACGACCCGCTCGTGATGCTGATCGAGCTCCAGCAGCGTCAGCGGCAGCCCGATCTCGTTGTTCAGGTTGCCTTCGCTCTGGAGTACTTCATAGCGGCGGGATAGCACGGCTGCGGCCAGCTCCTTCGTGCTGGTTTTGCCCACACTGCCCGTAATGCCGATGACGCGCAGGGCGGGGAAGCGATCGCGCCACCAGCGCGCGAGTGACTGCAGCGCCGCCAGCACGTCGGCGACGCGCAGGCACGCGGGCAGCGGCACGGAGGGCGGGAATGGGCGGCCCGGTCGCAAGTCGACGACGTCCGCGCCGATGGCGACGTCGCGGTCGATCAGGGCGGCGATCGCGCCGCGCGCGAACGCGTGCTCCACGAACAGATGGCCGTCCGTCTCCTCGCCCCTGAGCGCAGCGAACACGTCGCGCGGCGCGGCCTGGCGCGAATCGACGACGAAACGCCGCACCGGCTGCAGCGCCCCGCTACGCGCGGGCCGCGCGCCGCTCAAGCCTTCGATTACATCTGCCAGGGTCATCATATCAGTAATCAGTCATCAGTGATCAGTCATCAGTGATCAGTCGTGCCCGACGGCTTCGCACCGGCTGTCGCCCGATCGACCCGCTACGGAACCCTCACCCCCGGCCCCTCTCCCGTCGAAGACGACAGGAGAGGGGTGTCGGGCGGAATGCCCAGCACCGGAAAGAGACGAGCGGCGACCCGCTGGAAGACCGGCGCGGCCGTCGTAGAGCCATACGGCGAGATCGTCGGCCGATCGAGTCGCACCAGGATGATGAGACGCGGATCTGCCGCCGGGCCGTATCCCACGAACGACGCGATCGTCCAGGGGTCGTCATACCCGGCCGGGATCGGGATTTGAGCCGTGCCGGTCTTGCCCGCGATGCGATAGCCCGGCACTTGCGCCTGAGGCACCTCGCGCGCGACGGCTTTGACCAGAACGTCGGTCAGGATGCGCGCTGTCTCAGGCCTGATCGGATGACCGGCCTCGACGGTGCGCGCGTGGCGCGCGCCCCTCACCCCCGGCCCCTCTCCCGTCGAAGACGACAGGAGAGGGGAGGCGCCTTCGATTATGGTCTTCACGACGTGCGGTCGCACGAGCACGCCATCGTTCGCGACCGCCGCCACCGCCGCGATCATCTGCAGCGGCGTCGCGGACAGGCCCTGTCCGAAGGCGTTCGTCCCCAGATCGCTCTCATACCACGTGACGTCGGCGGGCGTCCGCACGTGGCCTGGCACCTCGCCCTGCAAGTCCACGCCCGTCCGGTTCCCGAATCCGAACGCGCTGACGTAATTGTAGAACGTTGGCGCTCCCATGCGCATGCTCAACGTGGCGGCGCCGACGTTGAGTGATTTGGCCATCATCTCGACCATTGTCACCACGCCGTGGCCTTCGCGATCCCAGTTGCACAACGAGCGCCCGCCGACTTCGAGACAGGCGGTGTCCACGTACGTCGTATCAGGCGTGACCAGTCCCGAGTCCAGCGCCGCGGCCAGCGTGACGATCTTGAACACGGATCCTGGCTCGTAGACCTCGCTGACGGCCGGGTTCACGAATCGCGCCGGCTCGCTCGCCGCCGTATCGGTGTACTTGTTCGGATCGAAGCCGGGGGCGTTGGCCATCGCCAGGATCGCGCCCGTGCGCGGATCCATGGCGATGATCAGTCCGCTTGCGGCGCCCGACGTCGCCAGCGCGCGGAAAAGCTCCTCTTCGACGATCATCTGGACGGTGCGATCGATCGTCAATACGAGATCAGCGCCGGGCGGCGCGAACAGATCGGGCGGCACGTTCAGCGGCAGCGGATCACGCCACACGTCTCGATCCATCTCGACGCTGAACGTATGGCCTGCCAGCTCGCGCTGATAATAAGCCTCCAGGCCGTAATACCCCTTGCGCTCGGCGTTGTAGAACCCCAGGACGGCCGCGGCGAGCGCCCCTTCCGGATATACGCGCTTCCAATAAGGCTCGACCTCGATCCACGACAGGCCCAGATCCATCACCCGCTCGCCCAGCGCAGCATCCAGGTCGGTCTTCAGAAGCAACCGTCTTTGGTCGCCTGCAAGCTTTTGGCTGATTCCCTCGGGTGTCAGGCCAAGCACTGGCGCCGCGTCGCGTATCAACAGCGCCAAGTTGTCCGAGCCGGAACGGCTGTCGGTCAGCGCGGTCCGGTCGACTGCCACTTGATAGCGCGGCTCGTTGCCGGCCAGCAGCACCCCATTGCGATCCCAGATGCGCCCTCGCTCGGGGACGATGTCGCGCGTCTCCGATTGCCACTTCTCGCGCTCGTCGATCCAGTAATCGTGCTCGACGACTTGCAAACGTATCAACTGCGCCATCAAGATGAGGCTAAATGCGGTTGCCCCTGCGACGAGCGCCAGGAGACGGCGGCGCGATGCTTCGGCTGCCCCTTCACTGCGTTCAGGGCTTCGGCTTCCCGCTCCCTTCGGTCGGGGACTTCGCAGCACAAGTCGATCAGGCATCACTCAGCGCTCCCGGCGATCTTCTTGCAGGGACGGCGCGTCGTCGTGAATGACAACTGGCACTCGCACGAACTCGACGATTTCCGCGGCCTGCAAACCAAGCGCTCTGGCGCGTTCCAGCA
>DASSFZ010000395.1:0-9116 GCA_035693785.1 Anaerolineae bacterium | reverse complement strand
GCCGTACTCGGCGCCCTGCATCAGGACGGCGACCTGCTCGTCGATGGACGGCATGGCGTACCCCGCGTGCCAGGTGTAAGTGTTGTGCTGCTGATTATACCATTCAGCCAGCGCTTGGTCGGGCCACGTCCCCAGCGCGCCGGCCCGCTCAGCGCACAGTTTGTATTCGTTTATCCGTTGCCCATCCGCTGCCCATCCACTGACGCTTTTGACAGTTGGCAGTCCCTGCGATACAATCCCAAACCACCTACGGTTCTTTTAGGGGAGTCCATGACGAAGAAAGCAGGGATGACGAAGAAGAAGACCGCCGGGAAGAAGCCGGCTGTCGCCCGGGCGACGCCTCCGCGCGCGCCGCGCGAATCGAAATCCACGACAGCGCCGCTCGAGCGCCCGCAGCTCACGAGTGCCGAGATCCGGCAGACCTTCCTCGGCTTCTTCGCCGAGCACGGGCACACTATCGTGCCGTCCACGTCGCTGATCCCGGCCGACGATCCGACGCTGCTGTTCACCAACTCGGGCATGGTGCAATTCAAGGACGTGTTCCTCGGCCTTGGCAAGCGCCCGTACACGCGCGTCGCAGACTCCCAGAAATGCATGCGCGTTGCCGGCAAGCACAACGACCTCGACGACGTGGGCCGCGATGGATCGCACCACACCTTCTTCGAGATGCTCGGCAACTGGTCGTTCGGCGATTACTACAAGAAAGAGGCCATCGCCTGGGCCTGGCAACTGTTCACCGACGTGTGGAGCCTGCCCAAGGAACGACTGTGGGCGACGTGCTTCGAGGACGAGCAGGGCGTGATTCCACGCGACGACGAGGCCGCCGACATCTGGCGCAGCCAGCCCGGCTTCGATCCGTCGCACGTCCTGTTCTTCGGCCGCAAGGAAAACTTCTGGGAGATGGCCGACACCGGCCCCTGCGGCCCCGACAGCGAGATCCACTTCGATCGCGGGATCGAGTTCTGCGACAAGCAGGGCGTGCCGGGCCACGTCTGTCGCGTGAGCGGAGACTGCCCGCGCTTCCTCGAGCTGTGGAACCTGGTGTTCATCCAGTACAACCGGACCGGACCGACGACGCTCGAGCCCCTGCCGGCCAGGCACGTCGACACGGGCATGGGCTTCGAGCGCATCGTGTCGGTGCTGCAGAACGCGAAGACCAATTACGACACGGACCTGTTCATGCCGCTGATTCGGCGCACGCAGGAACTGACCGGTCACACCGACGCCGAAGTTCGGCACAACATCGTCGCGTACCGCGTGATCGCCGATCACGGCCGCGGCGCGGCGTTCCTCGTCGCCGACGGCGTGCTGCCCGGCAACGTCGGGCGCAGCTACGTCCTGCGCATGATTATTCGCCGCGCGGCGCGCTTCGGGCGGAAGATCGGGCTGGATTTCCCGTTCCTGGCCGAGATCGCCGACGTGGTGATCGGCGAGATGGGCGATCATTACCGGGAGCTGCGCGATCGGAGCGAGCACATCCTGCACACACTGACCGACGAGGAGGAGCGCTTCCAGCGCACGCTCGACCTGGGCCTGTCGAAACTGGAGGACGCGCTGGCCGAGGCGAAGAATCGCATCATCCCCGGCGAGGCGGCCTTCCGCCTCTACGACACCTTCGGCCTGCCGCTCGAGATCACCAAAGACGTGGCGCTCGAGCGCGGCTATGCCGTCGACGAGGCCGGCTATCAGAAAGCGTTGGCCGAGCAGCGCGAACGCGCGCGCGCCGGCGAGAAGTTCGAGATGGACGACCAGTCGCTGGCGAACTACCATCGCGTGCTGCGCACGCTGCAAGACGGCGGCAAGCTGGGCGGGGCGGGCGTCGAGCACGATCCCTACACGGCGCCCGAGATGGAAACCAACGTGATCAGCCTGCTGGTCGACGGTCAACCGGTCGATCAGGCCAAACCGGGAGACGTCGTCGAAGTTATCCTGCCCGCAACGCCGTTCTACGTCGAGTCGGGCGGCCAGATCAGCGACACCGGCGTGATCGCGCGTTTTCCTGAGCAGGGGTCGGGCGAGCCGCTGTGGGAGATCACCGTCGCCGACACGCGCCGGCCCATTGCCGGCCTGATCGTCCACGCGGGCAAGGTGAAATCGGGCCGGCCGCGCGCCGGCGACCCGGCATGGGCGCTGGTCGATTACGAGCGGCGCTGGGACATTATGCGCAACCACACGGCGACGCACCTGCTCCACGCCGAGCTGCGCTACGTGCTGGGGACGCACGTCCACCAGGCCGGATCGCTCGTCGCGCCCGATCGGCTGCGCTTCGACTTCACGCACAGCACGATGTTGACGCAGGACGAGCTGGATGCGATCGTCGAGAACGTCAACGGCGCGATTCTGGCGAACTATCCCGTCGTCCCGACGCTCCGGCCGTACGCGGAGGCCGTCGCCGACGGCGCGATGGCCTTGTTCGGCGAGAAATATGGCGACATCGTGCGCGTGGTGCGCACCGGCTGGCCGGACGAGCCGCCTATCAGCATCGAGCTGTGCGGCGGCACGCACGTCAACCAGACGGCCGAGATCGGGTCGTTCGTCCTGGCATCGGAGGGCAGCGTGGGCGCGGGCGTGCGCCGCATCGAGGCGCTGACCGGCCGCGGCGCCCAGCAGTACGTGCGTGAGCGCCTGAACAAGCTGACCGCGGCGGCGGCTTATCTCAACGCGTCGCCCGAAGAAGTCGATCGCAAGGTGCTGGCGCTGCTCGAAGAGAACCAGACCCTTCAGAAGCATCTGGACAAGATGCGGCGCGAGTCGGCGCAGCGCGAGGTCGATGCGCTGCTGAGCCGGGTCGAGTACGTCGACGACGTGGCCGTGCTGTCGGCGCAGGTGAAAGCCGACACGACCGACATGCTCCGCGAAATGACCGACTGGTTCCGCGATCGCCTGAAGAGCGGCGTCGTGGTGCTGGGCGCGGTGATGAACAAGCGCCCGAGCCTGATCGCGGCCGTCACGCCCGATCTGATCGAGCGCGGCCTGGACGCGGGCCAGATCGTGCGCCAGGCGGCGAGAGTGATCGGCGGCGGCGGCGGCGGCAAGCCGACGCTCGCCGAAGCCGGCGGGAAAGACGCCTCGAAGTTGTCCGAGGCACTGGCCAGCGTGCGGCACATCGTGGCAGAGTCGGTACTCGAGAAGCCGGGCTTCTTGGAGAAACCTGGTTTCTGAACAAGTAAGGAGGCGCGACATGGCTAATCTGTTCGCTCGTTCCATGCTCGTGCTGGTTTTGCTCTTCGGCCTGTTATTCGCCGTGGGCATGGTCGTCCTGACCGCGATCGACGCTCCGGTGTGGATGGCGGTCGTCTTCGGGCTGGGCATCCTCTTCCTGCAGTACCTGCTTGGCCCGTGGATTTTGCAACTGATCTACAAGATCGAGTGGCGCGATCCGCAGTCGATCGACCCGAAACTAGCCGAGTTCGTCGGCCGGGTGTGCGCTGAGCGCAGGATTCCCATCCCACGCTTCGGCGTGATCCACGACGGCAACCCGACCGCCTTCACATTCGGCCATTACCCCGGCGATGCGCGCCTGGTAGTGACCACCGGCTTGCTGGACCTGCTGGATAGCGAGGAATATCAGGCCGTCGTCGCGCACGAGCTGGGCCACATCGCTCACTGGGATTTCGTGGTGATGACGATAGCCGCCGGGATTCCCCTGGTGCTGTACATCCTCTTCCGGGTGACGCTCTCGGGACGGGGACGTGGCAAGAGCGGCGGCTACCTCGCGCTGATCGGCATCATCTCGTACGTTGCCTATCTCGTCAGCCACTTCATCGCGCTGCTGCTGTCGCGCGTGCGCGAATACTACGCCGACCAGTTCGCCGGCGAGGTGACGGGCAACCCCAACGCGCTGTCGAGCGCGCTGGTCAAGGTCGCCTACGGTCTGGCCGCCGCGCCGAAGGACAAGAAGAAAGACGACATGCGGATGACAGCGGCGCGCGCCTTCGGCATTTTCGATCCGCGCGCGGCGCAGAGCCTGGCGCTTGCCGGCGCGGGCAGCGGCTCGGTCTCCATCGATTCGATGGAGAATGCGATGAAGTGGGATCTGTGGAACCCGTGGGCCAAGCTCTTCGAGCTAGGCTCGACTCATCCGCTGCCGGCCAAGCGCATCCGCGCGTTGGAGCGCCAGAGCGAGGCGAACGGCCAGTTGCCGCGATTCTCTTTCCGCGCCGAACGGCCGGAGAGTTATTGGGACGAGTTCCTGGTCGACGTCTTGATCAACTACCTGCCGCTGATCGCGCTTGTGGTGGCGCTCGCGTGGGTAGCCATCTCGGCTTATTCGCTGCGCTTTAGCGTCGGCGCCCTGGGGCTTGCGCTGCTCCTCGTCAGTCTGACCTGGTGGCTGAAACGGCGCTTTTCTTACAGACACCGGTTCGACGAGCGGCGTGCAGTGTCGTCGCTCATCGGCGAGGTGAAAGTTTCTGCCGTGCGCCCGATCCCCTGCACGCTTGAGGGACAGATCATCGGGCGGGGCGTGCCTGGCTTGTTCTACAGCGAAGACCTGGTGCTTCAGGACGACACGGGGTACATCGTCGTCGACTACCGCCAGCCATTGGGCATTCTCGAGTTCCTTTTCGGCTGGCTCAAGGCGGGAGAGCTGATCGGTCGGCGAGGAAAGGTGATGGGGTGGTACCGCCGCTCACCCCGTCCTTACATCGAGCTGCGCAAGATGATGCTGGAGGACGGCAAGACGATCACCAGCTATTCCTACCCGGTCGCACAGTTCCTTGTGTATGCAGGCATCCTGCTGGGCGTCATTTTGCTGATCGCACAGTTCACGCTTCGGACTTTCTGAGCAGTCTCAGTAGATCCAAATTCGGAAGCAGAGCGGGCTCCCACGTCTCATGGAACAAATCCTCGAGTTGCACGAGCACGAAGACGTCCACAGCATCCGCGACCGGCTGGAGCACGCTCAGGCCGATCGGGCCTTGCTGGTCGTCCCGCCGTACAGCGACGTGCTGAAAAAGCGCGTGGACTTGCAGCTCATCCGGCGCTTCGCTCAGCAGAAGCACGTCGAGATCGCGCTGGTCACGCACGACATGCAGCAGCGCGCGCTCGCAGCCGAGCTGGGCGTTCCTACATTCCTCACCGTCGAAGCCGGCCAAAGCCGGCAACGCTGGCGCAGGCCGGTCGACGACAGCTTCGGCCCGTATCGACCGCCCGATCGCAGCGAAGCGCACCAGGCCGCCCAGGATCGCGACGCGCGCATCGCCCCGAGTCCGCTGCGAGATCGGATCTGGCCGGGCGTCCAAGCGGCGCTGGTCCTGATCGTCGCCGTCGCGATCGTCGTCAGCGTCGTCGCCGTGCTGCCCAGCGCCGAGGTGTATCTGGTCCCGCAGTCGGAGCGCGTCGTGACGAACGTGTCGATCGTCGCCGATGCCGGGATCGAGGCCGTCGACGTCGCGGGGGGCCATGTGCCCGTCACCCGATACGTGACCGACGTGAAAGGCGAGATCACGATACCGACGAGCGGGCGGAAGTTCATTCCCACGTCGCGGGCGACAGGCGTGGTGTTCTTCGTCAATCAGCTCAACATTCCCTTCCGCGTGCAGAAGGGCACGGTCGTGCGCACATCGGCGGGAGCGCAGGCCATTCGCTTCGTCGTCACGTCTGATGTCGAGATTCCCGGCGGCATCGGCGCGCAGGCGCAGGCGCCGATCGAGGCGGTCGAGGTCGGGGCGCAGGGCGACGTGCTGCCCAACTTCATCAATGAGATCGAAGGCGTGGCCGCGTTGTCACTGCGCGTGAGCAATCCCGACGCGACCAGGGGCGGCGGCGATCGCGAAGTCAGCGCCGTCGATCCGCAAGACCTGGTGACGGCGCGCGAGCAGCTCCTGGAACAAATGCGGCAACAGGCGCTCGACCAGCTCGCGGCGGAGAACCTGGACGAGACCGAATTCCTGCTGAACAGCTCTCTGTCGATCGAGGAGATTCTCGACGCGACGTACGACAAGGAAGTGACCGAGCAGGCGACGGAACTGACGCTGCAGATGCGCGCGCGATTCAGCGCGCTGGCCGTCAACAGCGAGGACGCCAACGCGATCGTGTACGCGGCGATGCGCAACCAGGCGCCGATCGGCTACGATCTGCTCGCCGACGGGCTGGCGTTCCAGCGCGGCGCCGAAGAGCCGGCCGGTGACGCGGGCCAGTATCGGTTCGAGATGCAAGGCATCGGCTACGCGGCGGCCGATCTCGACCTGGGCGGCGCGATCGAGGCCATCGCCGGCAAGCCCGCCGAAGTTGCCGCCGAGATTCTTCAGTCGAGCCTGCCTCTGCAGAAGCCCCCCCGCATCACGGTCTCTCCGAGTTGGTTCCCGGTCGTCCCGCTCATGCCGGTGCGCGTGCGCACAATCGTCGACGCATCGGGGTAAATGGCACGCTTGCTGGCTTTGGACATTGGCGACAGGCGCATCGGCGTGGCCATCAGCGACGAGTCACAGATGCTGGCCCGCCCGCTGACGACGATCGTGCGCGCGTCGAAGCGCGAGGACTTCGAATCGATCGCGAAGCTGATCGCGGCGCACGGCGTGGAGCGCCTGATCGTCGGCTTGCCGCGCACGCTGCGGGGCGACGAGGGGGCGCAAGCCGCCCGCGTGCGCCGCTACGCCGAAGCGCTGTCGGCGGCGATCGGCGCGCCGATCGCGTTTCAGGACGAGCGTTACACGTCGCTCGAGGCCGAGGAGCGTCTGGCCGGATCGCCGCGCCGGAAGCGCGCCGGGGGCGACGTCGACGCAGCCGCGGCGGCGATCATCTTGCAGGATTATCTCAACCAACACACCTCACCCCCGCCCCCTGGCGAAGCCGGGGAGGGGTGAGGTCGGGAGAACTGGCATCTTGAAACGCCGCACCCGATCGCTCCTTATCTTTTCGATCACGCTCGTCATGCTCGGCGCGGCGGGCGCGATCGCTTACCAGCGCCTGCGCAGCGGCATGACCGATCTTCAGCTCGAGGCACCGGAAGATGTGCAGGACGCGCTGATCGCCGCGTACCTCAGCGCTAACCAGGAGAAGCTGGAGCAGCCCGCCGGCAGCGATCCGACGCCGATCGAGTTCGAGATCGAGGCCGGCGAGAGCCTGAACGCCATTGCCAACCGGCTGGCGCAGGCCGGCTTGATCGGCGACACGGAGCTATTCCGGCGTTACCTCCAATACAACCGGCTCGACCAGGGCATCGAGGCGGGCAACTTCACGCTGAACAAGGCGATGACGATCCCGCAGATTGCGCAAGCGCTTCAAGAAGGCCGGCGCGAAGAGTTGACGCTCACGGTACCGGAGGGCAAGCGGCTCGAAGAAGTGGCGCAAATCGTCGGGTCGCAAATTCCGCAGATCGACGCGAACGAATTCTCGCTGCTGGCGAGCGACGCTTCGCTGTGGAAGTCGCAGTTCTCGTTCCTGTCGGACATCCCCGAAGGCGGATCGCTGGAAGGCTATCTGTTTCCCGACACGTACCGCCTGCCGCTCGAAACCGACGCGCGCGATGTGATGACTCGCATGCTGCGCAACTTCGACGCGCAGGTCACGGCGCAAATGCGCGCCGACGCGCAGGCGTCCGGCCGCAGCCTGTGGGACGTAATCCGATTGGCGTCAATCGTCGAGCGCGAAGCGGTCGTCGCGGAAGAGCGCCCATTGATCGCCGGCGTGTACTTGAACCGGCTGGCGCAGGGCATGGCGCTCGACGCCGATCCCACAATCCAGTACGCGTTAGGGCAAAGCCGCGAGCCGGGCAACTGGTGGCCGCAATTGACGCTGGAAGATTATCAGGGTGTGGCCGCGCCGTACAACACGTACCTCAATCCCGGCCTGCCCCCCGGCCCAATCGCCAGCGCGGGCCGAGGATCGATCGAAGCAGTGATCTATCCCGAGCAGACGGATTTCTTCTTCTTCCGGGCGTCGTGCAGCCGAGACGGCACTCACCAGTTCGCCCGCACGCTCGAAGAGCACGCCGCGAACGAGTGCCCTTGAGAGTTAGAGGTTGGAGTCAGAGTTCGAGTTCCTTCAGTTCCGTGAGTGCGTTGCGAGGGAACTGGCGGAACTCAGGGAACTGACTTGAGACTCCGCTCCCGCTGGGTCTGTGACCCAGCGGCTTGAGCAACGGACGTGGGTCACAGACCCCCTTTGAGCGTGAAATTATCCGTCTCGCTTTTCGCTTTCCTCACCTTTGCGCTGGCGGCCTGCTCCACTGGTTCTACCGCGCCGGTCGTCAAGATCGGTCTGGCTGCACCGTTCGAGGGCCGCTACCGCGCCATCGGCTACGAGGCCATTTACGCCGCACGCCTGGCGATCCGCGAGATCAACGCTGCCGGTGGAATCGACGGCTACCGCGTCGAGTTGTCCGCGCTCGACGACGGCGGCGATCCGGCAATGGCCATCGAGCAGGCGCGAAAGATGGCGATCGATCCGCAGGTGATCGCCGTCATCGGCCATTACCGGCCGGAGACAACCGGCGCGGCGACCGGGCATTACTGCGCGGAGCGATTACCTCTCCTCGCCGTCGAGCCTGTTCGAACGAGCGTCTGCCACGAGGTGCTCGCGCTCACGCCGCCGATCACGACGACCCTCTCGTCTTCCGATCCCGCATCATTCCTCTTTGCCGGGACGGTCCCGCATCCCGCAGATGTGCCCGAAGCGGCCGCGTTCGTCGAGGCTTACAATGCCATCCCGATCGACGGGACGCGGGCCGGGCCGATCGCGCTCCAGACATACGATGCGATGTATCTGCTATTCGATGCGCTGAGGAGGAACTTACAGGCTGAGGGCAGGCCGTCGCGGGATGGGATGGCGCGCGCGCTGGCAGAGTCAGACTTCACAGGTCTGGGTGGGGTGTATCGGTTCGACGCGGAAGGCAATCGAACCCAGATGAAGACGTATACGTATCGTTATAGCAAAGATCGTGAGCCAGAGTTGATCAGGTGATTCAAGAACTCGGGGCAATCCCCTGCTCAGGCGCTTACTTCTTCGCTTTATCCTTGTCGCGCGGTGGCAACTTCGCCAGCATACGGCGTGAGGTGATCACGTACCAGGCAATCGCGGCAAACAGCGCTACCGCTCCAGCCACGACATAGGGGTTCATGTTGGTCTCCGATCTGTCTATTCAATCACACCGTAAAACAGCGGCAGCGGCTCAA
>DASSFZ010000394.1:0-10967 GCA_035693785.1 Anaerolineae bacterium | reverse complement strand
GCCGGACCAGGAAGCCGGCGGTGGGGGGCCACCGCAGGCGGTGATAAGCCCGGCACAGAATACGATGACAGCGATGGACAGCCATCGCCAGGGAAGGTGATTTGTCAACTACGCTCCTTGCTCAGGGGACGGGGTCGTATCCGCCGGGATTCAAGGGGTGGCAGCGCGATATGCGCTTCACCGTCAGCCAGCCGCCTTTCAAGATGCCGTATTTCGCGATCGCTTCGTAGCCGTATTGAGAACAGGACGGGGTGAAACGACAACTTGGCGGCAGCGCCTGCGAAATCGTCGACTGCCACAATCGAATCACGCCCAGCGCCAGATATTTCATGGGTCGTCTCTGTCGATCGTGTGGTCCTGTGGCGCGATGACACTCAGTTTTCGCAAGACCTGATCCAGCCTGGCGGTAATCTGTGTCGAGCTGGCCTCCAGGACGGCGCCCCGCGCCATCAGGAGGATGTCCCACCCCGGTGCAATAGATGCGTACAACGGACGTATCCCCTCGCGCAGGAGACGTTTTGCGCGGTTGCGCTGCACTGCGCCCCCGACGCGCCTGCCGGCTGCCACACCCACACGGGGCGGCCCACCGTCCCGCCGCGCCGCCACGACCACAAACAACGGTGTGCCGTGCGTCTGACCCTCGCCGCGGACGCGCTCGAAGTCCGCCCGGCGGGTCAATCGCTGCACGCGCATCGACGGCTCAGTTCTTCCAGTCGATGCGCTTGGCGAGCCGGGGCTTGAGCGCGATGTTGCGGCGCCCCTTGCGCCGGCGTGCTTTGAGCACGTTGCGCCCGCCCGATGTGGCCATGCGCGCGCGGAAGCCGTGCGTGCGTGCGCGATGGCGCTTCTTGGGTTGATAAGTTCGTACGGTCATAGATTGTCCTCTTTACACAGCGCAAGGGCGGCAGGCGCCCTTACGACAAGTCGACTGTGGTGTCCGACTAATGTGCGATACAAATTATACCTGATGCATTCCGCGCGGTCAAATGCTGCGGGTGACATTGCACGCCATCACAGGCATTTGCTTTTGGTGTGGCACCTGGGCTATAATACGCTTGCCTCGACGAGTTCGAGACAGGAGATGTGCATGGCGCGGGTGATCGCGATTGCCAACCAGAAGGGCGGCGTCGGCAAGACGACGACGTCGAGCAATCTGGGTATGGCGCTCGCCGAACGCGGACGCCGGACGCTCCTGGTCGATCTCGATCCGCAGGCTGCACTCAGCGCCGGGTTCGGCATCGACGTGTACTCCCTGGAGAAATCCATCTACGACGCCTTGCTGCACGATCACGAAACGCCTCTTGCCAGCGTTCGCTACAACCTTCGCCCCAATCTCGACATCATCCCCGCGAACATCGACCTGGCCGCGGCAGAGATCGAGCTGGTCGTCATGATGGGGCGAGAGTCCGTCCTGCGAGAGGCGCTCGAACCGATCGCGAATGAGTACGAATACATCCTCATAGACACGCCACCCAGCTTGGGCCTCCTCACCGTCAACGCGCTGGTCGTGGCGGATGAGTTGATCGTGCCCCTGCAGTGCGAATACCTGGCCATGCGCGGCGTGCGTGTGTTGTTGGACACGATCTGGAAAGTGAAGCGCAAGCTGAATCCCAGGCTCGACCTGCTCGGTATTCTGCCGACTATGTACCGCAGTCGATCGACGCACAGCAAGGAGGTTCTGGAAGAAGTGCGCAATATCTTCGGCGATAAGGTGTTTGACATCGTTATCGGCAACAGCGTGCGTTTTGCCGAGGCGCCGGTGGCGCAGCAAACCATTCTTGAGTACGAGCCACGGCACGCGGGAGCGAAAGCGTATCGTTACTTGGCGGAGGTGGTCGATGGGAAGAAAGAAACCATCACTGAAGGGCAGGGGGGTTGACATTCTGCTCGGCGGGTCGGCCGACGAGCAGCCGAAAGGGCCTGCTGCGCAGCCTGTCGCTGTGACGGCCGAGCCGGAGCCGACGACCCTGCCCGGGTCTGTCGAGGCCGCACCCGGGCCGGGCGTAGAAGCCGGCCCGGGTGCGCCGATGCCCAATCCATTCGCCGAGCCGGCGCCGGCGCTCCCGGTCTATGCCGCCAAGCCGACCACGGAAGCCGGGGTCGCCGATTTCAACCCGTTTGCCGAACCGGCGTCCGTGTCCTCATCGGCTGCGGCTCGACCCATTGCGGAAGCGGCAGCCACAATGCCCAATCCGTTCGCCGAACCACTGCCAGCGGCGGCGGCGGCGCCTTCCGCTGCCGAAGCGGCATCAATCGCGCTGCCGAGTGATCCGACGCTGTTCAAGCCAGCCCAATATGGAGGAATCGCAATGAGCATCGAGGTCATGTCCGGCTCGGGTGAGTATCAACCGCCCACGGGCGTCACGCAAACGGGTATGAAAGCAGTGACGCTCACCAGCACCGGAGAGCAGGTGTCCGCTGAAGAAGTGCTACAGCGAATCGGATCCGAGCGCATCCAAGGGTTGTCCATGCGCGTCGACGATTTGTACGCCCAGGTCGCCGGCGGCGCGATGGCGAACGCGGAGCAGGCCGGGGAAGCCCTGTCCAACCTGCGCACCGCGCGCGACAAGGAGCTGGAAGACCCGCGCCAGTTTGATGAAGCGGAGTACCTGGTTAATCTGGTGCAGTATCAGATCAACCATTCGGCTTCGATACAGCAGGTCCGGAACTGGTCGTATACCTGGGGAGTGGTCGTCTTCATCTACGGTGTGTTCTGGCTGCTCGTTTTCGGGGCTGGCATTGCTGTGTCGGCGCTCGGGCTGGTCGATCAGTGGCTGACCGACCTGGCACTTGACGAGCAAACCATCACCACCGCGTCCGCTTTGTTCCTCAGCGTCACGTCCGGCGGCCTGGGCGCGGTGATGGGTCTGCTGTACAGTCTGAACAAGCACGCCGCCATCCAGCAGGACTTCGATCGACAGTTTCTGCTGTGGTACTACGTCCAGCCCTTCCTGGGTATGCTGATGGGCGTGATCGTCAACCTGTTCCTATTCGCCGGGGTATTCCTCGTGGATGCGACAGGCCCGGCGATCCAAGCGATTGGCGCGCTCCTGGCCATCGCGACGGCCTTCCGGCAGAACTACGTGTATGCCTGGCTTGAGTCGCTGCTCAGGGGATTCGAGCGCAGGGCGTCAGCCGCTGAAGAGCGTAGAGAGGCAGAAGCGCCGAAGCCCGAAGTGCAGCCCACGACACCTACCGCGCCAGCGGGCGAAGCGCAGGGGTCTCCTGCCGGAGTGGGGTGACGGCGCTCTCGATTTTTCCATAACGCGAGCCGAGGTGATTCACCTCGGCTCGCGCGTTTGACCGGGCCGGCGGATTGCCCGGTTCAGCCATTCTTCACGCGCTCGATTTTCGCGCCGAGCGCGCGCAGCTTTTCCTCGATGCGCTCGTAACCTCGATCGATCTGGCCGATGTTGCGAATGACGCTCGTGCCCTGAGCGCACAGCGCGGCGAGGACCAGGGCCATGCCTGCGCGTATGTCGGGGCTGGCCACGCCTCCTGGTTCCGGGTGCAGCCAGCTCGGCCCCTGTACGATGCAGCGGTGCGGATCGCACAGGATGATGCGCGCGCCCATGGCGATCAGGCGATCGACGAAATACAGCCGGCTCTCGAACATCTTCTCGTGGAACAGGACGGTCCCCGCCGCCTGTGAGGCGACCACGATAGCCGTGCTCATCAGGTCGGCTGGAAAGGCGGGCCACGGCCCGTCGTCGATCTTGGGGATGGCGTCGCCGATGTCGGGCACCACGGTGAGCGACTGCCCGCGCGCGACGAAGATGTCCGGCCCGCGCGCCTCGAAGCGCACGCCCAGGCGGCCGAGCATCAGGCGGATCATGCCCATGTGCTCCGGGGCCGCGTCCCTGACCAGCAGCTCGCCGCCGGTCATCGCCGCCAGCCCGATGTAGGATCCCACTTCGAGGTAGTCGGGTCCGATCGTCGCCTCGGTCCCGTGCAGCGATCGGACGCCGTGAATGGTAAGCGTGTTGCTGCCGATGCCCTCGATGCGCGCGCCCATGCGACTGAGAAGGTGGCACAGCTCCTGGACGTGAGGCTCAGAGGCGGCATTGCGCAGGATAGTCGCGCCGTCGGCCAGGCAAGCGACCATGATGGTGTTCTCCGTGCCGGTTACACTCGCTTCGTCGAGCAAGATGTCCGCGCCGGTGAGCTTGTCGGCCCGTAGTCGAAAGCGTGCGTTGGCCTCGACTTGCGCACCGAGGGCCACGAAGGCCAGGAAATGCGTGTCGAGACGCCGCCGGCCGATCACGTCCCCGCCGGGCGGCGGCAGCTCAACGTGGCGGAGCCGCGCCAGCATAGGCCCGGCCAGCAGAATCGACGCGCGGATGTCTCGGCACAGGTCGGCGTTCAGATCCGTTTTGCGCAGGTTGGCGGCGCGGATGCAAACCGTGTGCCCGTCGTCGCGCTCTGAAACCTCGGCGCCGAGGTCGCAAACCAGCTTGAGCATCGCGCCGACATCGCGAATGCGTGGGACGTTGTAGAGTGTGACAGGCTCTTCAGTCAGGAGCGCAGCGGCGATCAAAGGGAGCGCTGCATTCTTGTTGCCGCTCGGGACGACGGCGCCGCCGATCGGGTAGCCGCCTTCGATGACAAACGTTTCCATGTGTGAGGAATTTCCCCTATAGGTTGGCTGCACAGCCTCGAATTCCCTGTACCAGGCGATTGTCAACGTTATGGTCAATGCGATAGTACCATACGGCCACAAGGCATGCAACCCGGGCGTCCTATGGCTCGCCTACGGGTGGGCGACGAGGCTATCTTTCGCGAGTTGCTCCGGTCGAGTCTGTCTCGCACATCTGTTTTACTAATCCCGCTTACCGTGGTAAAATTACCATCTGTGGCGCAGATCTCGGGTAAGCAGCCGCTCGGTATTTTGACGGCCCTGTCGACCGGGTTTGACGCCGTCACGCGCCAACTCTGGCTCTTGGCGCTGCCGGCGGCGCTCGACGTATTCTTGTGGCTGGGGCCGCGCCTGAAAACGCCGGGTGTGTCGCGCCTGTTCATGTTTGAAATCCCGGCGGGGCTGGACGCGAATACGCGCCTGTTTGCACAGGATTTCCAGGATTCGCTCCGGCACGTCCTTGAGAATGCCAACTGGTTTGTGTGGCTGCTTCGGCCTGCCCTGCTTGGCGTTCCGGGACTTTCCGACGCCCTGGGGGAGCCTCCTCCCGGCGTCACGCCAACCGTATGGCCGCTTGCGGATATAGGAGCTTTGGTGGCGGCAGTGATCGTTCTGGTCGTGCTTGGCGTCGGCTTGAGCGGGCTTTACTGGAGCCTCGTCGCCAGGCAGGCACGCGACGGGCGTATCGACTGGTGGGCAGCCTGGGGACGCATGGCTGTCGTGTGGCCGCGTATGCTGGCTCTGGCGCTCCTGCTCATCGGAATGGTAACCGCCATCTGGACGCCAGCGCTGATTCTCAGCGCGTTGCTCGGATCCGCGCTCGGGCTGTCTGGCGCGCTGCTCGTCATGGTGTCATTTGCGCTGCTGGTGTGGCTCCTGTTTTACACGGCATTCAGCGTCCACGGCATTGTGCTGTATAACCAGCGCGTGCTGGATGCCGTGCGGGCGAGCGTCGATCTGTGCCGCGCTCATTTCTGGAAAACGCTCGGCCTGCTCGCCGCGCTGGTCGCCATCGAATGGGGCATGGGCCTGATCTGGAATCAGGTGCCTTCCGGCTCGTGGCTATGGGCGGTGTCGATCGCCGGCAACGCGTTCGTCGTCGCCGGGCTGTCGATGGCGTCTATGATGTACTACATGGAACACGTCCCCGTGCCGCGCTCGACGCTTGTGCCGCAGTGACCCGGAGAAACCTGGTTTCTCTAAGAGACCAAGTTTCTAACTGAGGAGACTATGTCAAACGAGAAGCCGTCCACTTACGATGCCAGTCAAATTCAGGTGCTCGAGGGCCTGGAAGCCGTGCGCCGCCGGCCCGGCATGTATATCGGCTCGACGGACATTCGCGGCCTGCACCATCTGGTGTACGAGGTCGTGGATAACGCGATCGACGAGGCGCTGGCCGGCCAGTGCGATCAGATCTACGTCACGATTCACAAGGACCTGAGCGTGTCGGTGCAGGACAACGGGCGCGGCATCCCCGTCGGCCCGCATCCGACGCAAAAGGACGCCAGCGGCAAGCCGATGGACGCGCTGGAAGTGGTGATGACGATCCTGCACGCCGGCGGCAAGTTCGGCGGTGAGGGCTACAAGGTCGCCTCGGGCCTGCACGGCGTCGGCGTGAGCGCCGTCAACGCCCTGAGCGGGTGGATGGAGACAACCGTGCGGCGCGACGGCAAGATTTATCGCCAACGTTACGAGCGGGGTAGGCCGACCGGCAAGGTCGAGCAGGCCGGGCGCATCCTGAAGGACGATCCCTACCCGCACGGCACGCTGCAGCGCTTCACGCCCGACCCCCAGCTTTTCAAGGAAGGCATCGACTACAAGTTCGAGACGCTGGCGCAGCGCTTCCGCGAGATGGCTTTCCTGACGAAAGGACTGACGATCACATTCTGCGACGAGCGCGACGGTCACGAGATGTCGTTCTACTTCGAGGGCGGTGTCCGCTCGTTCGTGCGCTACCTGAACAAGAACCGCGCCGTGCTGCACGATCCGGTGCACCTGGAGAAGCAGGTCAACGGCACCGCCGTCGAGGTGGCGATTCAGTACACGGACGGCTACAACGAGTCGGTCTTCGCCTTCGCCAACAACATCAATACCGTCGACGGCGGCACGCATCTCACCGGCTTTCGATCGGCGCTGACGCGCACGATCAACGATTACGCGCGCAAGGCCGGGCTGCTGAAAGACTCCGATCCGAATTTCAGCGGCGAAGACGTGCGCGAGGGCCTGACGGCGATTGTCAGCGTGAAGCTGCAGGACCCGCAGTTCGAGTCGCAGACGAAGGGGAAGCTGGGCAACGCCGAAGTCAAAGGTCACGTCGAATCGGTGGTGTCCGAGGCGTTCGGCGAGTTCCTCGACGAAAGCCCGCGCGAGGCGAAGCAGATCGTGCAGAAGTGCCTCACCTCGTCGCGCGCGCGCGAGGCCGCGCGGCAGGCGCGCGATCTGGTGATTCGCAAGTCGGCGCTCGAGTCGCTGACGCTGCCGGGCAAGCTGGCCGACTGCTCGGAGCGTGATCCGTCGAAATGCGAGATTTACATTGTGGAAGGCGATTCGGCAGGTGGCTCGGCCAAACAGGGTCGCGACCGGCACTTCCAGGCGATCCTGCCGCTGCGCGGCAAGATCCTCAACACCGAGCGTGCGCGGATGGACAAGATCCTCGCCAACAACGAAGTCAAGGCGCTGATCAGCGCGCTCGGCTGCGGCATCGGCGATCAGTTCGATTTGAGCAACCTGCGCTACCACCGCGTGATTCTCATGAGCGACGCCGACGTGGACGGCAGCCACATCCGCACGCTGCTGCTGACGTTCTTCTTCCGCTACATGGAGCAGCTCATCGAGAACGGCCACCTGTACATCGCGCAGCCGCCGCTGTACCGCATCGAGGTGAAGAAGGGCGCGAAGGACGTTGTGTACGCCTATTCCGACCCGGAGCGCGAGGGCATCTACGTCCAGCTTCGCAAGAAGGGACTCGACCCCGCCGACGACAAGCAGGTGGTGACGCAGCGTTACAAGGGCCTGGGCGAGATGAGCGCCGAGCAGTTGTGGGAGACGACGATGAACCCGGAGAATCGCACGCTGCTGCAGGTGACGATCGAGGACGCGGCCGCCGCCGACAAGACCTTCGACATGCTGATGGGCGACGAGGTCCCGCCGCGCAAGCGCTTCATCCAAACGCACGCGAAGGAAGTGCGGAACCTGGATATTTGAGGCGTATTAGACCCGACGGGGCTGCTAGTACCGAACGGAAAACCATTGACCACTGAGCGCCTGAGCGAAGCTTTAGTCTTTGCTGCACACTTGCATGCCAGGCAAACTCGCAAAGGCACACACATTCCCTACATTGCCCACCTGATGGCCGTCGCCGGCCTCGTACTGGAGAACGGCGGGGACGAGGACGAAGCCATCGCCGCGCTATTGCACGACGCCGTCGAGGACCAGGGTGGTGCCGCGACGCGCGAAAACATCCGCCGCCGCTTCGGGGGCAGGGTGGTGGAGATCGTCGATGGCTGCACGGATTCGGACAAAGTTCCAAAGCCGCCGTGGCGCGCACGCAAAGAAGCCTTTCTCGCGCGTCTCCCCCGGGCTTCTTCGTCGGTGCGACTGGTGTCCGCCGCCGACAAGCTGCACAACGCGCGGACGATCCTGGCCGATTACCGCGCGATGGGCGATGCGGTGTGGAAGCGCTTCACAGGCGGGAAGAGCGGAACGCTGTGGTATTACCGTGCGCTCGTCGACGCTTTCTGCGCGGCGGGCACGTCGCCGTTGGTCGAAGAACTGGCGCGCGTTGTCGCGGAGCTTGATCAAGTCGAGCGGCAAACGGGCTGATTCGCTCGCCCACTGTCATGGGTCTCCTCGTGTGTCGCGGCGGTTTTTCGTAGGGGCGACCCAGGCGGTCGCCCTGGGCAGGCGCGAGACCTGCCCCTACAGCGGGTGCCCCATGTTACGCGCGATGCGCGCGTTGCGCAACTTGCGAGCGTGGTATAATGAGAAACTTGGTTCCGGGGCTACACGAGAGGAGATTGCAGGATGAAGGTGCGCGACCGAGAAATCCGCCGACGCCGGGCGCGCCGGCGCAAGACCTGGCGTCTCAAGGCGCGCATGGCGGCGACGACGGACAGCAGGGCCAAGGCCAGGCTCGCCGAGAAGATCCGCCGCGTCAATCCCTACGTGCAAGATGCAAAGTAGGCCGGCCCGTGCGCAACAGGCCGCTCCGCGCGAGCGGCCTTTTTTGCGTGCGACGCACTTCGCAAGCGCGTCGCACGTCCTCCCAACTTGCACGCGGGTGCATGCTTGAGGCGGGTATAATGGGATAGATTCATCGAGCGTGGGTGGCGGTGAGAGCGTGAATTCGTCACAGGCGATCGAGACGGCGAACCTCCGCAAGGTCTACAACGGCAAGGTGGCCGTGGCCGACCTGAGCCTGAGCGTGCCGCGCGGCGAAGTGTTCGGTTTCCTCGGACCGAACGGCGCCGGCAAGACGACGGCGATCAAGATGCTGCTGGGACTGGCTGCGCCGACCAGCGGTACGGGCCGCCTTCTCGGCAGGCCGATCGGCGATCCGGCCGCCCGCGCCCGCGCCGGCTTCCTGCCCGAGCATTTCCGCTTCCACGATTGGCTGACGGGCGCCGAGTTCCTCCATCTGCACGGACAGTTGTATCGCATGAGAGAGGTCGATCGACGGCAGCGCGTGCCCGAGCTGCTGGCACGCGTCGGGCTTGCCGAACATGGCGACAAACGCCTGCGCGGCTACTCGAAAGGGATGCTGCAGCGCATCGGCCTGGCGCAGGCGCTCCTGAACCGGCCGGAGATCGTGTTCCTCGACGAGCCGACGTCGGGACTCGATCCGGTTGGCCGCATCCTGGTGCGTGACATCATCCGCGATCTGCGCGAGCAAGGGACGACCGTCTTTCTCAACTCGCACCTGCTGTCCGAGGTCGAAATCACGTGCGACCGCGTGATCTTCATCAAGCACGGCGCCGTCGTCCGATCGGTGTCGCTCGGCGAAATGGGGCAGGGGGCGCTGCCGGTCGAAATCCGCATCGGGGCGCTGCCGGCCGGCGCGCAAGCGGATCTGCTGTCGGGGCTGTCGCGCTGGGGGCGCGACGCGCGCGTCGAAGACGGGCGCTTGCACGTGATCGTCGACGACGAGGCCTCTCTTCCTGAGATCGCGCGCTGGCTGGTTGGCCAGGGCATCGACCTCTACGGACTGATCCCGCAGCGCATGTCACTCGAGGACATGTTCCTGCAGATCGTCGGCACAGACGGGGGGCTGTGACGTGGCCGCGCGCATCATCACCGGGTTGACGATCCGCGAGGCTCGCCGCCGCAAGGTGCTGTGGGGGCTGCTCATCCTGAGCGCACTGTTCTTGGGGTTGTACACGCTGGGATTGAACTTCGTCTACACCGAGATCATGAGTCACGGCGGGCCGCCCAGGGGGGCTTCGCGCCTCTTCTCGTTGGACGACGTGTGGAACTTCTTCCTGACGGCGGCGCTGTACGGCGCGAATTTCCTGCTCGTGATGATGGCCGTGCTGATCTCGGTCGATACGCTGGCGGGCGAGATTTCGAGCGGCACGATCCAGTCTATCGCGGTCAAGCCGCTCCGGCGTCACGAAATCCTGTTGGGTAAGTGGCTCGGCTTCGTCGTCATGCTCGCCGGTTATACGCTGCTCCTGGCCGGCGGGGTCATCGCGATCACTGCGCTGATCACCGGATATGCACTGCCAGCCTGGCTGCCGACGCTGGTGTTGATGTATCTCGAAGCGCTGGTTCTGCTGAGCGTGTCGATCGTCGGCGGCACGCGCCTGTCGACGCTGGCGACGGGCGTGCTGGGTTTCGGCCTGTTCGGCGTCGCGTTCATCGGCGGCTGGATCGAGCAGATCGGCAGTTTCATCCTCGTGCAGAGCGAGGCGGCCGTCTCGATCGGCCGCCTGGCTTCGTTCGCCATGCCGAGCGAAGCGCTTTGGCGGTACACCCTATCGGAGGTCACGACGAGCCGGAACCCGTTCAGCTTTATCTTCGGCGGCACGTCGGCTCCCGATGCAGGCGTCGTCGTGTATGCCATCGCATATGCCGTCGCGCTCCTGGCGCTGGCCGTGCTATCGTTTCGGCGGCGCGATCTGTAGCGCTGGTTGCTTTCTCCTGAGGAATAGACCTGGCGGGTCCCCCCAAGACCTGCCAGGTTTTTTTTGACTTTTCGCGCGTCGCGAATACACTTGGCAGCATCCCACGACCATCTCGGCATTGTCTACCAGGGGGAAACCATGAACGACAGGCGAGAGATATTCGGCTGGTCGATGTACGACTGGGCCAACTCGGCCTTCTCGACGACGGT
>DASSFZ010000393.1:0-10164 GCA_035693785.1 Anaerolineae bacterium | reverse complement strand
GCTCCCCGGCGCCGGTGAGCGCCATGCTTCCGACGGCCGTGACAGCCGACCATCTGATGGCAGCCGACCAAAAACGATAGGCCTGGAGAACGAGACCGCGCTCTGGCGACGACATTCGGCGATGGCCGGCTTGCGCCGGATTGACAAGCAGCGGGTGCGAATGGCTATCCATGAGAGGATGGCGGCCGGTGGCGACTGCCCGCTACGGGGCTGGAAGGACGTTCCAAGGATTCGGGAGACTGCCCTGGAAGCGCGTCTCGAAGTGGAGGTGCGGCCCACTCGAATTGCCAGTCGACCCGACCGCAGCGATCGTGCCGCCCTGCCACACGGTCTGGCCGCAAGTCACGTAGATCTGGCTCAGGTGTCCGTACCACGTCTGCCATCCATTGGCGTGATCGATGACGACCAGGTTGCCGTAGCCGACGTTGCTCCAGCCTGCATACACGACGAATCCGCTGTCGGCGGCGAAGACGGCGTCGCCGAGCCGGCCGGCGAGATCCACGCCTTGATGCCAGGCCGAGTAGTTATAGCCGCTGACCCAATGGCTGTTCGCCGGCCAGATGAACGATCCACTGCCGACCAGGCCGCCACTCACGCTGGAGCACAACCCTAGCGCAGGCGCGGCAATGCCCGTGGCAGTGCGGCGCGCAGCCTTAGGCAGTTCCCACCCCTTGAACTCTTTTTGACCGCCGGGCACGATCAAGGTGCTGCCAGCCGGCGGCAGGCGACCCTCGAGCAGGTTGTTCCACTGCGCGCCCTCGACGACGATGGCGTCGACGGTGACCTTGTAGGCTGCGGCGATGCTCTCCAGCGTGTCGCCTTCTTGGATGGTGTGTATCACACCGCTGACAGGGGGAATCAGAAGCACGGTGCCGGGCAATATCTTGTGGGGATCGTTGTTCAGAGTTTCCTGATTGTTCCACAAGATGGATTCGGGCGAGACGCCGAACCGGCCGGCAATCGTGAACAGAACGTCGCCTGGCTGCACCGTGTATTCGATCACGCCGCGGCGCGGGCGGTCGGGAATGGCCGTATAGGGATCGGCCTGCCGCACGATATCCGATTGCGGATACAGCAGGGCGCCGCCTGCGGCGTACAGTGTGTAGTCGACGGACGCAAGCTCGAACGCCGAACTGGCGCGCAAAGGCGCGTTCGGAACCAGTTCCGGCTGGGCAATACGGGCCGCACTGGCGCTGAAGACGATCGCACCGATGGCCAAGCCCAGAATCGTGGCATGCGAGATATATCGCGCGAAGCTGGTTCGGGTGACATCGCTCGTGATGAACAGCGCCAACCGGCTGAAGAAGGCAACCCATCCCACCACGATCTGCGAAACCCGATCAGGCGTTATGGCAGGAAGTCGCGGGCTGCGCCTCACGTCGGGGTCCCCCGCCGGAGGTGTGTATCGCAGAGCCGGGCGCGGCTTAAAGTCGGGAATATCCATGGTGGGGACATTCGAAGGAGAGACGGCCAGCGTCGTCCCTCGAATTGCCTGGCATTATACCACAGAGAGCGCCGAGGACAAGTCCGGGCACACTACTTACAACCCACATATAGGGGGTGACTAGGCCAAATACCCCCAGATATGGCGTAGGTATATCGTACAGTCTGGCTTTGTCAGGCGAAGAAAGCCGTTTGCAAAAGGTTACATGCCGTCTCGGAGCGCGGCCAGGAACTCGGCATTGGTCTTGGTGCGCGCCATACGCGCGAGAAACGCTTCCATGGCCTGCCCCTCGGACATGCCGCCATTGGAGTTGGTCATCTGGTCGAGCATGCGGCGAATGAGCCACGTCTTGCTGAGCGTCTCCTGATCGAGCAGGAGTTCTTCGCGGCGGGTGCCGGAGCGCTCGATATCGAACGCCGGGAAGACGCGGCGTTCTTGCAGCCGGCGGCTCAGGTGAAGTTCCATGTTGCCGGTGCCTTTGAACTCCTCGTAAATGACGTCGTCCATGCGGCTGCCGGTGTCGACCAGGCAAGTGGCGATAATCGTCAGGCTGCCGCCCTCCTCGATATTGCGGGCCGCCCCGAAGAATCCCTTGGGCGGGTAGAGCGCGGCCGGATCGATGCCGCCCGACAGCGTGCGCCCGCTCGACACGACCGTGTTGTTGTAGGCGCGCCCCAGCCGCGTAATCGAATCGAGCAGGATGACGACGTGCCGGCCTCCTTCGACCAGGCGCTTGGCGCGGGCCAGCGCCATTTCGGCAACGTGAACGTGGCTCGTCGGCGGCTCGTCGAACGTGCTGCTGATGACCTCCGCTTCGACCGAGCGATCCATATCGGTCACTTCCTCGGGGCGCTCGCCGATGAGGACGACCATCAGGTGCACGTCCGGATAGCGCCGTGAGATGGCATTGGCGATGTGCTTGAGCACGGTCGTCTTGCCGGCTTTCGGCGGGGAGACGATCAGGCCGCGCTGCCCGCGCCCGACCGGCGCGATGATATCGAGCAGGCGCGTCGTGAGGTTATTCGACTCGACTTCCAGGTTGAAGCGCTCGTTGGGGAAAATCGGCGTGAGCTTCTCGAAGATAGGTCGGGCCTTGGCAGCTTCCGGATCGAGACCGTTCACCGCCTCGACGCGAAGCAGCCCGAAGTACTTTTCGCTATCCTTAGGTGGGCGGACCTGGCCGACGACCATATCACCTGTGCGCAGGCCGAAGCGACGGATCTGTGACTGAGAGACGTAGACGTCCTCCGGGCCGGGCAGGTAGTGATCGCTGCGCAAGAACCCGATGCCGTCCTCGACGATGTCCAGCACGCCGCCACCGAAGATGTATCCCTGCCCCTCGGCTTTGGCCCGCAGCAGCCTCAGGATCAAATCCTCTTTCTTGAGGCGGCTGGTGCCGGACAGGTTCATCGAGCGCGCCAGATCGCGCAGCTCGCCCAGCGTTTTGGATTCAAGTTCTATGAAATCCATGGCGACACTCCGTATGAGTCAGTGTAACGTTGTCAATCCAGGTCATCGAATGCCAGATGAGACAGGATCACTTTCGACGAGACTTTCGAACCTGCTTCGGCAAAACGAACCCTTGAGCGGCCCTGCCATGCTGCGCATCACATCCGGCCGGCAGGTCGCCCGGCCCGCTTCGATGTCGTAGGCTCGAAAAGAGGAATCGCTAAGTCCGTAAGGAGTTATCAGGGAGTCCAGTCGCTGCTGTACGACAAACGTGGAACCTCATGTCAATTATAGCACGAGCAACTTGAAAGTCAACTATTCATACAAGCTGGTGAGCTGCGCCAACTTTTCCGCGCGGTGGACGGCGTCTACGGTGCGCACCGTTCCAGAACGACTGCGCATGACGACCGACGTGGTGCGGATGCCTTTGCTGGCATATTTCACGCCGCGCAGCCACTCGCCATCGGTGATGCCCGTGGCGACGAAGAACACGTTTTCCCCACGCACCAGATCGTCTGTCGTGAACACGCGGTCGAGCTCCAGGCCGATCTCCATCGCGCGCCGGCGCTCTTCTTCGTCGCGCGGCCACAATTTGCATTGGATTTCGCCGCCCAGGCATTTCAGGGCGCAAGCTGTGATGACGGCTTCCGGCGATCCGCCGATGCCCATGAGCATATCGACGCCCGACTCCTCAAAGGCGGACAGCAGGCCCCCGGACACGTCGCCGTCGGGGATGAGCTTGATGCGCGCGCCGGCCGCGCGAATCTCCTTCAACAGGGTTTCATGGCGCGGTCGATCGAGCACGACGACGGTCACGTCGTTTACGTCCTTGTCGAGCGCCCTGGCGACGCGGCGCACGTTGTCTTTCACCGGCGCGTCGAGGCTGACCGCGCCCTTGGCCTGCGGACCGACGGCGATCTTGTTCATGTACACGATGTGCTGGGGGTTGTACATCGTGCCGCGCTCGGCCACGGCGACGACCGAGATCGCGCCGGGCAGGCCCAGCGAAGTCAAGCGCGTGCCGTCGATCGGATCGACGGCAATGTCGACGAGAGGCGGTGTGCCCGAACCCAGACGCTCGCTATTGTACAGCATCGGCGCATGGTCTTTTTCGCCTTCGCCGATGACGACGACGCCGTCCATGTTGATCGTGTTGAAAATCGTGCGCATGGCGACGACGGCGGCCTGGTCGGCAGCATTCTTGTCCCCACGCCCCATCCAGCGTCCGGCGGCCATGGCTGCCGCCTCCGTCGTGCGGACCAGCTCAAGCGCCAGATTGCGATCGGGATCGATTGTCGGCGAAGCAGTCATGTCACATCCTTCTCGCAAGGTAAGAGCCTGTCTGTTAAGTTGTTGACGCATGGGGATGCGCCAACCACAGGGTTTTGAGACAGTCTCTAAGTGGGCATCCCGGTAAACCAGGTCAGGTAGAGATAACCCGCCACGACTGAAAACAGCAAGCTGTCGACTCGGTCCAGCGCGCCGCCGTGCCCGGGGATAAGCTGACTGGAGTCCTTAGCGCCTACCTGCCTCTTCATCATCGAGATAGACAGATCGCCCAGCGTTCCGATGGTCGCACCCAGCAGACCAAGCGCCGCGCCGTGAATCGGCGGCAGCCCGAACACAGCGGCCAGCAGCCCGTTTCCGGCGACGCCGGCGACGATTCCGCCTGCGAGACCCTCCCAGCTCTTCTTTGGGCTGAGCGTCGGCGCCATCTTGTGATGGCCGGCGCGCGACCCGACGAAATAAGCGCCGCTATCGGCCAACCAGGTGCCTGTCAAGACCAGAACAAGCCAGGCGGCGCCATCGTCGAAGGCGCGGATCGCGACGGACTGCCGTCCAGCCCAGCCCAGATACAGGCCCATGGCGACGGAGAGCGCCCAGTCGGCGGTGACCGTTGCCGTGCGATGCCCCATGTGCCAGACCAACGAGCCGATCAACGTCAGGCTCACGACTGTGATCATCAACCGCGCTTCAATGACGGTCGAATCGAGGAGCAGCGTGGCGACGAGGACATACGCGACGAGCCAGACTGGCCGGTAGCCGCCCTGCTGCATCAGGCGAACAAACTCTCCCGACGCGAGCCCCAGCACGACGGCCAGCAGAGCGACGAGCACCCAATCCCCGATCAGGACGGCCGCCACGACGAGGGGGACGAGCACAATGGCACTGAGCACGCGCGTCAGCAACATAATCGAGTAGCCGGCCAGTCTGGTCGTCGCACAGTCCGCCCGTCAACAGAATCATCAACGACTCACGACCCTACCACACGACTATGCGACGAGCGGACAAGATCAGCGCACAGTTGCCAGTTGCGCGGTCGTCAGCCCGAAGCGGCGCTCGCGGTTGGCGTAGTGATCCAGCGCCTTGCGCAGTTCGTGCTTGTCGAAGTCGGGCCAGAATACAGGAGTTGAGTACAACTCGGCGTAAGCGCCCTGCCACAGCAGGAAATTGCTGATGCGCGCCTCGCCGCTGGTGCGGATGATCAGATCCGGATCGGGCTGGCCGGCCGTGTACAGGTATCGACTGAACAGGGCCTCGTCGACATCTTCGGGCGCGACGCCGTCGGCCAGAATCGCGCGCACCGCGTCCAGGATCTCCTGGCGTCCACCGTAGTTGAATGCAACATTGAGAATCAGCGTCGTGTTGTTGCGGGTCAGCTCGATCGCCTGCTTGATCTTCTCTTGCAGGCCGGGCCTGACGCCGTCCATGCGGCCCAGGTGACGAATCTGCACGCCTTCTTCGTGAAGGGCGCGCATCTCGCGAACGATGTATTCGTCGAGGATCGTCATCAGCCCGCTGACTTCCTCGGCGGGGCGGCGCCAGTTTTCCGTGGAGAATGCGTAGACCGTCAGAATCTTGACGCCGAAATCCTTGCAAGCGCGCAGCACCCGGCGCAGGTTTTCGGTGCCGGCGCGATGGCCGGCGAGGCGCGGCAGGCGGCGGGCCTGCGCCCATCGGCCGTTGCCGTCCATGATGATGGCCAGATGATAAGGAACGGCGGGGAGAGGTGCTGATTCGACCATGAGGATTTGCAGGCCGCCCCCCTCCGGCTCCCCCGTTCTGACGGGGGGAGCCGGAGGGGGGTCACCGCTACACTTCTCGAATTTCTTGCTCTTTGCGCTCACCCACCGCGTCGATCTGCTCCATGATCTTGTCGGTGAGTTTTTGCAGGTCGTCACGGCCGCGCTTGAGGTCGTCCTCCGAGATCAGCTTCTCTTTCTGCGCCTCACGCATCTGATCCTGCGCCTCGCGGCGGACATTGCGGGCGGCGACCCGCGCCTCTTCGATCCGCTTGTGCACGACTTTGACCAGCTCATGGCGCCGCTCTTCGGTCAGACGCGGAATAGGCAGGCGAATGATCTTGCCATCGTTGTTCGGCGTGAGGCCCAGATCGGAGGCCAGAATGGCGCGCTCGATCTCTTTCAGGGAGCCGGGATCGTAAGGCCGAATGGCGAGCATTTGCGGCTCCGGCGCGGAAATCGTGGCGAGCTGCTCGAGCGGCGTCGGCGCGCCGTAGTAGTTAACCGGGAGCCGCTCGACCAGCGCCGGCGAGGCGCGGCCTGTTCGAATAGTCTTCAGGTCCTGCTCCAGCACTTCGACCGTCTTTTTCATATGGTCTTCAGCAGCCTTGAGGATGTCTTTGACCATCGCGGGAACCCTTCGCAAGGCGGGTGCAGTACCAATATTGTATGCGCGCTTGGGCTTTGTGGCAAGTGCGACCGTGGCCGATCAGCCGTGGATCAGCGTGCCGATGGGTTCGCCCATCACGGCGCGCTCCAGGCCATGGGGCTGCCACAGGTCGAGCACCAGGATAGGCATCGCATTATCCATGCACAGCGAAATGGCGGTGGAGTCCATCACCCCCACCCGCAAATTCAGCGCCTCGATGTAGGAAAGCGACTCGAAGCGTTTCGCCTGCGGATTGATGCGCGGGTCTTCGTGGTAGACGGCGTCGACCTTGGTGGCCTTGATCAGAACGTCGCATCCGATCTCCATGGCGCGCAGGGCAGCCGCCGTGTCGGTGGTGAAGTAGGGATTGCCCGTGCCGCCGCCGATGATCACGACGCGGTCTTTCTCCAGATGGCGAATGGCGCGCAGCCGGATGTACGGCTCGGCAATCGACTGCATGGTGATCGCCGTCTGCACGCGCGTGATGAGGCCGATGCGCTCCAGCGCATCCTGCAGCGCGAGCGCGTTCATGACCGTGGCGATCATGCCCATGTGGTCGGCGGTGGCGCGTTCCATGCCGTGCGCCAGCCCATCCTTGCCGCGCCACAGGTTGCCCGCGCCTAAAACGATGGCGACCTGCACATCGATATCTCGGATAGCTTTGATCTTGGCGGCGACTTCCTCGGCCTTGTCGGGATCGATGCCGAAGCCGCCCTTCCCGGCCAGCGCCTCGCCGCCGAGCTTCAACAGGATGCGCTTATACTTCGGAACGGGCATAGAACCTCTGTGAAGATGACCGGCACTTGGGAAGTGCCGGTCATCTTGAAAATCACTCGCCTCCGACTTCGAACCGGGCAAAACGCCGCACCATGATGTTCTCGCCGAGCCTGGCGATGGCCTGCGCGATCATGTCGCCGATACGCACTTTGTCGTCCTTGATGTATGGTTGGCGCAGCAGGCAGGCCTCATCGTAGAATTTCTCGATCTTGCCGTCGACGATCTTGTCGACGACCGGGGCCGGCTTGCCGGTGGTCTCGGCTTCCTGGCGATAGATGGCTCGCTTGGCCTCCAGCACGTCCGCCGGCACGTCCTCCGGCGCGATATAGAGAGGATTGGCCATGGCGATGTGCATCGCCAGGCTCTGCGCCAGCGCGCCGAAGTCTTCCGTGCGCGCCACGAAATCGGTTTCCGAATTCAACTCGACGAGCACGGCGACGCGATTGTTGTAATGGATGTACGAGCCGATGACGCCGTCGCTCGCGGCGCGGTCGGACTTCTTGGCAGCCTTGATCAAGCCCTTCTCGCGCAGGTAAGCGGCAGCCTTGTCGAAGTCGCCACCCGTTTGCCGGAGCGCCTCGCGGCTGTCCAGCACGCCGGCTCCCGTCGCCTCGCGTAATTTCTTGATCTGCTCCGCGGTGATGTCCACGCACATACTCCTCGAACGTTATGCTTCACCTTCGTCACCCGGCGGGAGGGCGTCAGGCACTTCGTCGTCCCCGCCGTGGAGGGTTTCTTCCCCTTCTTCCTCGAAGGCAAGCTCGCCGGCGCGCAGCTTCGCCAGTGTGGCCTCGCCCAAATAGCGCTCGTCGGCCTCTTCCATTGCTTCGGCTTCGGCCCCCGGCATGTCTTTGCGCATGCCCATGCCCTCCAGCGCCGAGTCGGCCATCCTGCCGACGATCAGCTTGATCGCGCGAATCGCGTCGTCGTTGGACGGGATGATCAGGTCGATCGGGTCCGGATCGCAGTTGGTATCGACCATGGCGATCACCGGAATGTCTAGCGCGTTGGCCTCGCGGATAGCCGTGTCCTCGCGGCGTACGTCGATCACGAACAGCGCGTTCGGCAGCGCGCGCATGGTCTTGATGCCCCCCAGCCGCGCGTTGAGCTTGTCGATCTGGCGGTTGAGCTGCAGCGCCTCTTTCTTGGGGAGCAGCTCGAAGTCGCCTCGGTCGCGCCGGGCCTCCAGGTTGATCAGGGTATCGATGCGCTGGCGGATGGTGCGCCAGTTGGTGAGCGTGCCGCCCAGCCAGCGCTGCGCGACGTACGGCACGCCGGCGCGTCCGCATTCGGTCGCGACGACCTCCTGCGCTTGCGGCTTGGTGCCGACGAACAACACCGTGCCGCCGTTGGCGAACGTGTCGCGCATCGTGTGGTGCGCTTGATCAAGAGCTTGGATGGTCTGCTGGAGGTCGATGATGTGGATGCCGTTGCGTTCGGTGAAGATGAAGGGCTTCATCTTCGGGTTCCAGCGCCGGGTGCGGTGACCGAAGTGCACGCCTGTCTCCAGGAGCGCCTTCATCGAGATGACTGCCATATTCGATTGTCTCCTTTGCGTTTTATGCGCCCGCCCTTCTCGTCTCGCTGAGAGCCGGAACGGCCTGGTTCCGGCACGCCTCGTTGATCAAAGGGCGTACATGATGTGTCGCGGCGCAACGCGTGCCGCGACCGGGCAAGATTGTACCACAGTTATTAGGAAGCGACAACTTCAAAGTGAAATGCACCTGACCGAGCCATGCGGCCACCTGATTGTGAAGGAAAGCGAAATGTTGACAGCCAGTGTCCCAGTGCTATACTGATCTTTGCCGATCGAATATCGACACCTACGTACGTATCGAATGTGGCAGCTCCACGGTTCCTGTTTGCGTTTCTTGTCGGCTCCATAACCTTCCTTCACACTTCGGTCTCAACCGCATACGGCGCATATGCCACACGGGCAACGACAAGCTGAACTCGACAGGCCACGCCCGTCGAGATCAGCAGGAGGAGTTCCATGAAGCACTTTGTCCTCAAGCTCAGCATGGCCCTGACACTTGGAGCCGGGCTGGCTATTGTGCTACTGTGGTCACTGGGCAGACGGAGTACGGAGCTGCCGATTGCCCACGCCGGCGAACTGCGCGTCTGCCCAGTCGGCTGCACTTACTCCTCCATCCAGGCTGCCGTCGACGCTGCCAACACCGGGGACATCGTCAAAGTGGCAGTCGGCACCTACACCGGCGTGAGCGCCCGCGCGGGCGTGACGCAGGTCGTTTACATTAGTGCGACCATCACCATCCAGGGCGGCTACACGACGACCAACTGGACGACGCCCTACCCCATCACCCAACCGACGACGCTCGATGCGCAGGGGCAGGGGGGTGTGATGTACATCACCGGGAATGTCAGTCCTACAGTCGAAGGACTACACATTACGGGAGGCGCGTCCTTTTTCGACTTCAATCAGGATCTTTACTTAGGCGGAGGAATGTATGTCGTCTCAGCCACGCCAACCATCAGCGGCAATTGGGTGTTTAGCAACACTCTGGGTGTAGGACCTTGCTTGTGCAATGGAGGAGGCGGCCTGTTCTTGTGGCACAGCAAGGCTACCGTTCGCGGGAATCGGGTATACAGCAATACGTCCATGTTAGGTGGCGGCCTGATGCTCAGCGAGAGTGATGCGACCCTGAGCGGCAACTGGGTGTTCGGCAATATCAGCTCTCGCAGAGGGGGCGGCTTGGCCCTGGTACGCAGCGCCGCCGCCATCATCGGGAACAGCATCTTTTCGAACAGCGCCAGCACGAACGGTGGTGGTATTCACGTGCTGGACAGTGCGGCCACAATCA
>DASSFZ010000392.1:0-4066 GCA_035693785.1 Anaerolineae bacterium | reverse complement strand
CTGATCCGCGCCTTCATCGGCCGGGCCGGACAGGAGGACATACTCGATCGAAGCGACGACGAGCTGCTGACGCTGGCACGCGACGAGCTACGCGCCGTGCTAGGCATCACCGCGCCGCCGATGCTGCATCGCATCTTCCGCTGGCCGAAGACAATGCCGCAGTACACGCTGGGGCATTTAGATCGCCTGAGGGGAATTGAACAGCGCCTCGCGCACCACCCCGGCCTGTTCGTCGCGGGCAATGGCTATCGTGGCATCGGCATCCCCGACTGCATCGCCTCTGGCGAGCAGGCCGCACAAAGTGCACTTGCTTACATCCGGTTGCTAATCTACGCATGACGCCATACAAACCACCAAGGCGCCGAGACACAAAGATTGAAGAAGACTTGGCGTCTTGGTGTCTTGATCGTGAACAAGGAGTCAGATGAACATCGTACGCTCGCAGCAACTTTTCGCCGAAGCGCAGACGCTCCTCCCCGGCGGCGTCGATTCGCCCGTGCGCGCCTTCCGCGCCGTCGGCGGACAGCCGCTGTTCATCGACCGAGCTGAGGGCGCGTATTTGTACGATGTAGACGGCAACCGCTATATCGACTACGTGCTGTCGTGGGGGCCACTGATTCTGGGCCATGCCCATCCGCATGTCGTGCAAGCCATCGCGCAAGCCGCCGCGCGCGGCACGAGTTACGGCGCGCCCAGCCCTCTCGAACTGGAACTAGCGAAGTTGATCAGGCAGTTCATGCCCAATATCGAGATGATCCGCTTCGTCAACTCCGGCACCGAGGCGACGATGACCGCGCTGCGGCTAGCGCGCGCCTTCACCGGGCGGAACAAGATCGTCAAGTTCGAAGGCTGTTATCACGGCCACGCCGATATGCTGCTGGTGCAGGCCGGATCGGGTGTGGCGACGCTCGGACTGCCCGACTCGCCCGGCGTGCCGCCGGCAACCGTCACCGATACGCTCGTCGCGCCGTACAACGACATCGAAGCCGTGCGGCAGCTGTTCGAGCGGTTTCCCAAAGACATCGCGGCGGTGATCGTCGAGCCGGTGGCAGGCAACATGGGCGTCGTGCCGCCGGTGGGAGGATTCCTGGCGGGGCTTCGGGAAGTCACGTCGGCTTATGGCGCGCTGCTCATCTTCGACGAGGTGATGACCGGCTTCCGCGTGCATCCGGGTGGCGCGCAGGCGCTGTACGGCATCAAGCCGGATTTGACGACGCTGGGCAAAGTGATCGGCGGCGGTCTGCCGGTCGGCGCGTACGGTGGCCGGCGTGACGTGATGCAGATGGTCGCGCCCACCGGGCCAATGTATCAGGCGGGCACGCTCGCGGGCAACCCGCTGGCGATGACGGCGGGCATCGAGACACTGAAGGAAATGCAGAAGCCGGGAATGTGGGAGACGCTCGAAGCACGTTCGGCGCAACTGGCGGTAGGTTTGAGCGCAGCGGCGGAAGACGCTAAGGTCCCCGTCGTGCTTCAGCGCGTCGGGACGATGTTCACGGCGTTCTTCACCGAGCGCCCGGTCGTCAACTGGGCGACAGCCAAAACGGCCGACACGAAACAGTACGCAGCGTACTTCCGCGCCATGCTGGAACGCGGTGTATACTTAGCGCCGTCGCAGTTCGAGGCTGGGTTTATGTCGGCAGCGCACGGTGGCGAAGAGATTGGGCTGACCGTGCAGGCGGCCGAGAAGGCTCTCAAGCAACTCGCCGACCTTTGATAGAGGATACCATCGCTCATGCGTAGGCTCAAGGGAGATCATCATGTCTACCATGAAAGACGGCGCAGACCTGGAACAGCCAGGGGGCACACCTGAATCCAGCCAGCGTGAGTATCCCCATGGCCCAATTCCTTCGGCCCATGCCATCGTCTTGCGGAATGATAGGGTCCTCCTGGTGAAGCGTGCCCACGACCCCGGCAAAGGGCGCTGGAGCCTGCCAGGCGGGATGATCCGGCTTGGAGAGACGATCTACGAGGCCGTCCAGCGCGAGGTGCGCGAAGAGTGCAGCATGGAAATCGAGCCTGTTCGCATCCTCGACGTGTTCGACAGTATCCTCAAAGATGAACAAGGGCGCATCCGCTTTCATTACCTTGTGGTGTATCTGCTGGCCCGCTACCTGACTGGAGAGGCGCAGGCAGGTTCGGATGCTTCAGAGGTGCGCTGGGCGACGCGCGAGGAACTGAACGCGCTCGACATGCACCCGCGCGTTCGAGAGACGGTACACGCGACCTGGCTGAGTTGATGCTCGAAGGCGCACCATTCGCTCTCATGCGGATGGCCCTGTCCTGTTAGGCGCTGTGTGTGTCCAGCAGAAATCGCACACCGGGCCGCCACGCCCGAGGGTGGTGGTGCGCGCCCATGCAATGGAGAGTGGCAACGCCTCGGCGGCCAGATCGTCCAATCGACAGAAGTGTTCGGTCAGCTCCGGCACACCATAGGCGGTGAGCACCTTCAGGTAAAGGCAACTGCGGATGTTGAAAGCCACCCGCCGATCACTGTCTTCCACCCACTCGTAGGCCCACCCTTCCGGCGGAAAATCGCGCTTCATTCGCTGGCGCACGGCTGCCCGGAAGATGGCAAACTTCCAGGGCAGATGGCCCAATAACGCGAGCGCCTTGCGCATCTCGGAGCCTTCGGGGGCGCCCAGCAGATCATCCCATTCCGCCAGCGCTGCCTGCAGATCACCGTGCGTCTCGCACAGGATTTGGTAGAGAGCCAAAGCTGGCAGGATGTAGCGTTCCAGGTGCATGCGCAGGGCACGATGGGTGAAGCGCGGTCGGTGGGCATACAGTTCCTCGTAGCGCGCCTGCACTCGCGCAGCCAGCAGCGCCGCATCCACCTCACCCAGGCGCTTGGCTAACAAGCGTTGCCAGAGATCGAGGCGGTGCGCCCGCCCGGGCACGGCCGGCCGCCGCCTGAGGGCCAGGCTGCCCAGTGTGCCCAGAGTTACGCCGAGCAAGAGTGCCCATTGTTCGTTGCGCCGGTTGGGAACGATGGGTTTCATAGCGTGCTCCTTTATTGGAATGGACAATCACTCTGACTTCAACAGATCCAGGATGTCCTCCTTCTGAGCCTGCTCAGTTTCTTCCGCCGTAGCCCGGTACACGACATCGTGCGGGCGAACCCGTTTGCCCACCATCAGCGCCACGTCTTGCCCCGGTTGGGCCTCATGCACGGGTTGATGATTAATCTGCAAAGACGTGACCTTTTGATGGAAATCGGTCTTGTGGCCGACAATATGCACGTAGTCCTCCACTCGAATGACATCGGTGAGCGCCAGCACGGCCACCCTGAGGCGGTCGTAGTAGTGGGTCACTTGACCAATGCGCATGCCAGACATGGTTCAGACCTCCTTTATCTTGTCGAGAGCGTAAAACAGCGCCGTAACTGACTCCGCGCCCGATGGGGTTTGGTTACAACCGGATGAGCCTCTCCAGCCATTCGACGGGGGTGTTCTTCCTTTTCCAAAACAGGTCTTCCCAAAAGTAGTGAACGGCCAGCATCCGGTAGCCGCTGTAGTGCTTGTCGAAGTACGCTCGCAACTCATCTACCGGCACAGGGTCGTCCTCGTCCCTGTCGAAGAAAAGCCTGGAGTAAATCTTCTGCTCCCAGGGAGAGATATGGTTCAATTCGTCCAGGTGATGAAACACGTCGCACAGAAGATAGTCGACCGAGGCCGGACCGATGCCATACAGCCCCAGCAATGCTTGTCGCTGCTCTTCCCTGGAGCGCCGCCTTAATTCAAACTCGTCGATGTCCTTGCGGGCGAAGGCCGCGGTGACCCGCTTGATGGACTTGGCGCGATAGCCAACCTTCAACTGCCGCAGTTCCTGTTCAGTCGCTCGATCCATCGCCTTGGGCCCCCAACAGCAATACAGTTCTTTGTCATCGTAGGCCAGCAAGGTGCCGTACTTTTCGAGCAACGCCTGCATCATCTGCACCGAACGCCGCACCGTCGCATTCTGCAGAACGATGGCAATCATCAAGTACTCGTACAGCGAGCTGTAGTTGAGGGGTCGCATGCCTCGCCATTTATGGATGAGGGGGCCGAGCTGAGGATCGCCCCGG
>DASSFZ010000391.1:0-2769 GCA_035693785.1 Anaerolineae bacterium | reverse complement strand
GCCGTCGTCGCCGCCGTTCTCGTCGCAGCCGCCGCGCTGAGCACGACTGCTGGCGCGCTGGTCGTTCGCCCATTTGATCTTGCTGGATCGCAGACGCAGACTTCCGAAGTCTCCACGCTCGCCTCGCCGATCCGTCCGGGTTCCGGCCGTCTGCTCGCCGCGCTGGCGAAAGTCGATCAGGACGATCGCCGCGCCCTCCTCGCCGATCTATCAGACGATGGCGAAGCCGCGTTCCTGGTCATTCTCGACCGGCAGGCCGACTTGAGCGCTGCCTCCAGGCTCCCGAACAGGGCCGCCAAAGGCCGGCTCGTGCTTGACACGCTGCGCGCAACAGCCGAGGCGACCCAGCCCGACTTGACTGACGCGCTCCGGACAAGCGGCGCAACGGTGCGGCCGTTCATCATCGTCAACGCGATCGGCGTGCGCGGCAATCTCCAATCTCTACTCATTTCCGCCGAGTTTCCACATACCGGCCGTATCATCGTCGACACCCCATTCCAACTCGAACTTCCCTCGCCCGAACCATCTGCCATAGGCTATCAGCCATCCGCCGTCGAATGGGGTGTGAACGACGTCCGGGCGCCTGCCGTATGGTCGATGGGCTACACCGGCGCGAGCATCGTCGTCGGTGGGCAGGACACCGGCGTGCTGTGGAATCACAACGCTTTGCGGAACCAATACCGGGGCTGGGACGGCGCAAGCGCCATCCACGATTTCAACTGGCACGATGCGATCCACGCCGACGTGAGCGGCAGCCCGTCGGGCAATCCGTGCGGTTTCAGCGTGGCCACACCCTGCGACGACAACGGCCACGGCACGCACACGATCGGCACCGTCGCCGGCGGCGACGGAAGCCAGGGGATCGGCGTCGCGCCCGGCGCGGAGTGGATTGCGTGCCGCAACATGGATCAGGGCTGGGGCAGCCCGTCGACCTACCTCGAATGCTTCGAGTGGTTCCTGGCGCCTTATCCCATTACCGGCACGCTCGCCGACGGCGATCCTGCCCGCGCGCCGCACATCATTAACAACTCGTGGGGCTGCCCGGCCTACGAAGGCTGTGTCACCGGCCAGGAAATCATCAGCAGTGTGCAGGCAATGCGCGCGGCGGGGATTTTGACCGTCGTCTCGGCCGGGAATCGCGGGGCGTGGGGGTGCTCGACGGTCGACGACCCGCCCGCCATTTACGCCGAGTCGTTCAGCGTCGGCGCGTACGATTCGGGCGGAAGCATCGCCTCATTCAGCAGCCGCGGGCCGGTGACGATCGACGGCAGCGGCCGCCTGAAGCCCGACATCGCCGCGCCGGGCGTGAGCGTCCGATCGGCGTACAACTCATCGACGACTGCTTATGCGTCGCTCAGCGGCACGTCGATGGCCGCGCCGCACGTCGCCGGCGCGGCGGCTTTGCTATGGGACGCCGCGCCCTACCTGGTCGGCGAAGTCGATTTGACGGAGTGGGTGCTGCGCCTGAGCGCGAGGCCGGCTTTCACGACCCAGGGCTGCGGCGGGGATACGGTGTCATCGCGCCCGAACAACGTATGGGGATGGGGCAAAGTGGACGCCCTGGCAGCCGTCAGCGCGACGTTCAGCCTGTCCCCGACGGCGATTCTCACTTACACAATCCCGTCGAGCGGGGTCGTGATTCTGGACGCCTCCACTTCGGCCGACCCGGAGACACCCGCCGCCGATCTCCTGGCGCGCTGGGACTTCGGCGGCGACGGTGTATGGGATACACCCTGGTCATTCGACAAGGTGATCACCGGCGCGCCCGGCCTGATCATCCCGGCAGTCGCCGTGCAGATCGCCGACTGGGGCGGCAAAACGAGTCGGGCCGTGCTCGTTCACCCGGGCTTGCCCCGGCAATACTATTTACCCCTGTTGCTGGCACAAGGGTGACAAGCCCAGGCTCCAAAACAACGAAATCCAGCCAGAGGAAACCGCCCGTCAGGCCGGATTTCTGCGTTTACTTGTGTTTCTGAGGCTTGAATTGCTCGAGATGCGATTAACCCTACATAGAGCTCGGCTCGGGCCGAGTCATCTGTGCGGCCACGCCGTCCTTGGCCTCTTTCGAGAGGCGGAACTTCACGGCTCGCTTGGCTGGAATCTGGATCGCCTCGCCAGTCTTCGGATTGCGGCCCATGCGGGCAGCTCGATCGACGATGACCAGCTTACCGAAGCCCGGCACCGTGAAGCCGCGACTCGCCTCACTGTAAGCCAGCGCGGCCAGCTCGTCCAGAACTCTGGAGACGTCCTTCTTGTTAAGCTCTGTCTTCTGGGCCAGGTATTCTATAGTTTGGGCCTTGGTCATGCCTTTTCCCATGGTTTGCCTCCTGTGAATGATTCGGTGAAGTTTTCCTTGATTTTGCGCGACTGACCGGACCTCCCGGCTGGGTCTAACATTACCACAGTCCAGAAAATACGCAAACGCGCCGGTTTTCGTGGGGAAGGGTCGAAAATGCCTGAAAATGTGACCGGGCCGAATGTCAAGGGAACACATCGGTACACATGTTCTACTCGAACTGACTGGTTATTACTCAGACACGCAATGAAGCCTGGTGATTGCCCAAAAGCCGTTCGTCCGCAGTTGCACTTCGGACACCGGGCGACAGTACAACTGTGGCTCCAACATCCGTGCAATCACCAGAATGAAGTGAGGTTGTGCACGACCCGGCTCTGTGCTAAACTCCATCAACCTTGCGAAGGTTGCGAACCTTCGCAGGGTTAAAGAGGCGCCGTCATGCTGGCGAGAGTCTATACCTGCGCAGTAATCGG
>DASSFZ010000390.1:0-9996 GCA_035693785.1 Anaerolineae bacterium | reverse complement strand
AGCAGTGTCGTCGCCCGTCGATAGTCGCCCTGGCGCCATGCGACTGTGCCCAAGCCGCGGAGCGACCACGCGATGAGCACTTCGGCGCCTAGTTCTCGGAACAGGGCCAGGCGCTGCTCGTAAAGCGCTACGGCTCGCTCGTAGTCACCCTGATCTCGCGCCACACGCCCCAAATTCCCAAGTGTATAGCCGATCTCCAGCCTGACCCCCAGTTCGCGGGATAGGGCCAGACTCTCCTTGTGCAGCGCTTCCGCCCGCTCGTAGTCGCCCTGAACGCGCACTACACGACCAAGGACATTGAGCGAGTTAGCAATGCTCCATTTGTCGCCCAGTTCTCGAGACAAGGCCAGGCACTCTTCCGCCAGCGCCTTCGCCTGCTCGAAGTTGTCGTAGTGGTATGCTATCCACGCCAATTCGATGACCGCATAGAGCATGCCCCATTTATGCCCCACTTCGCGGAAGAGGGCCAGACTGTCCTTGTACAGCGCTTCCGCCTGCCGCATGTCGCCCTGAGACCAAGCCGCCTCGCCCATGAGAACAAATGAGAAAGCCAGGCCTTCCTGGTCCCCGGCTTCGCGGCACAGCGCCAGGCTCTCCTTGGCCAGGGCTGCTGTCCGCTCAGGGTCCGCTTGATGATATGCAATGAATCCAGCCCGATAGAGCGCCTTGGCCCTGGTCGAGACCCCGCTACCTGCTTTGGCCAGCGTTCTCTCCAGCCACTCCCGCCCCTCGCTCCAGTAACCCCGCACGAACCAGAAGTGCCCCAGCGCCCCGGCCAGGCGCAGCCCGGTTTCCGCGCCTGCCTGCCCACCTCCCAGCGACCACGCCAATGCCGCACGCAGGTTGTCGTGCTCCGCCTCCAGCCGATCCATCCACGCCACCTGCCCTGCGTCATACAACCGTGGCTCGGCCTCCTCCGCTATCCGCACGAAGAAATCCAGGTGTTCACCCCGTACCCGCGCTTCCTCCCCTGCCGCCAACAATTGTTCCCGCGCATACTCGCGAATCGTCTCTAACATCCGATAGCGCGTCTCGCCGTTTTGCTGCCCAGCGATGACCAGCGATTTGTCCACCAGGTGTAAGAGCAGATCAAAAATTTGATCTTCTTCAATGCCCTCTCCCTTACACACGCTCTCTGTCGCTTGCAGCGTAAACCCACCTGCAAACACCGACAGCCGCCGGAACAAGGCACGCTCCGCTTCTGACAGCAGGCCATAACTCCAGTCAATCAGCGCTGATAACGTTTGGTGTCGCGGCAGGGCGGTGCGGCTGCCGCCTGTCAGCAGCCGGAAACGGTCGTCCAGCCGCGTCGCGATGTGCTCCACAGTCATGGCCCTGGCGCGTGCTGCGGCCAGCTCAAGCGCCAGCGGGATGCCATCCAGCCGATGGCAAATCTGCGCCACCGCCAGCGCATTCGCGTCCGTCACGCTGAAGTCCGGCTTGACGGCGACGGCGCGCTCGATGAATAGCCGCGCGGCTTCCGATGGCGCCAGCATTTCGACGCCCGGCCACGGGCGCACGTCGGGCAGCGAGAGGGACGGGACGAGAAAAGAGGTCTCCCCTGTGATGCGCAGGGCTTCCCGGCTGGTTGCCAGTATTTTCATATTCGGACAGGCACGCAGCAGCGTCTCCGCCAGTTGCGCGCAGGCTTCGATCACGTGCTCGCAGTTGTCCACGATCAACAGGAGCGCTTTGGGACGCAGGAAGTCGGTCAGCGTCTTGATCAGTGGATAACCTGGCTCTTCCCGCACGCCCAGTGTGGTCGCGACGGTCTGCGGCACGAGCGCGGGGCTGGATAGCGGGGCCAGCTCGACCAGCCACACACCATGCGGATACTCCGCCCCGACGTCTGCGCCGACCTGCAAGCTCAAGCGTGTCTTGCCCACGCCACCCGGGCCGGTCAACGTCACCAGCCGCGACTCCGATAGCAGCCGCCTCACTTCTTCCAGCTCGCGCTCCCGCCCGATGAAACTGCTCAACTGGCTCGGCAGGTTGCTTCGCCGCCGCTTGACGATCCCCACTGGCTCCGGTAGCGCCTCGCCCGGCAACACTTCGCCTTTCGACAGTCGCTCGAAGACCACGCGCGTCTGCGCTGATGGCTCGACGCCCAATTCCTCGCGCAGCGCCTCGACACAGCGCTTGTAGGCAGCCGCCGCGCTCGACACATCGCCCCGGCTGGCGTGCGCGATGATCAGTGCCCGGTACGCCGCTTCGGGTGTGTGCCCCAGTGCGATCCAGCGCTCGGCCCACTCCAAGATCTCTTGCCAGCGCCCCGCCTCGACGAGCCGATCCATCAACAGCGCCATCTTGTCCTCGAAAGCGGCTTGCAGGCGCTGCCGCTCCAGCACGACCCACTCGTCGTAAAAGCCCGGCAACAGATCGCCGCCGTAGGCCGAGACGGTGCGCATTAGGTCGTCCGCCGACGCATCGGCCTCCACGCGACGTGCCACGAGAGCCGCATCAAGCCAATATTCCGTTGTTGCGTCAAACGCAACCGTGATGTCGTCAGCCAGGAGGTAGTCGCACTCGCCCAGCGCCTTGCGGATGCGCCACAGCGTATGACGCAGATTGCCCTTCGCGTTCGATTCAGGCATGTCCGGCCACAGCAACCCGGCCAGTTGCTCGCGCCGATGGGCGGTGCCGGGGGTCAGCATCAGATACGCCAGTAGCGATTGCGCGGCACGCAACGGGATTTCGACGGGTAGGCCGTCAACGCAGATGTCGAATTTCCCAAGCAGTCTGACTTCGAGCATGAGGCGCCCCAATCGGACCAGGCAGCACGACCAAAATACAGCGGCTGTTATACGAGGAGGTTAGCCGAGAAAAGTATAGCATTACCAACCGGCTAAATCAACCAGGAAATCGCCAGAATACACGCTGAATACACGCTCAACATCCGTTGAGCACATGCTGCTCTCCTACACTCGTGTCAAACGCGCGAGGAGGAGAGCGATGAACGCCAGACGAGCCACAGCCCTATGCGGGATTGCCTTGAGGGTGCAGCAGCACACCCTCCGTGTGCCTCCGGCGCTGCCGATGCGGCGAACAATCCGCCGGGGTGGGTTGATAGCCCTGGTAGCCGTGTTGCTGAGCACGCTTCCGTCAGCAGCCCGCGAAGACAATCGTCAGGCAGAGCGCACCCTGCCACGCGACGACAGCATCATCGCCGCCCAGGTCAACGACATTCCGGCCGGGCTAGAGACGCTGCCCGCCGGCCGGCTCGCGAAACTGGCGGTTTGGCTCGAGCGCGGCATTCGCTTCGAGGGCGCGACCTGGGACGCCCACACGGTCGATCTGGCTATGACCGCCCTGGACACTACCCTGCGCCGGTTCGACGGCGACTGGGACAAGCTAAAACCGCTGCTGGGGCTGAAGGCCAATGCCTCGCTCGTCTATGACGACGATACCTCCAAGTGCCCCAGCGGGCGTCGGGCGAACTGCGCGCTGCCCTGGAAGGGCCGGATTCACTTCAACACGTCCAGCCTCACCCTCCACGAGTTCCTGCATGAGAACGGTCATGTCGTCGATTGGTTCCTGCAGAAAGAGCGCGGCACACCTGGAGGCTGGTGGTCTACGACAGGGCTGCTGGGGCTGGGATGGACACCCCGCTTCGACGAGGCACGCCTGGCGCGACTCCCCGCCGAGGATTACGAGGCGATGTACGACGATGCGGAGCGAGATGCGCCGTATTCGCAGGCGAGCAGGCAGGAGGATTTTGCGGACTCATTCGTGGCCTGGGTGCTCGGGCCGCAGCCGCCCGAACCGTATCGCGAGCTCAGCCCCCGGCGTCACCGGACGCTGAACGTCGCCTTCGACGTTTTTCCCGAATGACCTGAGGCGAGGGATCGGGTGGGCAGTGCCAGTGGGCATTTCAGCCATCGGTCTTCTCAAATGTCCAATCTCCAATCTCCAATCTCTAATCTCCAGCCTCTAATTCATCCTCGCCAGCAGAGCATTCAACTGTCGCTTCGCCACCTCATAGTCCGGCGCAATCTCAAGCGCCTTGCGATAGCATCGAACCGCCTCGTCCCACGGGCCGATCCGCTCGTAGGCGCGCCCCAGGTTCATCCACGGGTAGTGCGGGGCTTCGTAGCGCGTCGCCAGCGTTGCCTTCTCCAGCCACTCGATCGCCTCACGAGGCTGGTCCATCTCGATCAGGTAAGCGCCGATGTCGTTGTACGGGTTGCCGAATGCCGGATCGACCTCGATCGCCTTCTTGCATTCCTCGATCGCGTCGTCGTGGCGGCCCAGGAACGAATACGTCCAGCCCAGGAAGGTGTGCGCCTCGGCGGTCGGGTAGACCTCGATGCTGCGTTTGTACAGCAAGATCGCGTCGGCTAAATTGCCGGCGACCTGCTGCGCATACGCGCGCTGGAACAGCAAGTCGGCGTGCTGGCGTGCTTCAGTTGGATCGCTCACCTTCACCCCGTCGTGCTATAATGCCACACATGTTTCCGCGAATTACCGGCGTGCGATACCTTCAAGATTATCGACTCGAACTGACATTCGCAGATGGCGTCCGCGCCACACTCGATTTCAGGAACAGGATCGTTGGGCGTGGTGGCGTTTTCGCCCCACTTGAAGATACACACTTCTTCCAGCAAGTGAAGGTCGACCCGGAAGCCGGCACGCTGGCCTGGCCCAACGACGTCGATCTTGATCCTGACGTGCTTTACAGCGAGGCGACCGGCACACCGCTACCTGTCCCCGAAACCGCGTAGGCGGCCATTCAGACTGGCGATGGTGCCCGGTGACCGAGCTGCGGAGTCAGGCATGCCCACATGCCGCATCTGAGGATGCTGGCTCCTCGCTGCCTTGCCCATACCTGACTACCCAATTACCCAATTACCAATTACCAATTACCTGATTACCAGCCTGCCCGACTCCTCAACCACCTCTACCCTTGCCCCTGCCGGCGGATTCTTCTCGAGCAGATAATCGGCCAGCGGTTCGCGCACGTGCTTCTGGATGATACGCCGCAGCGGGCGCGCGCCCCATTCGGGATGATCGTTCTTTGACAGCAGCCACTCGCGCGCCGCATCTCCAATCTCCAATCTCACCCCTCGCTCTTCTGCCAGCTTCGTTTCCTTCTTCAACATCAAGTCCAGCACCTTGCGCAGCGCGTCGGGCGACAGCGAATTGAACATGATGATGTCGTCCAGCCGGTTCAGGAATTCCGGCCGGAAGTGACGCTTGACCATTTCCATCGCCAGCTCGCGCGACTGCTCGCCCAACGACAGATCGACCAGGTACTCCGCGCCCAGATTGCTGGTCAGGATGATCACCGTGTCGGCGAACGCAGTCACGCGCCCCTGCCCGTCAGTCAGGCGGCCCTCGTCCATCATCTGCAGCAGCACGTCGAGGATGCGCGGGTGCGCCTTCTCGCTCTCGTCGAACAGCACGACCGTGTACGGCGTGTGGCGCACGCGGTCGGTCAACTGCCCACCGCTCTCATAGCCTATATACCCCGGCGCTGCGCCGATCAGGCGGTTGAGCGAGTCTTCTTTCTGATACTCGGTCATATCGAGCGCGATCAGGTTGTCCTCACTGCCGAACATAAACTCGGCGAGCGCCTTGGCCAGCTCGGTCTTGCCGACGCCGGTCGGACCGAGGAACAGGAACGAGCCGATCGGGCGCTTCGGGTCCTTCAGCCCGACGCGCGCCGTCTTCACCGCCCGGCTGACAGCCAGGATCGCCTCGTCCTGTCCGATGATGCGCGACTTGAGATGCTCGGCCATCGCCGCATACCGTGTGCGCTCGTCCTGGCCGAGTTTGCTCGCCGGGATGCCGGTCATCTGGCTGAGCGCGAGCATCACATCATCGGGATCGACGATCGCATCCGGCGGCGCTTCGGGTCGAAACGCCAAATCCTTCTGCGTCGCCATTCTCACAAGCGCGCAGGCGCGGTGCAGCAGTTGCATCGCCGCGCCGGGCAGGGGCGTTGCCACCAGGTAGCGCGCCGCCATGGCCGAGACCGTCGAGCGCGCTCCGGCCGCGATCTTCAATCCGTACTCCAGTTCGAGATGCGGCCCGTGCAGGCTCAGGATTTGCGTCGTCTCCTCGGCAGACGTAGGCGGCACGCGCAGCACGTGCGCCTTTTCCAGCCGGCCCTTCAGGCGTTCCTCGAGATCGCCATCCGTCGCGGTCCCAATGATAATCGGCTCTGAAGCGAGCAGCGCCTTCGCCACCGCCTTCTCGGCCTGCGGAAACTCGGCGCGTCCCGGCCCACCGAAGAAACGCGCGATGTTCGGCGCGAACAGCGCGCCGCGCTTAGCCTGCGCCATCCCGGCGCGCACGGCTTCGACCGGATTGTCGAGCAGCGCCTGCTCGGAAATCTCGATCATCGAGGCGATGTCGCGCAGCCCCTTGCCTTCGGCGATCAGCAAGGCCAGGCTCGCCGCGAGTGACCGCTTTCCGACGCCGGCCGGCCCGACCAGGATCACGTGCCGATGCGTCTCCATCGAAAGCAGGCTGATCAACTCGCGCAGCAGGTTCTCGCGGAAAAAGACCGGCTCGCGCTCGCCCGACTTCGCCTCGGCCACCCAGTCGCGCGTCGTCATGCGCTTGCTGAGCGAGCGATCGCGCAGGGTGTCGATGAGCGCATTCGGCGTGACGCCGCGCGCCTGCAGCAAGCCCGCCGTGCTCAGGCCCGGCTGTGCCAGCGCGCTCAGCAAATGCTCGCTGCCAATCCACACCTCGTCGTTCGCCTGCGCGATAGTGAGTGCGTCGTCGAGCGCCTTCAGCATTTCGTCGGACAGCTCGACCTGCCCGCCGTCCCCGGTCTTGAACACGAAATCGGCCGGGCGGCCGTCGCGCGGCTTGATCTGCGCTTCGACCGCGCGCTCCAGGTCATCGATTGTGAAGCCGCGCTCGGCGGCGATCTTGTCGAGGATGCGGCGCGCCGACGTATCCGGCGTGCGGATCGCCGCCAGCAGCGCGAGTTCCGGCATCAGCGTGCGCTTGCCGTAGACCGGCGTGAGCTTCGCCGCAGTGTTCAGAATTTCGGCGGTGTGCTTTGAAAGGAGATTCGGGTTGAGCGTGCCCATCGTGCCGTAAGGGTAGCACGAAAGCGGGCAGGTTTCAACTGGCAAAACAAGACCCTTGCGAAGGCGCAAATCTCCGCAAGGGTCAGATTCAACCGCAGAGGGCGCAGAGATTTGAGTGTTCTTTGCGCGCTCTGCGCGCCTTCGGCGTCGCGATGAATCTATTGCTTCTTAATCGTAATGTTGCCGTTCTTGATCCGGATGACGATGCCGAACGTCGGCGACGCTCCAACCGTGCCCTTGACCGATGTGGGTGTCGTATTGCCCTGGAAAGTGAAGTCGCTGGTCAGCACGCCATTCGACGTCAGTGCGTCGACGCCCCATTGCGCGTCGCCGGGCAACGTGACGCTGATACTGCCATTGCCCACATCGATCCGATTGGCCGCATTCGACTCGGCAACCGATCCCTGGAACGACACACTGCCGTTGGACGACGAAGCGACCAGGCTGGCGACCTCACGGCCCTCCAGCGTCACGTTGCCGTTCGTCGTCCTGGCCGTGATGGCGCCTTCCTCCACGCCGCGCACGGTGAGATCTCCGTTGTTCGCCGTCACCGTCACATCGCGCTTGACGCCGTTGACGGCGATCGTGCCGTTCGTGAGCGACGCCACCACCGCCGCGCCGGCCGGCACCGTCACGACGAATGATGCGGCGGAATCGGCCGGGGCCTGGCCACGGTGCGTGGCGACCAGTTTCACGCTGCCGGCTGCTTGATTGAGCGCCAGTTGAATATTGTCCAGGTCTCTCTTGGCTTCAGCATCCGTTTTGCCGCCGCCGCGTTTCGTGACTTCGACCAGCACCTGATCGCTGCTGCCGGTCCGGATTTCGATCGCGCCGTTGTAGGTCGAGACGGTCACGGTCACGTCCTCATCCACCGCGAACGACTGCGACACCGTGGCCTGGTTGTCGCCGGCCGGAGCAGCGCCTCCGCCGCAGGCGGATAGGATCAGCGCAAGCCCGACCAGACCACACAACCATTGAGTTCGATTAAACACTTTCATGACAGCCTCCCAACAAACAGATTGTGTTTATTGTAGTCGAGGTATGTGCCCAGTTAGAAGGGTACTTTAGGGGGTTTTTGTCACAAGCTGCCGGCTCGTCTCTACCAAACGCTCCCATCGCATACCAAATCGAAAGTGAAGAGGCGGCTGTCTCTGAGACAGCCGCCTCGTCCTTCGTCTGGCTGGGGAGGAGGGATTCGAACCCCCGGTACACGGATCCAAAGTCCGTTGCCTTGCCAGCTTGGCCACTCCCCAACGCGTAATGACATTGTAGCACGCGCCTCCTGGCCTGACAAGGACACATATCATCCGTGTGCACGCAAAGGTTGTCAGGGAAAATGAGCCTGGGGTAGGATAAGGGCTGGCAGAATCCCACCCTACCCGAGGCTCCCCATGGACTATAACACGGAAACCCTGACGAACCTAGCCCAACAAGTGGGTGACGCGTTGAAGGCCGCCCTGGCGCAGCATATGCAGACGGGAGAGCAGGCCCTCACGATGGCCGATATCGAAAAGGAAATGCGAGAACTGCTCCGGCGACTGGGCGCACAGGCATTGAGCCAGTTTCTGAGTTCGGCGTTAGGCACGCCGGTGGCCGAGATGCCCTGTGCGTGTGGGGGAATCTTACACTATCAGCGCCGGCGTGCGGCCACGATCACCACGGTGTTCGGCAGGATCACGTATGCACGGGCGTACTATGCCGGCTGTAGGTGTGGGCGCGGGAAAGCGCCGGTGGATGAAAGGTATGGGCTGGAGCCGGGCGCGATGAGTAGCGGGCTGGCGGCCCTCTTGGGCTTGGCGGGGATTGAGTTTGGCTTTGATGAGAGCCGGGACTGGTTACAGGCGTTTCTGTTGTTCGATGTCTCGGAGAACACGGTGCGCTCAGAAACGCAGACCTTTGGGACCTTGCAGGCCGAGCGCGAGGCGGCTTTGTGTCAGCAGAGCCAGGATGCGGATTTTCTGCAAGCCCGCTTGCGCGAGACGACCCCCCTGCCGCCACGTTTGTACGGTTCGCTGGACGCCGCCAAAGTGCGGATCGAACCGCGCCCGCAAGCGGGAAAAAAGCCGGAAAAACAAGACGATTGGCGGGATCTGAAAGTGGGCTGCTGGTATGAAGCCGAGCCGGTGCCCGCCGCCCAACGCTCGGTGCGCCAGCGCGACAAGTTCGACCGTGAGCAAACCGTCTTGCGCGCCAAGCACATGCGCTATTACTGCGACATGCGGGAAGCAGAGGAGTTCGGCAAACTGATGTGGGGCACGGGCTGTGCCGTGAAAGCCGACTTAGTGCCGGAGTTGGTGTTGGTGTGTGACGGGGCGGTCTGGATTTGGAACTTGGTGGCACTCCACTACCCGCAGGCGGTACAGATTGTGGATTGGTATCACGCCGAGGACCGCCTCAAGCGCGTCGCCCACGCCGCCTTCCCGGTGGACTGCGACCGCGCCACCTGGTTAGAACAGGCCACGACCGATCTGTGGGAAGGGCGGGTCGCCGACGTCATTGACGCGTGTCAGGCCTTGGCGCTGCGCTGTGAGGACGCCCGACACGCCGTGACCTACTTCACTAACAATGCCCAACGGATGCGGTACGACCAGTTCCGCGCCGCGGGCTATTTGATTGGGAGTGGCACAGTGGAGAGTGGCTGCAAGCAGATCGTGACCCAACGCCTCAAACGGCCCGGCGCGCAATGGACGGTGGATGGGGCCGTGCGCACGGCCAAAGCGCGGGCCGCCTGGCTCAGCGGCGAATGGGAGACCTTATGCGCTCAGCGGGCGGCCCTGCCCTTAGCCGTCTGACAACCTTTGCGTGCACACTCGCCACCACATCGTTTGACTAAGCTCATAATTAACAGTATACTCTTTTTCTGCCAGGCGGGAGGGCCAATTGCAGGTTGCGTTTCCTCAAACTCGATGGAGTTTGAACGCTCGGCTGACTGCGCAGGTCAGTCGACGGC
>DASSFZ010000389.1:0-8672 GCA_035693785.1 Anaerolineae bacterium | reverse complement strand
GTATCGCATCGCGCTGCCCTACGCCGATCCGTTCGAGCGCGCCCGGCAGGTGGCGCAGGCGACGGCGACGAACCGCTCGTCGATGCTGCAGGACGTGCTCAAGGGCCGGCCGACAGAGATCGACGCGATCAATGGTAAAATTGTCGAGCGCGGACGCGCCGTCGATATCCCGACGCCGATCAATGCGACGCTGGCCGCGCTGGTTCGCGCATTGGAGAGGACTCCAACCGCCGAGAGCGCGGAAAGCGCCAAGAGGGCGATGAGTCAAGTTCTGAATGGGAGGACCTGAGCCGAGAAGCTGCCGTGGCTCTGCGACCTGTGCTACAATGTCGCGTAGCATGTCTGACCATTGACAGGCTGCACGTGACGCAAGCGTGAAGTGTGAATCGATGTTCACGCTTCACGCTTCACGTTTTACTTTGGGTATCCGGGAGATATGCTTTGAGGTTCTCTCACCATTTCGGTTCTACCCTACGCGAAGCCCCTGCCGGCGTCGAAGCGGTTAGCCATCAACTTCTATTGCGCGCAGGGTTCATCCGCCAACTAGGACAGGGCCTGTTCTCGTATCTGCCGCTGGCGCACCGCTCGCTCACCAAGATCGAAAACATCATGCGCGAAGAGATGAATGCGATCGGCGGGCAGGAGCTGACGATGCCGGTCGCTCATCCCGCCGAGGTGTGGCAGGCGACGGGGCGCTGGTACTCGGTCGGGCCGGAGATGGCCCGCTTCAAAGATCGCAAGGATCGCGACATGGTGCTGGCGATGACGCACGAAGAGGTCGTCGCCGATCTGTGCAAGACCGAGATCAAGTCCTACCGGCAACTGCCGCAGTTGATCTATCACATCCAGACCAAGTTCCGCGACGATCCGCGTCCGCGCGCCGGGCTGATCCGCGTGCGCGAGTTCACGATGAAGGACTCATACAGCCTCGATCTCGACGAAGTCGGGCTGGATCGGCAGTACCGCGCGCACTACCAGGCTTACTTCAACATCTTCAACCGCTGCGGCGTGGCGGCGATCGCGGTCGGCGCGGACGTCGGCATGATGGGCGGCAGCCAGGCGCACGAGTTCATGTATCTCACGCCGATCGGCGAGGATACGCTCGTGCTGTGCCGCCAGTGCGGCTACGCAGCCAATCGGCAGATCGCCCGCTTTGCCAAGCCCGCCGCTGCGCCGGAAGACCTCAGGCCGATCGAGAAAGTTCCCACGCCGGACACGAAGACGATCGAAGCGCTCGCGACGCTGCTCGGCGTGCCGAAGAGCAAGACGGCCAAGGCCGTGTTCATGATTGCCGGTCACGAGGAGGACGCGCTGCGCGAGACGCGCGAGGAATTCGTGTTCGCCGTGGTGCGGGGCGATATGGAAGTGAACGAGACGAAGCTCGGCAACGCCGTGAAAGCCGATTGGCTGCGCCCGGCGAGCGATGACGAGATCCGCGCCGCGGGCGCAGCGCCGGGCTACGCCTCGCCGATCGGGTTGAAGGCGGTGACGGTTGTCGTCGACGACGCCGTCCCCGCCTCGCCGAACCTCGTCGCCGGCGCAAACGAAGAAGGCTACCACCTGCTCAACACCAACACGCCGCGCGACTACGCTGCGTCGATCGTCGCCGACATCGCGGCGGCCGGCGATGGAGACGCGTGCATTCAGTGCGGGCAGCCGCTGGTTACGGCGCGCGGCGTCGAGATCGGCAACATTTTCAAGCTGGGTACGCGCTATTCCGACGTGATCGGCGCGACGTATCTGGCTGCCGACGGCGCGCAGAAGCCGATCGTCATGGGGTCGTACGGCATCGGTTCCGGGCGGCTGCTGGCCTGTGTCGCCGAGGAGTACCACGACGACAAGGGCCTGATCTGGCCGGTCACCGTCGCGCCGTATCACGTTCATCTCGTGTCGCTGGCAGGCGCCGAGGCGCGCGTGCTCGAAACCGCCGAGCGCGTGTATCGCGCGCTGCTCGACGCGAATATCGAGGTCTTGTATGACGACCGCGACGAAAGTCCCGGCGTCAAGTTCGCCGACGCCGACCTGCTCGGCGTTCCCATCCGCCTGACCGTCAGCGCCAGGTCGCTCGGCAAGGGCGGCGTCGAGATGAAACGGCGCGACCGAAAGGAGCTCGAGATCGTCGCTGAATCCGATTTGATTGCACGCGCGCAAGCAGAGATCAAGTCGATGCTGGAGGAGATTCAGGCCAGGGTCGTCGAAATGCCATTCAAGTGAGCGATGCGTTTGCGATACGCGATAAGCGATACGCGAAATGCTCCAGAAGCAGGTCAAGATGCACACAGGTGCAATGCAGCTCGTCACGACCATAGAAGACTTCCGAAAAGCCAAATCGGCTCTGCACGGGACGTGGGGTTTCGTGCCGACGATGGGGTATCTGCACGAAGGCCATCTCTCGCTCGTGCGGCGCGCGAAAGCCGAGAACGACCGCGTCGCGGTCAGCATCTTCGTCAATCCGACACAGTTCGGCCCGAGTGAAGACCTGGCCGCCTATCCGCGCGATCTGCAGCGCGATCTCAGACTCCTGGAGCCGCTCGGCGTCGACCTCGTGTTTCACCCGGCGCCTGAGGCACTGTATCCGCCCGACTTCCAGACCTACGTTACGGTTGAAGAAGTGACGAAGAGGCTCGAAGGCGCGGCGCGGCCTGGTCACTTTCGCGGCGTGGCGACGGTCGTGACGAAGCTGTTCAACGTCGTTCAAGCCGATCGGGCGTACTTCGGGCAGAAGGATGCGCAGCAGGTCGTCGTGATCAGGCGCATGGTCGTCGATCTGGACATGCCGATCCGGATCGTGGTCTGCCCGACGGTGCGCGAGCCGGACGGGCTGGCGATGTCCAGCCGCAACGCGTACCTCGACCCGGCGCAGCGGAACGCCGCAGCCGTTCTCTTCCGCGCGTTGTCCGCCGCGAAGGCGCGTTGCGACGCCGGGGAGCGCGACGCGGAAGCGATCCGTGGCGCGATGCGGGACACGCTGGAAAAAGAGCCGCTGGCAAAAACCGAATACGTATCGGCAGCCGCTCCACTCACGCTGCGAGAGCTTGACCGCGTCGAAGACGACGTGCTGTTGTCCATGGCCATCCGCATCGGCAAGACGCGCCTGATCGACAATTTCCTGAAAGAAGGCGGCGCATGGTTCTCTTAGTCACGTGGTCACGTAGTCAGATAGTCAGGTGGTCGCATGGTCGGTTGGTCGCGTGGTCACGTGGTTTGATGGTCCTGGCCGCCGGTAGAACATCGATCCGACTACGTGACGACCCGATTGACTGACCACCCGGCCATCCGACTGCACGACCATCAGACTACCCGACCACTCGACTACGTGACCACCCGACCAACGGACTAAAGTGCTCCTCGCTCTCGACGTCAGCAATACGACGATAAAAGCTGGTGTGTTTCGCGGCGAAAAGCTGGTCGCCGATTGGCGCATTGCGACCGAGCGGCACAAGCTCGCCGACGAATACGCCATGCTCATGCTCAGCCTGTTTCAGGCCAGCGGCATGCCGGTCAGCGAGATCACCGGCGTGGCCGTCTCGTGTGTCGTCCCGCCGCTGCGCTCGGTCTTCGACGAGCTTGCGCGGCGCTACCTGCACGTCGAGCCGCTCATCGTCGGCCCCGGCATCAAGACGGGCGTGAGACTGGCCGTCGACAACCCGCGCGAGGTCGGCGCCGATCGCGTCGTCAACGTGCTGGCGACGCATCGCCTGTACGGCGGACCGGCGATCACGATTGCCTTCGGCACGGCGACCGTCTTCGACTGTGTATCGGCCGAGGGCGACTACCTCGGCGGCGCGATCGCTCCCGGCATCGTCGTCGCGCTCGAATCGCTCGCCCAGTCGGCCGCGCAATTGTATCAGGTCGAGCTGGTGAGGCCGCCGCGAGCGATCGGCAAGAACACCGTCCACACCATGCAGTCGGGATTAGTGCTCGGATACGCCGGGCTGGTCGAGGGCCTGGTCAAGCGCCTGAGACGCGAAATGGCCGGGACGAACGCGGACGCAAAAGTAACGGTGATTGCCACGGGGGGATTGGCCGAAGTCATCGCGCCGGAGACGGATGCGATCGATATCACCGACCTGCAGCTCACGCTGAAAGGGCTGCGGCTGATATACGAGCTTAACAAACCGGGCGACTAGAGCAGATCCCAGTTTGATTTACGCCGGAGTCGAGGCTTCAGCCGGAACCGCCTAAAGGCTCGACTCCGGATGGGCGTACACGCAATCGGAATACGCTCTAGCGCTGATGGGGAAGCATGCCTGAATATACCTGGTGGAGCGGAGGGCAAGTCGAGTATCTCGACACGCGCGATGGCCGCGTCGCGTATCGTTTCTGGCCCGAATCGCGCGACGCGAAGAAGACGCTGCTCGGCATTCACGGTCTCGGCGGGAACAGCGATAACTACGCCGCGCTCGGGGAAGCGCTCAAGCCGGACGTGGCGGTATACGCGATCGATCTGGCCGGCAACGGCGAGTCGGGGACGCGAGGCGACGTGGAGAGCCTCGAGGTGCACATGCGCAACCTCGACACACTGGCGAACCTCATCCAGGCGCGCCATCCCGACGCCGAGCACTTCGTGGCCGGATACAGCCTGGGCGCGGCATACGCGCCGGCGTGGGTCGCGCGCAACGGGCAGGCCGTCAGCGGCATGATCCTGTTCGCCCCACCCTTTCGCACGGTGTTCCACATCCCTCGAGTCCTGGATATCGCGTTCCGCACGCTGTCGGTCTTGATGCCGAGATACCGCGTCCCGACCGGGATTCGGGCGGAGGACGGGCTGGATCCGCGGTACGAGTTCGAGATGGAGAGCGATAAGTTCATCCGCGCGCGGACGCTGCGCTCGCTGAAGGTCTCGGCAGACATGGTGCCGCTGGCCGAGCGCGCCCTGCCGGGAATCACGATTCCCACGCTGATCGTGCACGGCGACGCCGACAGCGTGGCCTTTCCTGAAAGCGCCGAGCTGGCCCACGCGCGATTGGGCGCGGTGGATAAGACGCTCGTCTGGATACCCCGCGCGAAGCACGATCTGCACGACGTGCTGAGCGGCGTCAAATGCAGCGAGGTGAGCGACGACCAGCGCGCGCCGGTGATCGCAGCCGTGCGCGAGTGGCTGCATAGGCACTGATTGCTGATCAGTAATCAGTTATTAGTAATCAGTAATCAGTAATCAGTAATCAGTGAGCGATGCTCAACCCGTCGCCGAAGATGAGTGTCGCCGCCGTGACGGCGTACGTGGACCGGCAAGGTGTCGGCGGCTTCAACTGATTACTGAACACTGACCACTGAACACTTATCGATGGACCCCATACCTCTTCTCAAAGACAAGCGCATTCTCCTTGGCGTGAGCGGCGGCATCGCCTGCTACAAGACCGTCGATCTGGCGAGCCAGTTGACGCAGGCGGGCGCGCTCGTCGATTGCGTGCTCACCGAATCGGCGACGAAGTTCGTCTCGCCGCTGACGTTCGCCGCCGTCACGGGCCGCCCCGCGCTGACCGACGCCGACCTGTGGCGATCCGACTTGCACGTCCCTCACGTCGGGATGGGGCACGCGGCTCATCTGATCGTCGTCGCTCCGGCGACGGCCAACACGATCGCCAGGCTGGCGCACGGCCTGAGCGACAACCTGCTCACCGTCAGCGTGCTTGCCGCCAAGTGCCCCATGATCGTCGCGCCGGCAATGGACGCAGGCATGTGGGAGCACCCAGCCACTCAGGCGAACGTCGAGATTCTACACTCGCGCGGCGCGCACATCGCCGGCCCGGCGGAGGGGCGCATGGCTTCCGGCCTGATCGGGCTGGGGCGCATGGTCGAGCCGCAGGAGCTATTGGGCTGGATCCGCGTCGTGCTCGGCCGGCAGGGGGCGCTGAGCGGGCGCCCGGTCGTCGTATCGGCGGGCGGCACGCGCGAGGCGATCGATCCGGTGCGCTTCGTGGGCAACCACTCGAGCGGCCGGCAAGGGTTCGCGCTGGCGCAGGCGGCGATCGATCGCGGCGCGGGTGTGACGCTCATCGCGGCTGCGGCCGCGCTGGCCACGCCGGTCGGCGCGAAGCGCATCGACGTCGAGTCGGCGCAGGAGATGCACGACGCCGTGCTCGAAGCGTGCCGCCGCGCCGACGCGCTGATCATGGCTGCCGCCGTCGCCGACTTCCGGCCTGAGCGCACCGTCGATCAGAAGATCAAGACGAAGGATACACCCGATCTCGACTTGCGCCTGGTGCGCACGACCGACATCCTGCAAGCGGTGAAGCGGCAGCGCGACGCGACGAAGCTGCCCAAGGTCGTGATCGGCTTTGCGGCGGAGACGCGAGACCTGATCCAGAACGCGCGGGCGAAACTCGACAGCAAAGGCCTCGATCTGATCGTCGCGAACGACGTGTCGGCGAAGGACGCCGGGTTCGCCGTGGACACGAACCGCGTCACGCTGCTCGACGCGGGGGGCGGCGTGGAATCGCTGCCAGTGATGAGCAAGGCGCAGGTCGCGGAGCGGGTGATGGATCGCCTGGTGGCGCTGCTGCGGGGCTGATAATCTGCCTGAGTGACCAGTCTGTGCCGCCCGGCTGCCAGTCGAGCGCCGCGTCCGGGATTGTTCGGATGAGGGTGACAAAAACCAGGTTTCTTTGAGAAACCTGGTTTCTCCATTGGCCCGCGCGCGGCGGGTGAAAATCCGGCGGTTTGAGCACCATGCGCCGGTTCCCCCACCTTCTCGCCGCACGGGCCAACAAAGCCCCACAGCCGTGCCGATCTCAGTTCGTATGCTCCATCATCGGTGCGGCGATCCGCACAAAACCCTGTCGCACCAGATAGTCCAGGATCAAATGCGCGTTCTGTTCGGGTGTGGACGAGATCGTCTCCAGTCTGAGCTCGGGGTGCAGCGGCGGTTCGTAGGGATCGTCGATGCCGGTGAAATCTTTGATCTCACCGCGCCGGGCCTTGGCGTACATGCCTTTGGCGTCGCGCTCCTCGCAAACGTCGATGGGCGTGTCTACGAACACCTCGACGAAGCGATCCTTGCCGACCATGTTGCGCACATCGTTGCGCGTCGCCCGGTAGGGGCTGACCGCCGCGCACATGACCACCCCGCCGTGCCGCGCGATTTCCGAGGCCACGAAGCCGATGCGCCGGATGTTCACGTCCCGGTCGTCCTTGCTGAAGCCCAGTCCTTTGGACAGATGCGTGCGCACGACGTCGCCGTCCAACATCGTCACCTGCCGGCCATGCTCCAGGAGCAGCACGGTCAGTACCTCGGCGGTCGTGGACTTGCCAGCGCCGCTCAGGCCGGTGAACCAGATGCACACCCCCTGCCGGTGGCGCGGCGGATACGTTTCGGCCAGGATGTCGGCGACTTCAGGCCGGGTGAACCAGTCGGGCAGTTTCCGCCCGTTGTTCAGGTAATCTTCGCGCACCTGCGTGCCCGAGATAGAGGCCGTCTGCACATGCTGGTCGACGCGATGCGCCTCCTCGTAGCGATTCTCTTCGGGCAGGTACACCAGCTCGCGGAAGGGAACCATGGCGACGCCAAGCTCGTCGCTGAAGCGTGCGACCAGCTCCTGCGCATCGTAGGGCCCGTAGATCGGCTTGCCGGTCGAGTCCACGCCCGGGCTGGCGTGATCGCGCCCGACGATCAGATGGTTCGCGCCGTAGTTGCGCCGGATGACGGCGTGCCACAACGCCTCGCGCGGCCCGGCCATGCGCATCGCCAGCGGCAGCAGCGCCAGCAGTATTCGCCCCGGGTCGTAGTAGCGCTGGGCCAGCGCTTTGTACGTGCGCACGCGGGTGTAATGATCGACATCGCCGGGCTTGGTCAGGCCGACGACCGGATGCAGCAGGAGCACGCCGTCGACTTCCTGCGCGGCTCGCTTCGTCAGCTCTTCGTGCACGCGATGCAAGGGATTCCGCGTCTGGAACGCGACGACGTTCGGATAGCCAAACGCCTCAAGCCGGGCGCGCGTCTCGGCCGGTGTGAGGCGCAAGTCCCGGAAGTCGTAGCGCCGGGGCAATTGAATGACCTGCAAGCGACCGGAGATGTGCAGCCTGCCCCAGCCATGCATTTCGGCCACCAGCGGGTGCCGCAAGTCCTGCGTGCCGAACACCTTCTCCGCCGCCTCGCGCAGATCCCAACTGTATATCTCCTCGATCGTCATGACCGCCAGCAGTTCGTTCTTGGAGTTCCGCAGCGCCACGTCTCGTCCCAGTTGAATCGCCGGATCGGGTTCGACCGACAGTGTCACGGGCACGGGGAAAATGTGGCCGCTATCCAGGCGCATGTTATCCAGCACACTCTGATAATCGGCCTGGCCCATGAACCGATCCAGCGGCGAGAACGCGCCGATGGCGAGCAGTTCGAGATCGCATACCGCCCGCTCGGTGAGTTGAATCGAAGGCAGCCGGTTGGCATACGCCTTCACTTCGTCCAGCGTCTCGGGTGGGACGGTCAGGTCCAGCAGCCTGCCGCCGTACGGAGAAATCAGTTGCGTGATAGTGATGGTGCTCAATTTCTATGACCTCGATCTAGTGATTTTCGTCAACTCTTGACCGTATGTTGCCGAAGGGCCTGCCCTGAGCGAAGCCGAAGGGTCGCGTCGCCAAATCTGAGCTACGTGAACGGGTCACGTGAAAAGCAACATACCCCTCCGGGCTCCATACGGAGCAAGGGTAGCATATGGCGGTTAAAAAAAGGGGGG
>DASSFZ010000388.1:0-8122 GCA_035693785.1 Anaerolineae bacterium | reverse complement strand
TCAGCCTGATACGCGCGCATTCCGGCGTCGCAGAAGTCTGGCCGCTCCGATTGCAGGATCGACTCCCCACCGTCCCCGTTCCGTTGCGCGATCCCGACCCGGATGTGCCCCTGGCACTGTCGCCGGCCCTGGCTGCGATCTACGATGAAGCAGCCTACGAACTCTCGGTGGATTACAGCCAGTCGCCGCCGCTGCCGGCCCTTTCCTCCGAAGACGCCACCTGGCTGAAGGTGCTGGTTGGAGCTTAGCGACAGCCAGCAGTATGGATGGTGTGCAACACATCGAAGCGATAGGCTACAAGCCACGCGAAAGGCTCTTCATCGAAGGCCGGGAGATCGATCTATGAGCATCGTGCAAATTGAAGACAGGCAACTAGATCCAGACACGCTGGCTCGCTTGACCCGAAACGGTCCCGTACTGGTGACTCACGACGGAGTTCCGCTGTTCATCGCGCATCGGCCCACACCCGAATGGCTGGAAATGATCGGGGCCGAAGAGGAACTGCCCGGCGACATGCGCCTGGACGATTACGCCCGGCTGTACAACATTCAGATCGATCGCGAGGCTTACCTGCGCGATGCGCCCGACGATGCACCCTATACCGTCGAATCGCCAGAGGATTGAACCCGCCCGCGGCGAATTGTGCGCGCCACTCCTGGTTGCCTCCCACATTCACAAATCCTTCTCCGGCACACCAGTGCTGCGCGACGTCTCGATTCACGTCGACGAGGGCGAGATCGTCTGCCTGCTCGGCCCGTCCGGCTGCGGCAAGACGACGCTGCTGCGCATCATCGCCGGCCTCGAAACGCCGGACAGCGGCGGGGTGACGTTCGACGGGCATGACCTGGCGAGCGTGCCGATCCATCAGCGCGGCTTTGGCCTGATGTTCCAGGACTTCGCGCTGTTCCCGCACAAGAACGTATGGGAGAACGTCATCTTCGGGCTGCGCATGCAGAGCCTGCCTCCCGAGCAGGTCCGCCGGCAGGCCAGTGAAGCCATGGCGCTCGTCGGTCTGGCCGGCTTCGAGAGGCGCGATGTGAACGAGCTATCCGGCGGCGAGAAGCAGCGCGTGGCTCTCGCGCGCAGCCTGGCCCCCCGCCCTCGCCTGCTGATGCTCGACGAGCCGCTCGGCTCGCTCGACCGCAAGCTGCGCGAGGAATTGATGAACGAGCTGCGGCGCATCCTCAAGACGGCCGGCCTCACGTCGATCTACGTGACGCACGATCAGCAGGAAGCCTTCGCCATCGCCGACCGCGTCGCGATCATGAACGCCGGGCGCATCGTGCAGACCGGCGCGCCGCCGGAAGTCTATCGCAGCCCGGCGTCGGAGTGGGTGGCGCGCTTCCTCGGCCTGACGAACCTGCTCAAGGGCGAGGTAGAGAGCAGCGGCGCGATCCGAACGCCGATCGGCACGCTGCACTTGAACGGCGCGCTGCCGGTAGGCGAGAGCCTACTGGTGTTGATTCGACCCGATGCTGCATTGCTGAAGGATGAAGCTGGAACCCCCGCTGCGCGAGGGCAGGTGATGAAGGATGAAGACCAGCGCGCAAACCGGGTCGAGGGCGTTTTAATCGAAAAGTCTTTTCGAGGCGGACACACGCGGAGCATTATCCGCGCCGGCGATGTCGATCTTGTTTTTGAGTTCAACGCATCCGCCTATCTGCCCGATATTGGCGCGAAGATTCAGTTCTCATTGAACTCTAACTCTATCTCGATTCTGGCGAGCGATGTCTAATCTCCAATCTCCAATCCTCAATCCCCAATCCTCAACTTCCAATGCCCAATCGGTCATCGTCCGAAAACTAAACCCGGCCGGCGAACTGGTGGTGTCGTATGCGGGCATCGTGCTGGAACGGGGGCCGGCGCACGTTCGGCTGGAAGCTCCTTTTAGCCGAGACACGCTGGAACTGGGCTACACGACTTTCGAGAAAGGCGATCGCTTCGTCGAGTGGTATTTCGCCGATCGCTGGTACAACATCTTCGAAGTGCATTCGGTGAAGGATGACCGGATCAAAGGCTGGTACTGCAACGTCACCAGGCCGGCACACATCGAAGACAACAGCGTATCGGCTGTCGATCTGGCGCTGGACGTGTGGATCGGGATGGACGGATCGATCCTGGTGCTCGACGAGGACGAGTTCACTGGGCTGAATCTTGCCGATGCGGATCGGGACTCGGCACTGAAGGCGCTCGCGGAACTCAAGGAACTGGTGCGCGAGCGGCGCCCGCCGTTCGACAGATTGGGAAGCCAGGCAACGAATAGACAACGGATAAGCGGATGACGAGCGAGAGTCTAGAAGAACTCATCGGGAAGCTGTTGACAGAGAAGAAGCTGACGCTGGCGCTGGGGGAGTCGTGCACAGGCGGGTTGGTCGCCCACCGCCTGACGAACGTGCCCGGCAGCTCGAACTACGTGCTGGGCGGCATCATCGCCTACTCGAATGAAGCGAAGGAGCGCCTGCTCGGCGTGCAGCACGCAACGCTTGAAGAACACGGCGCAGTCAGTGGAGAGACGGCGATCGAGATGGCGTACGGGGCGCGCGCGGCCCTCGGCGCGGACGTCGGCCTGAGCGTGACGGGCATCGCCGGGCCAGGCGGCGGCACGCCGGAAAAGCCGGTCGGGCTGGTGTACGTCGCGCTATCGGCGGGCGACTGGGAGCAGGTCGAACGATTCGTATGGAGCGGAAGTCGGGAAGAGAATAAGGCGCAATCGGCTGAGGCGGCCCTCGTCATGCTGCGCGATTACCTGTCAGGACGCGGATAAGCGCGGATTCACGCAGATTCACACCGACAGTGCCGGGATGACGAATCGGTACAAGGCGAGCACGCAGAGCGCCGCCAGCCCGGCGAACACGCCCACGTAAACGAGGATGCCGATCGGGCGCGGCAGCACTCGCGTCCAGCACGCAATACCGATCGAGAACCCTAACCCAAGCGGGATGAGCGCCGGAAACAGGTAGCGCCCCTGGTGCTGGACGAAGGTGAGGTTGTACCAGATGTAGGCGGCGAAGGTGAAGAAGACGAGCAGGGTTAACAGGATCGCTGCGTGGCTGACTGGACGCCTGGGCCGGACAGGCAGGAGCCAGCCGGCGAGCGCGATCAGAGATAGCACGCCAAGTCCCAGGTACACCCACTCCGGCATCGGCACGCCCATCCACCCGAACTGTCCCCAAAACGAGTGAAAGGTCTTCGTCAGCGCACCGAGCAGGAACGGGCCGAATCCCATGCTCGCGATCCAGCCGGCAGTGAGCGGCTGCCCGGCGACGACAGCGCCGTGTCGCTGCAGGCCGAGGACGTCGAAGTCACCATACACATTGATGTTACGAAACCACCAGAGTGATCCTATGAGCAGTGCAGGCGCAAAGACGAGGAGCATGTGATACGTGTTGCGTGTTGCGTGTTGCGTGTTGCGTGGCTGTCGATGCAGCGCGGGCAGTAGTAGAGCCACGAGGACGATGGGCACAGCGAGATAATCGGTCGTCTTCGTCACAAGCCCCAGTCCTAGCAGGACTCCCAGCACCAACAGTTCCTTGAGTTCGCTTTCTTTCCCTGCTTTCACTACCCTGAACGTCTGAAGCAGGATCAAGGCCAGCAACAGCTCCGCCAGCGAGTCGTTGTTGACGCTAGACATCATCGCGACGTGCTGCGGAACAAACGCGACGAAGGCCGCCGTCCCGAGCGCGAGATCGGGTCGATCCGGTTTGATTGCGCACACGACGAGGTACGTGACGGCGATCAGCGCGCCGCCCAGCGCAACGGACATCATTCGCATGGCGAGCAGGTCACCGCCTGTGAGCGCGTACACCGGCGCGGCGAGCAGATAGTACAAGGGCGGCTGGTGAAACTCGTAACGCAAGGGGTCAATCGACATGTCCGGCGTGCTGGCCGGGCTGGTGAACCGTTCGAGATACGCCTGGTCGTAGTCGCCGAACCTCAGCACCGGCAGCGCACTATGCTCGACGACGTAGCGAATGTAGTTGTAGTGCGCTGGCTCGTCGGGCGCCTGCCAGTCCGGCGTGCGCGCGGCGTACTGAGCGGCGATGGCAAAGTACACGAGCAGGATGATGCCGAGCAGACCTTTGGCAAGTCGCTTATCGCGTATCGCATATCGCATCTTCGCTAAACCTTCGCAAGGGTGAGCAGTCACTCGATGAGCAGGATGGGCAGGTAATACGGCGGCTCCAGGTCGGCCATCCAGGCGCAGTCGACGAAGACGTCTTCGTTTCCATGGCGCGTATCCGTCCAGGACGCGCATACGCGATTGCCCATGCTGTCGAGGCCCCAGTAGTCTCCCGGCGACGGCGAGCTCTCCGGCACGGCGACGTTGTGATCCGTCGCCAGGTCGCCCACGCGGCTCGTCGGCCCCCACATCTGGCCGCCGTCGTCCGAAGCGCGATACACCGCGTTGACGAGCACGTTGTCCAGATCGCCGCGCCGGTCCATCCAAAAGGCGTGCAGCCTCCCCCGAGCGCCGGCGTGAATCACCGGCAGGAAGTCGTCGCGCACGCGACCGGGCGGCTCGCCGCTAAGGCGCATCGGCTCGCTCCACGTCGCACCGCCGTCGTGCGAATACGCCAGCATCGCGTCTGCGCCGTTGGACCCGGCGTCCCGCGCATCCGTCCAGGCGCCGTACATGCGGCCCGGGTCAGAGGGATCGACTGCGGCAGAGATAATGCTGAAGACGCGGAACTTGTCCTCCTCGTTCAAGGGAGACTTCGGCTGGCGAATGTCGGCCACGTGCTGCGGAAGGCCGAACGTCTCGCCGCCATCATTCGACGTGACGAAGCGGATCGCGCCCGGCTCGTCGATTTTCAATGGATCGACGAAGAACAGGAGCAAGCGACCATTCCCGTCGACGATCGGATAAGCGGCGTGGATGTCTCCGGCTGCGGCCGTGATCGGATCGCTCCACGTCAGCCCGCCGTCGGCGGAGGATGCCAGCCACATGCCGTCGTAGAAAGCCGGCCGCCAGGCGACGTACATGCGATGATAGTACGGGCTGCGCGGCGACTGGTCGATCGCCAGCCACTCTTTGTCGTCGAAACCGGTATCTTCCCGCGCCGTGACCGTCACGGCCTCACGCCACGTCACGCCGTCGTCGTCCGACCAGGTGATGAACAAGCCGTGGTTCTCGATGACCGGCCGGCCCGTGCCGAGCGTCAGCACGTACAGCCGCCCGTCGTCGCGCGCCATCGCGACGGGGTCGCTGTTGCGGAAAATATTTTCGGACGAGTTGGGAAAGGGCTGGTTCCACGGCCAAGTGCGGCCGCCGTCGTGCGAGGTGTAGATCCACACGGCGCGTGTGATGTTCTCCGTGTTGCGGAAATCCTTGGCGGCGACGATCATCACGTCCGGGTTGCGGCGGCTGATCGCCAGGTGCGGCTCTTGCTGCGCCATGCGGGAGTTGTCGGTGTTGGCTCGCGCATCGTCGCCCCACAGCGGGCGTTCAGGAGCAAAGGCGCGGGAATGCAGGGGGTTGGCGTCGTCATCGCTTCGTGCGATCGTCCATCCGAGGAGCAGGACGAAACTGAGAGCGATCCATGTGGCGAAGACCGGGCGGTGTAATCGGTTCAAAGCGGAATCATCTGACCGGTGATTAGTAATCAGTTATCAGTTATCAGTAATCAGTTATCAGTTATCGGTGGCCGCTGGTCACTGGTTACTGATCACTGGTCACTAATCACTGGCCACTGATCACTGATCACTGATCACGGCCCGACCGTGATGCGGTCTTTGATGTTCTCGAACAGCGCGTCGCCGATGCCCTTCACCTCTTTGATCTGCTCGATAGAAGCGAACGGCCCGTTGGTTGTCCGATAGTCGATGATGCGCTGCGCGATCACCGGCCCGATGCCGGGCAGCGAATCGAGCTGCTCGAGCGTAGCCGTATTGATGTCAATCGTCGCGCCGGCTGGCGCGGCGCCGGAAACAGACCCGCCCTGCGCGGCGGCCGGCTCACCCTGGCGCGGGAAGTGGACCTGCATGCCGTCGCCGAGCGGGGCCGCCAGATTAATCCGATCGAGATCAGCGTCGCTCGCCGGTCCGCCCGCGGCGATCATCGCATCCCTGACGATGCTGTCGACCGGCAGCGAGTATACGTCGGGATGCAGCACCGCGCCGCTGACGTACACTCGCACGGTCGTGCGCGCCGTCGGCGTGGGCGCAACGGTCGCCGACGGGCGAAGCGTAACGGTGATGGCCGGAGGGGCCGGCGCGGGCCGCAGTACCAGGTAGATCACCGCGCCGGCGATGACCGTCAGCGCGATCATGATTGGCACGCGGAAGCGCTGCAGGCTTTCCATAGCGATATTTCTCGCTACTCGTGGACAATCAGGTCTATGTCGGCGTCTGTCCCCTCCGCTCCGCGTCGGGGATCTTCGAGAGACGCCTCCTACAACTAACCCACGCCCAGACGCGCCTTCTCTTCTTCAATGATCTTCTCGTCCAGCTTCTCGAACAGCGGCGCGATGGGGCCGAACGCCTGGCCGACCGGCAACTGGCTCGGCTTCCACTTCTCCGTCAACGACGACGCATCGTACGTCAGCGCCTGGTGCGACCGTTCGGACTCCTTGTACGCGCGCACGACCTGCCGGCCCAGCAGGTCGCCGCCGTAGCCCAGCATCTTGTGCACGCGCTGGCTGGAGAAGGGTAGGAACGGCGCGAACAGGGTCTTGAGCGAATCGATCGCGCGCAGCGCGATGTACAGTGTCGTGCCGGCGCGCACACGGTCTTCTTTGACCTGGAACCACGGCGCTTTGGTGTCGAGATACTTGTTAACCTCGCGTGCCTGCGCCATCACTGCGCCCTGCGCCATCTTGAACTTGCAGGCGCCTATCAAGTCGCCGATCGGCCCGAAGGCGATGTCGATCTGCGCCAGGAGCTGCGCGTCCTCGTGATCCATCAGTCCCGGCCCGGGAATCTTTCCTTCGAAGTGCTTGTTGGCCAGGCTGATCACGCGGTTGACCAGGTTGCCCCAGGCGGCGACCAGCTCGTCGTTGTTGCGGCGCACGAAGTCGGCCCACGTGAATTCGGTGTCGCGCTGCTCCGGCGCGTTGGCCGTGAGGTAGTAGCGCAGCGCGTCGGCGTCGTACCGTGACAGGAAATCGGGCGTCCACACCGCCCAGTTGCGGCTGGTCGAGAACTTCTGTCCCTCCAGGTTGAGGAACTCGGCGGCGGGCACGTCGGCCGGCAGGTTCAGCGATTTGGATGCGTCGTCTTCGTAAAGACGCTGCGTGCCCATCAACTGCGCCGGCCAGATGATCGCGTGGAATGGGATGTTGTCCTTGCCGACGAAGTAGACTGTTCTGGCCGACGGGTCATACCACCACTCTTTCCACCCGTCGGGCGTGCCATTGTTCTTGGCCCATTCGATCGTCGCCGACAAATAACCAATGACCGCTTCGAACCACACATACAAGACCTTATCTTGAAACTCGGGCAGCGGCACGGGGATGCCCCAGTCGAGGTCGCGCGTGATCGGGCGCGGCTTCAATCCCTCGCGGAGGTAGTTGAGGACGAAGTTCATCACGTTCGGCCGCCAGTACCCCTTGTCCTCCAAGTATTCGAGGATACGGCTGGTGAACGCGGGCAAATCGAAGAAATAGTGCTCGGTCTCGCGCACGACCGGTGTCGAGTCGTCGATCTTGCTGCGCGGGTCGATCAATTGCGTCGCATCAAGCAGGTTGCCGCAGTTGTCACACTGGTCGCCGCGCGCGCGGTCGAAGCCGCAGATCGGGCACTTGCCCTCGACGTAGCGATCGGGCAGGAAGCGGCCCGCGCCTTCGGAATAAAGCTGCTTCTGCTTCTGCTTGAACAGGTAGCCGTGGTCGTGCAGCGCCAGGAACATATCCTGCGACACGCGGTGGTGGTTCTCGGTATCGGTATGCGTGAACAGGTCGAACGTGATGCCGAGCTGCTGATACGTTTCGAGAAAGAGCAGGTGGTAGCGCTCGAACACCTCGCGCGGCGTCACGCCTTCCTTGTCGGCCTGCACCGTGATCGGCGTGCCGTGGCTGTCGCTGCCGGACACCATCAGCACGTCATTCCCCTTCAGGCGGTGGTAGCGGGCGAAAATGTCGGGCGGCAGGTACGCGCCCGCGATATGGCCGAGATGCTGCGGGCC
>DASSFZ010000387.1:0-4797 GCA_035693785.1 Anaerolineae bacterium | reverse complement strand
CCGCCTTTCACGGCGCGCAGTCCCCCGTCGTTCGTGCCGTAGAAGATGTAGACGTCCTTGTCCACGCTGCCGCGGCCGTAGTTCACCACCGCGGGACGCGAGTGCAGCACATCGCCATGCACCGACGGGCGCACGTCCGGCGCGGCCACATTGGACTTCTCATTCTCGTAGTTGTCGCGCCCGCGCACCCAGCGGATGAGCTCATCGCGGTCGGCCGGATCTGCGTCGTTCGGGTCGAACGGCCGGCCGGCCAGAATCACGCCGGTCGCGTTCGCCGTGGACGAGACGGAAGTCACATTGATCTGCTTCTTCGACCGGATCGTGCCGGTCGCCTGCACCACCGGCTCGATCTGCGTAACGGTTCGCCCGGCGCGCATCCCGGCTGTCGTCAGCGGCGTTGGCGATCCGTCGATGCTGGCATGCGTGATCGTGAACGCCGCTGCCGTTGCGCCGCTGATGGTGTAAGTGCCGTCGTAGCCGTCGGACGGCGCACCGCCCGTATTCGAGATGATGACGACCTGGCCATCGGTGAACCCGTGCGAAACCGACGTCGTCACGGTCGCGACGTCGCGGGTGGGACCGGAACCGCTGGTCGGATGGGTAATCTGGCTAATGCCGATGCTCGCCACGATGCCGGCATTGCTCGCGATGCCGGCCGACCCGCTCACCGCATACGTGAACGTGTTCGCATCCACCTTCGTAATCAGGAATGAGCCGTTGAAGAGCGGCTCGGATGAACCGGTGATGGTCACCGTTTGCCCGCTGCTGAAGCCGTGCGCCGGCGCCGTCACGCGCGCCGTGTTCGCGCTGCCCACGATTGGAACGCTTGTGGTGTAGTTGAAGCTGTTTGCAGTGACGCCGCTGATGACCGCGTTGGTGCGGTTGAACGCCGCCTCCGTCGCGCCTTCGATGGTGATGATGTCGCCGTTCGCGTAACCATGGTTGAGCACTGTTGCTGTGGCGGAAGTACTCGAGCCGCTTACGCTCACCGCCAGCTTCTTGCCGAAGACCTGGTATGCGCCGCTCGCTGCCAGATTGCTCGAGCCACTCATCGGATATTGGAACTTGGTATCGTTGCTGACGGTGATCGAGGCACCGCTCACGTTGTACGCCGTCGGACTGGCGAGGATGACTTCCACTTGGTCGCCGGTTACGAGCTTGTGCTGCGATGGGGTGATGACCTGGGCCACGTTCGCGTCAGGAAGTGACGGCAGCACGTACGTGAAAGTGTCTCCGTCAACGACCGTGATGCTAGCTCTCTGGTTATAGATATTCGGAGAAGCGCCGCTGATCTGCACAATGTCGTTCGTGGCGAATCCGTGCAGCTGCACTGTTGCGGTCGCTGTCGGCGTCCCGCTGACGAGCGCGCTGGTGATGCTCTGGACCGGCAGCTTGAAGTAGGTGCCCATGTCTCCCGCGGTAATGTTCGCGTTCGACACGTCGAACGGCGAACTCGAGAGCAGGTCCCCGGGGCTGCAGAAGCCGCTTGCGCTTACGCAGGTATACATCTGGCGCAGCCCTTGGTCTGTGGCGTGCCGCGTGCGCAGGCGCTGGCCCGCGCCGCCTTTCTCCACCAGGTCGCCATCCGGCAGGTCTGACGCCCCGCCGGTCCCATTCTCGTCGGCGGACCGGTGGTTCCAGAACGTTGAACCCGTCGTCCAGAAGCTTTTTGCGTTGGGCGAGATGAATCCGGTGGCCGCGTTTTCGGCGCGGTTGCCGTCGACGTCGACGAGGAACGCGTCGCCGGAGGCGTCCTGACCGATCTTGTACATCTTGAGGTTGCCGAACCAGCGCGGGCTTTTCGCGACATCGGGGCGGAACTGGCCGATATAGACCTGGTTCAGGTTGGTACCTCGCACGTTTACGCTGACCGGAAGCGCGACAGATGCGAACACCGAGTTCACCGCCTGTACTTCCTGGAAGATCGCGCGCAGGGCATCCTCGAATTGTTCGGTGGTGCTCGTATCCGTAATGGCGAAGTAGCGACCCTTGCCGTTATTCGCCATGCTTTTCAGGAGCGCCGTCCAATCCGGGCTGCCCGCGACCGATGGGAGGACGTCGAGCGTGTAGGTGAGCACGTTCTGCACGCCGTCGATTGCCGGCGCGCAGTCGGCGCTCGCCATGTGCTTGGCGTACTCGTCCGACCAGTTACCCTGTTCGCCGCTTGGCGTCAGGGGAATGGTCGCCGGGCTCTGACCCATAAGCGAGGTGAGGTGTGACTGCGCCTCGGAAAGGGCGGCGGCGTTCTCCAACCCCTTGCCATTGCTGATGTAGATAATGAAGTTCTTCTGGCAGCCGCTCACGATCGGGCTCACGTACGTCGAACTGGCGCTGCTCGTGAATGCGTTGCCCGGCAGGTCCGCGGCGAGCGGGTTGTACGTGGTGTTGCCCCAATAGTCACGCTTGGCCTTGCCCAACCCGGACTTCGCTTGCAGCCCGGCGAAGTAGCGATAGAGCTCGCCCATGGCGAGGCCCGGCACCGCGTTGTTGCTCTTGTCACCAAGGATATCCAAGCCGTTCACCACCGCCGTGAAGCGCGCCTTGTTCGTCGGCGTCATCTGCCGCACGGCGAACCGCATGTACGCGCCGTCAAGGTTGTCGTTGGCGCCACCGGTCTCGACGAACATCGCGAGTCCCAAGTTGAACGCGTCGGTGACGAGCGAGGTGGTGATGTTGATCAGCGCCTGCTTCTCCGTAGCGAACGGCGTGTTCCAGTTCGCCGTGTTGTCGAGGAGGATCACGACGTTCGGCCGCGTCGCCTGGATGGTCGGGTTCGCGAGGAAGATGTCGGTGTCGTCACCCACCGGGTCGACGAACTGACCCAGCGCGCTGCTGGAAGCGCCGAGTGCGCAGGCGCTGGCAAGAGAAGTAAGGAGGTTGCGTAGGTTCATGACGGTCTCCCGCAACTAGCAGGCTGTCGCAACGAACACAGAAGTCGGGCACGGCGTGCCCGCGGTCAGCGTTTTCACGGCCACGCCCTGGCGGATGTAGGACTTCGCACCGGTGAAGCTGTCGCGAACGCAGACGTCGAACTCCCACGTCGTGGTGCCGGTCTGCGGATCGAGCAGCGTGGGCGTGAATGCTTTGCAATGCCGCTGGGTCACCTCGATCGTGTACCCGGCCGGTTTCCACGAGGGAAGGACCGGGACGAGACGCTTGTCGCCGAAGAGCCCCTCCGAAATGACCTGGTCGACGACGCGCTGCGCCATCGCATCGGTGGTCTTCTTCGCCTGCATGTTCCCCACCACCTTGCTCGAGGAGTTGCTGAGGGTGATGGCGGCGATGGCGAAGAGCGTGATCAGGACGAGCATGACGAGTGTGATCACGAGCGTCGCGCCGCGCTGCTGGCTGGTTTGTGCAAGAGCGCGGATCATTTCTCTCTCCAGCCGGCGGCGTTCTGAAGGCGTACCAGGCTCGTGAAGAGGTGCCGCTTGTATGGCCGGTCCTCGGCGACGAGGTTCGGTTCGTAGGTTCCGTGCAGGCCGAGGTCGTAGGTCTTGGTGTCCACGTACCCTGTGCTTGGCTCGTTGGCGCGGGCGACGAGGTAGACCCGCACGGCAACGACCTGGGTGAACTGGGCGGCGGTCGGCGCTGCGATGTAGCTATCCGGCATGCCGTCTCCTGCATACGGCGCGCCGATGGGCAAGCCGGTGAGCGGGGTATCGATGCCGTACTCGACCTGGAATCGCTCGATGCCCTCGACGAGCGGAACGATCTGGAAGGTGCCGTCCGGCGCGAGTTCGAGGCGCTTCAGCGTCGGGATAGGACGTCCGCTATCGTCGCTCGCGCCCGTGCAGCTCGTTCCGCCGCCGGCCGGGGCGCTGCAAGGCGCCACGAAGTAGATGTGCACGTGGTAGCGGCGAATTTCGCCAAGCTCGCCGGTCGTCGGGCTAAATTGCGTGAAAGCCGTGGAGGGATTTCCCTTGGCGATGATGGGCTTCATCGAAGCCAGCGTCGTGGGGTGGTAAGCCTCGGCCACGGACTGCAGGTAGAACGTATTGGCGGCAAGTGCTGCGAGCGCCGTGGGGCGCGAGTCCGCGCGCCGCAATACGAGGATGTCGTTCCCGGCAACGAAGTCGCTTGCCGACAGGCACGTAAGCGCAGCCGGTACGCTCCCCGGGTCGTTGTAGCCCTGCACCGGAAAGACGATCGCGTTTTGCAGCGGTGTCGGGCTTGCCGTGCCGGGGTCGACGTTCGTCGAGCAGGGATCCGGCAGCGCCGTGGGCGCGCTCGTCGTATAGGCCACGTGACGGCCGTAGTACCCCGCGTGCCAGATGTCTTCCTGCAGGGTCTGGATCGCGAAGCGGCCGTTCTCGATCTGCTGCGAGGCGCGCGCCAGCTCGGTGTGCGAGCGGCTCGAGTTCACGAAGACGCTCGTCAGCCCGGCCAGCAGGCCAAGCCCGATCGTGAGCGCGATCATCAGCTCAAGAAGCGAAAGTCCTTGCTGTGCGCGCCGGTTCATGGGTTCACCACCGTCAGTACGGGAACTACGACCTCGGTGAACACCACGCGACGCAGCGCGTCGTTGGCGCCGTACAAGGTGGTTGCGCAGGTATCCGCCGAAGCGACTGTGGGCGCCATTCCCTGCCATGCCACGCTGACGCGGATTACGCCGGTGGCGGCGTTGCGCGTGATGCACCCGCGCGCGCCGAGCAGTCCTCCAACTTTCGTGCCGCTCGCCGTTACCGTTTCGGCGGCGCCCTGTAGCACGTTATTCCAGGCCGCAAGGTCCGCGTCGGCACGGGTTTTCGGGTCGCCGGCGATGGCACCGTCCGCGCACACTGGCGCCACCGTGTT
>DASSFZ010000386.1:0-21774 GCA_035693785.1 Anaerolineae bacterium | reverse complement strand
CTCATCCAGACAGACCGGGGCGGCCGGGCCACCTACCACGGCCCGGGCCAACTGGTGGTTTATCCCATCCTCAAACTACATACGCCGGCCCACCCATACGATCCCCACACCTACTTGTGGCGGTTGGAGGAGACCGTCATTGCCTGCCTGGCCCGATTCGGCATCGTGGCGGGGCGGCAGGAACCCCATCCCGGCGTGTGGGTTGGGGAGGACAAAATTGCTGCCGTGGGCATCGCGCTGCAAAGAGGCGTGACCTATCACGGCTTGGCGCTTAATGTGGATCCCCCCTTGGAGCACTTCCAGCACATCACCCCCTGCGGTCTGGCCGACAAAGGGGTTACGTCCATGGCCCAGGTCCTCGATCGGCCGGTGAGTCTGGCAGCGGCGGAGGCGGCCATTCTCGAAGCCTTCGCTCATGTCTTCGGAGTGGACCTCGAGTTTGGCTTTCAGAAGGCCCCTTGGCTGATCGCCCTGGCCCCTCTGGGCGAGAGAGTGGAGCAATTGTATAGTCTATTTCAGGGCCTTCGGCTGCATACCGTGTGCGAGGAGGCCCTGTGCCCTAACATCGGCGAGTGCTGGGGGGAGGGGACGGCGACATTTATGCTCTTGGGTGACATTTGCACGCGGCATTGTCGTTTTTGTGCGGTGATACCCGGGCGACCGTCGCCGCCAGACCCGCTGGAGCCCGTGCGTGTGGCGGAGGCGGCAGCCCGGCTGGGATTGCATCACGTGGTCATCACCATGGTTGCCAGGGACGATTTGCCCGACGGGGGCGCCGCACAGGTTGCCACCACGATCGCCGAGGTGCGCCGCCGCTGCACCGACGCGACGGTCGAAGTGCTGATCTCAGACTTTGGGGGATCGGTGTCGGCCTTGGAACAGGTGATTTCCGCTCGGCCCGATGTTTTAGCTCACAACGTGGAGACCGTCCCTCGACTCTATCCAGTGATTCAGCCTCGGAAGGATTATCAGCGGACGCAAGGTGTGTTGGCATGGGCCAAGCGCGCCGGCCTGATAGCCAAGTCGGGAATGATTCTAGGCATGGGAGAGACGCGAGGCGAGATCATCCAAGTGATGAAGGACCTGCGGCGGGCGGGGTGTGACATCCTGACCCTGGGACAATACCTGCAACCGACGGCGAACCAGCGGCCAGTGGTCGAGTACATTCATCCGGCAGAGTTTGGCTGGTACCGGGAGGTCGGGTTGAGCCTGGGCTTCCGGGCCGTTGTGGCTGACCCCCTCGTACGCAGTTCCTATCAGGCCGGTTCTCTCTTGCGCCAGGTAGGTTCAGCAGTCCCTCTGGCAACGGATTGGGTGAATTCACGGATCGAACCGGTTCTCTCTTGCGCCAGGTACGTTCAGCAGTCTCCACCGCGAACGTAATCTCACGCCGGTTGACTTCGAGAACCTGGCCGGAACAAAGAAGCAATGAGGAGGCGGGTATGCGGATCGTCCTGATCGGTCAGGCGGCTTTCGGTGAGAAGGTGCTGGAAGCGATTCTCAATAAAGGCGAAGAGGTCGTGGGTGTCTTCTGCCCACCCGATCGCACGGACAAGCCTGACCCGCTGCGACAACTCGCCGAGCGCCAGGACATACCGGTGTATCCATCCAGGCAGATGCGCGACCCGGCCGTATATGACCGCTACGTGAAGTTGAGGCCCGATCTCAATGTGATGGCCTTCGTCACAGAAGTCGTCCCCGAAAGCATCCTCAACACTCCACGGCATGGCACGATCCAATATCATCCCTCGCTGCTCCCGAAACATCGCGGCGGCAGCGCGATCAACTGGGCCGTGATCAACGGAGAAACCAGGACCGGCCTGACCATCTTCTGGCCCGATCGCGGCATCGACACCGGCCCGATCCTATTGCAGAAAGAAGTGGCCATCGCTCCAGACGACACAACAGGCTCGCTCTATTTCAATAAGCTGTTCCCCCTCGGCGTGGAGGCCATTGTCGAAGCCATCGAAATGGTGAGGAACGGGTGCGCGCCCCGCATCGCCCAAGATGAGTCTCAAGCCACTTACGAGCCGCTCTGCACCCAGGAGCGCGTGGCCATCCATTGGGAATGGCCCGCCGTGCAGGTCTACAACCTGATCCGAGGTTCGAACCCACAGCCGGGGGCAGTGACGGCTTTTCGCGGCAAACGGCTCAAGATCTTTGATTGTCAGCGCCAAGTGCTGCCCGGCCCGGCAGGCTCAGGCGAGGTGTTGGCGATCGGCGAGGAAGGCTTTTGGGTCGCGGCGGGCGACGGCTCGATCCTCGTCAAGCGAGTGCAGCCGGAGGGTGGAGCCAAGATCAAGGCGCCAGAGTTCGTGGCAGCGAGTGGTCTAAGAGTTGGCGATCGACTGGGAACGTAGAGAGTGGGCAGTGTTCAGTGATCAGTAATCAGTGATCAGTAATCAGTGGTTAATGACTACTGATTACTGACAACTGATCACTGATGACTGCAGTTAGACCGCCACGCGCTGCGCGCGGATCTGCTTCAGTACCGCACGTCCCAGCCGCGCAATACCCTCCTCGATCATCTCGTCCCGGGCGTTGCTGAAGTTCAGGCGCATCGTGTTGTGACCGCCGCCGTTCGGGTGGAACGCGATCCCCGGGACAAACGCGACCTTGTCCTTCACGGCCTCCTTGAGGAGCTCGGCCGCATCCATCCACTCGGGCAGGGCGACCCACAGGAACAAGCCGCCCTTGGGGCGGGTCCAGCGCACGCCCATGTCCGGATCGGGGAAAGCGCGCTCGAGCGCGGCCAGCATCACGTCGCGGCGGTGGTGATATACCTCGCGAATGTGGCGCACGTGCCGGTCGATGAAGCCGCCGCGCGCGACCTCGTACGCCACCATTTGGTCGAACGTGCTCGTGTGCAGGTCGGTGCCCTGCTTGGCCAGCACGATCTGGCGGATGACCTCCTTCGGCGCGACAACCCAGCCCAGCCGCAAGCCCGGCGCGAGCGTCTTGCTGAACGTGCTCAGGTAGATGACGTTGCCGCCGTACTTGCCGTTGTTCTCACACTCCAGGCACTCGGCGTCGAGCACGACGAGCGGCTTGATGTGCTCGCCTTCGTAGCGCAACTGGCCGTACGGATCGTCTTCGACGATGGGGATGCCGTATTGATCGGCGAAGGCGATGATGTCACGCCGGCGCTCCAGCGACAGCGTGACGCCGGCCGGGTTCTGAAAGTTGGGTAGGATGTACATGAACTTCGGGCCGGCGCGCAGCGCCTGCTCGAGCTTGCTCACCTGCATGCCGTCTTCGTCGATCGGCACGGTCACGTACTCGGCGCCGTACATCGTGAACGCCTGGATCGCGCCCAGGTACGTCGGCTCTTCGGTCAGAATCTTGTCGCCAGGGTTGATCAGGATCTTCCCGATCAGATCGAGCGCCTGCTGCGAGCCGGACGTGATCAGGACGTTGTCGACATCCACGACGATGCCGTAGCGCGCCATGTGGCGAACGATCATCTCGCGCAGGGGGACGTAACCCTCGGTCGGGCTGTATTGCAGGGCCTGCTGCCCCATCTCGGACAAGACGACGTCGGTCGCCGCCCTGGTCTCCTCGATCGGAAACAGCTCGGGCGCAGGCAAACCGCCCGCGAACGAAATGATGTCCGGCTGGGCGGTGAACTTGAGCAGCTCACGGATCATAGAACTGCTCATGCGCTGCGTGCGCTGCGCATAGCGTTGCATCCAAGGTGTAGTCATGTAAGCTCCTTCAAAAACCCGGTTTCTTGTAGAAACCGGGTTTCTGAACTAAACCGTCTGTGCCACCATCTGCTGCCGGGCAAGCTCCATACCCCGCCGCAGCGCGGCCTTGTTGAGGTCGAGCAGTTGGCGGTGCCGCTCCGGCAGGTGCGATTCGAGCGCGCCCTCGAGCGCGTCGAGCGAGACGACCTCGACGCAGGCGATCAGCGCGCCGAGCATGACGACGCTCAGCAGCTTGGGGTTGCCAAGCGCGACGGCCTCGTCGCTCGCCGGGACGTCGACGGCGTGGACGTCCGCCCGCGTGGTCGGGAGGTTGATCAACGAGCGATTGATCAGGAGATAGCCGTGCTCCTTCACCAGCTTCTGATACTTCTCCATCGACGGGTTGTTCAAGACGATGGCCGCACTGGGCCGCTGCACCACCGGCGATCCGATTTCCTCGTCCGAGACGATCACCGTGCAGTGCGCCGTGCCGCCGCGCATCTCCGGGCCATACGAAGGGAGCCAGGTGACGTGCCTGCCCTCCTCCATCGCCGCGTAAGCCAGCAACTGACCGGCGAACAGCGCACCCTGGCCGCCGAAACCGCTGATAATGATCTCCTGTTGCATATCATCTCCGTGCCAGGAGTTCCTTCAGTTCCTTGAGTGCTTCTTGCGAAAGGGCCTGAGGGAACTGGAGGAACTAAAGGGATTTATAGTCGCCCAGCGGGAAGATCGGTATCATGTGCGTCTCGATCCACTTGAGCGCCTCGACCGGCTGCATATTCCAGTTGACCGGGCACGACGACAACAGCTCGACCATCGAGAAGCCGCAGCCCTGCATTTGATTCTCGAACGCGCTGCGAATCGCCTTTTTTGCCTTGCGGATCTCGGCCGGGTTGTGCAGGCTGCGCCGCACGACGTACGAAGCGCCGTCCAGCCTGGACAGCAGCTCGGCCATGCGAATCGGGAAGCCGGCCAGCTCCACGTCGCGCCCGGTCGGGGTGGACGTCGTCTTCATGTTGGGCAGCGTCGTCGGCGCCATCTGGCCGCCGGTCATGCCGTAGATCGCATTGTTGATGAAGACCACGGTGATGTTCTCGCCGCGCGCCGCCGCGTGGACGATCTCGGCGGTGCCGATGGCCGCCAGGTCACCGTCGCCCTGGTAGGTGAACACGACCTTATCCGGCTGCACGCGCTTGATGCCGGTCGCCATCGCCGGGGCGCGGCCGTGCGCCGCCTCGGCGAAGTCGCAGTTGAAGTAGTTATAGGCGAACACGGCGCAGCCGACCGGCGCGACGCCGATCGTCTTCTCGCGAATGCCCAGCTCGTCGATCACTTCGGCGACCAGGCGGTGCGCGACGCCGTGCGTGCAGCCGGGGCAGTAATGCGTGTGCGCCACCGTCAGGCTGGCCGGCCGCCGGTAGATCAGCTCCTCGATCGCTTCGACATGTGTCGTCGCGCTCTGCGTATCTTGGACAACCATGATGTCCTCCCTCGCGAAATCAACTGCCGCTGCGCCCGTGCGCGACGTTGCGCAGCGCTATCTGCGGCGACGTAGCCTGGTCGAGCTTGACGATGGCGGCCAATATCTCTTCGGGCATAGGCACCATGCCGCCCATGCGGCCGAAGAACCGCACCGGCGCCTGGCCGGCTACGGCGAGCCGCACATCCTCGAACATTTGCCCGGCACTCATCTCGACAACAAGGAAGCCGCGCGCCTCGTCGGCCAGTTGTGAGATGCGATCCTCCGGGAACGGGAAGAGGCTGATCGGACGGAGCAGCCCGACCGGGATGCCCTGCTGCCGCGCCATCTTGATCGCGCTTTGCGCGATGCGCCCGGCGGTGCCGTAAGCCACGACGATCAGGTCGGCGCCTTCGAGCATGTACTCCTGGTAGCGGACTTCCTCGGCCCGGATGCGCTCGATCTTGGCCTGCAGTCTCTGGTTGACACGCTCTAGCTCTTCGGGCTGCAAGTAGATCGAGGAGATGATGTTGTGGGGCCGCCCGGCGGCGCCTGTCAGCGCCCAGTCGGGGCGCCTGCCGTCAACCGGCATCATCGGCGGCAACTCGGCGGGTTCCATCATCTGGCCCAGATTGCCGTCGAGGAGGAGGATGGCAATGTGCCGGTATTTTTCGGCCAGGTTGAAGGCTTCGGCCGTCAAATCGATCGCTTCCTGGACGGTGGCCGGGGCGAGCACGATGGATCGGAAGTCGCCGTGGCCGGCCGCCCTCACGACCTGGTTGTAATCGCCCTGGCTCGGCGCGATGTTGCCCAGGCCCGGCCCGCCGCGCATCACGTCGACCAGCACGACGGGCACTTCCGAGCCGGCGATGTACGACAGGCCCTCCTGCATCAGGCTGACGCCGGGGCTGGACGACGAGGTCATGACGCGCACGCCGCTGCAGGCCGCGCCGTAGCACATGTTGATTGCGGCGACCTCGCTCTCGGCCTGCACGAACGCGCGCCCCAGCTCGGGCATGCGCCTGGCCATATGTTCCAGCAACTCGGTCTGGGGCGTGATCGGGTAGCCAAAATAGGCCACGCAGCCGGCGCGAATGGCGGCTTCGGCAATAGCTTCGTTCCCCTTGAGCAGTTCCTTCGGCATGACATCTCCTGAGGACTAAGAGCCTATGCGAAAACGTAGCCTAGCCCCTTGTGGGCGGCGGGCACAAGGCCCTACGCTACGGGTTGTCGGATAGACACTAAGCCGGCACACCCAGTCCGGGGGCTTTGGCGAAGCGATAAACCGTGATCGCGGCGTCCGGGCAGATCACCGCGCAGATGGCGCAGCCGGTGCAGCTCCCTTCAGGATCGATCAGCGCCGCCGGCCGGTAGCCTTTCGCATTGAACGTGTCGGCCATGCGGATCAAGTCCTTCGGGCAGACGGTGGTGCATAGCTCGCAGCCCTTGCAGCGTTCCTCGTCGACGATGATACGACCCTTTGCCATAGCGCCTCCTCCGGCGTCGCGCGGCTTATGTATCCAGCATTCAGGATAGACCGATCGGAGGGCAGGTCACAGTGCAAGATGTCATTTTGGGATGTGATGATTCTCACGAAACTTATGACAAAACCGGAAGAAAGATGGCCGATTTTCAAGGCGAATCGGGGGCTGAGCGGGTTTGAGGCATCTCAGTCGAGGATCAGCCGCGCGCGCCGGAAGCGGGCCATCGCCGCCGTAAGGAAGAGCGCATTCAGGGCGACCAGGATGGCAACCACGATTACCGCTAAGCCGGTGAAATCGGTGTTCTGCAATGCCTGGACGACGCGCGCCTGCCACTCGACCGGCAGCACCTGCACAATCAGGATCGGCGCGAAAACGACGATCATCACTCCGAGGCTCAGCCGCTGCGCGGCCTGCTGCACCGTCGCCGCGCGCAAGGAAACCAGCACGCCGATGCTCGCCGTGAGCGATGACATCAGCAGGCTCATGACGACGGCGCCCCAAAATATCAGCGCCGGGTACCACACAAGCTCGCCTCGCCCGTGCGCCACGTTGATCGTCACCAGCCCAACGAGCAGGCTGACGACCGTCAGGCCCCACCCGTAGCACACCGCGGTGCAGAACTTCCCGAAGAGGATGGCGCGGTCTGACAGCCGGCTGGCCAGCAAGGTCTCCAACGTGTGCCGTTCGCGCTCGCCGGCGAACGAGTCGCTCACGCTGCTGCTGACCATGAACAGTGGAATCCACGCCCAGTAGACCAACATCAACGGCGTCTCGAGCCAGCCACGCCCGAACTGCAGCGGGAGGAAGACGCCGAACACGCCGATAATGATCAGCAGGCTGAGCCAGCCTCGGCGTGTGCCGCCGCCGAACAGCAACTCCCGGGCATCTTTCCACATCACCGTCACGACGTCGGCGATCATTTCTCTTCCTCCATCAGCGTCAGGAACACTTCCTCCAGGCTGGCCTTTCCCTTGCGGACTTCTTCGATCTGCGCGCCGGCGCTGACGATCAGGCTGACGAGCGGCGCGACGTCGACTTCGCCGCGCAGGTCGATCATCAGCCGTCCATTGCGCACCTCGGCCGCCGCCACATCCGGCCGCGCCCGGAGCGCCGCCAGCAGGTTCTCGTCGAACCCCCGTCCGACGATTTCTGCCTGAGGCGCACCACGATGCGAACGAAGCTCGTCGGGATGGCCGACGGCCAACAGCTTCCCCTGGCGAATCACGCCGACCTGGTTACACAACTTTTCCGCTTCCGCCAGATTGTGCGTCGTCAGAAACACCGTCACGCCCTCGCGCGCGGCCAGCCCGGCGAGATCGTCGCGCAGCGCGGCGGCGGCGACCGGATCGAGTCCGGCCGTCGGCTCGTCGAAGAAGAGGAGCGCGGGGTGATGCAGCAGCGCGCGCGCCACCGCGAGTTTCTGCTTCATGCCGCGGCTCCAGTTTTTCACGACTTCCTTGCGCCGCTCCCACAGGCCCAGGTGGGTGAGCAGTTCCTGAATGCGCGCGCGCCGGTCGGCCGGCGGCAAGCGCCACACCCGCCCGTAGAATTCCAGGTTGGCCTCGGCGCTCAGCCGCTCATACAAGCCGTTGTGCTCGAGCAGCGCGCCGGAACGCAGGCGAACCTCGTCCGCCTGTGTGCGTGTATCCCAATTCAGCACTTCGGCCCGGCCGTCCGTCGGCTCGAGCAGGCCGAGCAGCAGGCGAATCGTCGTCGTCTTGCCTGAGCCGTTCGGGCCGAGGAAGCCGAAGATGATCCCGGCTGGCACTTCCAGTGAAAGGCCGTCCACGGCGCGCACGGTTTCAAAATCGCGCGTGAGATTCTCGGTTCGAATGGCTGTCTGGTTCATGCCGTCCCCCCGTCCGTGTTGCTCGCTCTCCAATTCTCTCCGAGAACGGCGTAGATGGCAAGGTCGCGCCATTGTCCACAAACACTTCGCCATCCGTCCGAACGGTCGGGCGCAACATGACCAAATCCAGATGCAGATTCGACTGATTTCTACCGCCGAAATGCGTGTTCATGCCGATGGCAATGTGGCAACTTCCGGCGATTTTCTCGTCGAGCATGACATCGCCAATCGGCTCGGCGGCGCCCGGGTTCAGCCCGATGGCCAATTCCGCAATCACATCCTTGTCGCCGGCGGAGGCGCTCAATAGCTCTCTGAACAGATGAGCTGCGCTCGGATCGGCTGCGCTCGCATCGACGACGCGACCCTTCCGGAAGACCAGCCGTAGCCGTTCGATGGGCTTTCCGGCGACGAACGCCCGATCGATCACGGCCACACCCTCGGCCGAGTCCTCGTGCGGGGCGACGTACACCTCGCCGCGCGGCAGACTGTCCGTATCCTGATGAACGGGCCGATCGTCAATCCTGAGATGCAGGTCTGTGCCCAGCGCCGAGGCCACGTGCACGAGGCGGGCACGTGCCAGCCGGGCGGCGACCCGGTCTTGCTGCCGGTCGAGCGCGGCGTAGTCGACGTTTACGGCTCGCCAGTAGCTCTGCCGCAAGTCTTCGACGGGTACGCCGTAGGCGGACGCGAGGGCTGGTGTGGGGTTCACGACCTGGATACGGCGGCAGCCGCGTCGTCTGGCTTCGTCGATCAGCGCGATCCATTCGGCGGCCAGGGCGCGGCGGCGCACGAGCGGAACTTCCAGGATGTGGCCGCCGTGATCGCGGACTTCGACGATCGCCGACACATCCGCGAGCCAGCGCAGTTCGTGTTCGGGTACCGAGGCGAGGTAGGGTTCGGGCACGCTTTGACCGATCCGGCGCAACAGTGATTCCATCGTGAGGCGCAACGTCCAGAACGCACCACGCGCTCGGATGCGAACGGCGAGCGCTTCGACAAGATCGAGCGAATGGGTGCTCGCCCAGATCGCGATCACCTGACCGGGCGACACGGACAGCATCTCAATTGTCTTGTCGGCCAACACCTCGACGTCAAAGCCGTCTGGGTTATGTGAGTTTCCCGTAGTGACTCCTGCATTCTGCCGCTCAGAGCTGAGAGACTATCTCGAGATGGCTGGTAGTGGCGACTTTAGTCGCTCATGAAACGACTAAAGTCGTTACTACCACCTTCCGAGACAATTTCCTATCTCGAGCGGCTCCTCGAAGGGCGCTTGACGGCTTTGCGGCTCCGAGATGGGCGAGGACGGCGCGCTTGCGCCGGTTCCAACGTGCGTGGGAAAGTTGTGAGCACCGCACTTCCGTCTGCGCCGACCGCGACCGTATCCTCCACGCGCACACCCCACGGGCCGGTATACAGTCCACAGTTGCCCACCGTGATGACCACGTTCACCTCCAACGGAGGCGGCGCCTTCTCACCGTGGAAGAAGGCGTGGCCCGGCGGCAGTGGCGCTTCTTCAAACTCGATGCCCAACCCGTGGATGGGTGGCCCGAAGATGTGCCCGCCGTGCCCCCCTTCCTTGAGGGCGCCGTGGATCGTCTCCTCCAGCTCGACCATGCTGACGCCTGCCTTCACCTTCGCGATCGTCGCCTGCTGCGCTTTCAGGAACAGGTCGTAGGCGGCTTGCTGATCGGCAGCCGGTTTGCCCACGCTGACGGTACGACACATATCGGCGCTGTAGCCGTCGACGATAGGGTGGAGATCGATCATCACCAGATCGCCTTTCTGCAATCGACGGCTCGTGGGCAGCCCGTGTGCAATATTGGTGCGCGGTCCGGATGACACGTAAGTCCGATAGAATTCTTGTGCTCCTGCCTGGCGCATGGCGTACTCGGCTTCGGCGGCGACCTGGCTTTCGGTGACGCCCGGCTTCACGGCTTTAGCGGCCGCGGCCATCCCGATGTCCGCGACTTTGGCTGCAGCCCGGATGCGCTCGATCTCCTCGGCGTCCTTCACCATGCGCAGCTCGGACAAGATGTGGGTGCAGTCTCTGACTTCGATTTTCTCCGGCTTGGCGTGGGGGTGCGTGAACATGCCCATCATGGACTGCGTGAGGAACGTGTACTCCAGGCCCACGGTCCCTTCGCGCATGCCAAAATGCTCGAAGTAGTGAGCGATGGAGTGAATCATCCCCACCTCATCGTCGAAGCCGACGATGTGATCGAAGCGAGCCAACTGCTTCACGTCCTCGATGTCGGTGACGGGCACGCCCAGGGCGACTTCCCCTTTCTGCGTGATCATGGCGTACGCACACAGCCGCCCGTCACCCGTGAGATAGGCCATGTTGGATGGCTTGGTGAGCAGCAGCGCGTCTAACCCGGCATCTCTCATCAATTGGCTGCACCGTTCCAGGCGACGCTGGTAGCAATGGGTGTCCATCTTTGACCTCCTTCTAATCGGGCGACCGCAAGGGTCGCCCCTACGTTCTAATAGACGAACTCGCGAATATCGTACTTCGACACGATAGGGCCGCCCCGCCCGAAGCGCAGTGCCGATCGGATGGCCTGCCGCTGCCGGCTCGTCTCGTCTGCCGTCAGTGGGCGAATGCCCGCAGCGCGAGAGAGGGCCGGGTACGGCGTAGATTCGTGCTCGACCAGATCGCTGAAGTAGAGGATGTCGCCCTTGCCGAGCGGCATGGCGTTCAGCACGGCGACGGTGTCGGATACGTGCGGCTCGGCGTATCGATTGCCGCCCAGGCCGATTAACACGATCAGGCTCACGGCGATACCGGCCATCTTGAGCGCGCTGACGGTCTCGACAGCGTCCTGCGCGGCGCCGGGCTTGCGCACGAAGTCCAGCAGCGGATCGTGTCCGCTCTCCAGCCCGATACTCACGCGCTTCAGCCCCAGCGCCGCCAGGCGCCGGTACTCGTCGACGGACTTCTGCGTGCCGCTGAAGGCGTCGAGGAAAGCGTACACCGGCCAACCCCACTCCCCCTCGCTTCGCGGGCTATGGTCGCCGATCTCTTCGCGCACAATCGTCATCAAGGAGACGAGCCGGTTGAACGGGATCGTGAGAGCATTCGCCTCGCCGAGGAAAATCGAGCGGCGCATGCGAATCGACTCGCCCATGTAGGCGAGCACCGCCCGCACGTGCGCGCGGAACGCCCGGTCGGACTTGATGCGGAACCGCTGCGCCGCGTAGAAATCGCAAAATGTGCACGTGTTGAACGAGCAGCCCGTCGTCGCCTGCAGCACCAGCGACAGGTACTGGTCAGGCGGCAGGATGCCGATCCGATCGTAGACGGCGTCGAAACGCTCGCGGTCATGCTCGGCGGCTCGCGCGTCGAACTGCGCAGCGCGTTCGATCACGCCGGCGAGTTCGTCGCCTTCCGGCGCGATGATCCACTTCACGCGCCCGGCGGCGATGCTCTCGCCGAGGCTGCGCATGCGCGCGGCGCTCTCGTCCAGAAGAGGGGCAGCCTGAACCTCCAATAGCCAGCGCCGCTTGCGATGGCCGTTTTCCTGCCATTTTTCGAGCACGCGGCCGTCCAGCCCGCGCCGGAAAGTATGCCCACCTGTCCAGCGGCTCCATAGCCGCCCGGCGCGGTCGCAGGTCAGCGATTCGACGTTGTCGAACATCACGGCCAGCGAGCCGGTCTTCAAGCTGCCGGTCAGCAAAGTCGGACCCAGCGTGCCGCTGAACAGCATCGGCTCACCTCAGTTCAAGCTCCGAAGTTCAAACTCCAAACTGACACGCCGCCGGTGGCGGCGCAGTTACCATCAGATTAGCCAGGCCCGTCACGGACAGCCAGTGTCGCATGGTACATAATGCCGGTGATAGATGTCTCATTCGACCCGTTCGATCCGGCCGGCACCGGCCATCGATAGCCGCCCTGGACGATCGATATTTATTGTCAAGATTATCTGGAAAAGCCCGAAGGCGCATGGAATTGGAGCGATTTGCGTCCTGTGGTATATTGCGCGCAGTTCTGCGGCGAGGAACGACCTTGAAGCTGATTCGCAATCTCATCCGGGCGATGCGCCCCAAGCAGTGGACGAAGAACCTGTTTGTGTTCATCGCGGTGCTTTTCGACCAGAAGCTGTTCATGCCGGGGCTGTTTTTCTCCACTCCGCTGGGGCGATCGACGCTGGGGTTTATTCTGCTGTGCCTGCTGTCCGGCGCCGTGTACCTGCTTAACGACATCGCCGACGCAGAGCAGGATCGGGCGCACCCGACCAAACGCAACCGGCCCATCGCGTCCGGCGTGCTGCCCTTGCCTGTCGCGTGGCTTGCCGCGATCGCCCTGCCGCTCGTGTGCCTGGCGCTCGGCTTCGCGCTCGATCCCGGTTTCGGCATCGCCCTGATCGTGTATTGGGTCAACAACATTGCGTACACATTCTGGCTGAAACACGTCGTGCTCCTGGACGTGTTCAGCATCGCGCTGGGATTTGTGCTGCGCGTCGTGGCGGGCGTGATCCTCGTCGTCGTCGTGCGCTTCTCGCCGTGGCTGTACGTGTTCACCACGCTGCTGTCCCTGTTCCTGGGCTTCTCGAAGAGGCGTGGCGAGATCGCCCTGCTGCAAGGCAACGCCGGCAATCACCGCGCCATCCTCGACGAATACAGCCTCCCCTTTCTCGACAACATGATGAGCATTGTCGTCGCGGCGGCCAGCGTGACCTACTCGCTCTATACCTTCTCCGCCGAGAATCTGCCCGTCAACCACACGATGATGCTCACCATCCCCTTCGTTCTTTATGGCTTCTTCCGCTATCTTTACCTGGTGCACTTGCGCGGCGAGACGATGCCCCCCGACGAAGTGCTGCTGCGCGACCGGGGCTTGCAGGTCACACTCGTATTGTACGCTGTGGCCGTGGTGCTGGTGTTCTATCAGCAGCCTCTCCTCGATTTGGCGGCGAGATTAACGGGAGCATGGTAACTGCCTCGGCGCCTGGCAAGGTGATCCTGTTCGGCGAGCACGCCGTCGTGTACGGGCGCCCGGCGATCGCCGTGCCGGTGACGCAGGTGCAGGCGACGACGACGGTCGAGCCGGCCCTCGCCGGGCGCGGCGCGACGATCCTGGCGACAGACCTGGCCCGCGTCGTGCGCCTGTCCAAAGCCAACCCGGGCAATCCACTGGCCTCGATTGTGCGCTTGACGCTCGCGCACCTCGGCGCGCCCGAGCCTGACGCTAACATCACGGTCCATTCGACGATCCCCATCGCCAGCGGCATGGGCTCCGGCGCGGCGGTGAGCGCGTCGATCGTGCGGGGTCTCGCGCGCTACCTCGGGCGCGACGTCGACGACGCGACGCTGTCGTCGCTCGTATACGAGGTCGAGAAGCTGTATCACGGCACGCCGAGTGGGATCGACAACACCGTCGTGGCATACCAGCAGCCCGTGTATTTCGTTCGCGGCGCGCCGGTTCGAATCTTCACGGTGAAGCGCCCGTTCACCATCGCGGTCGGCGATACCGGCGTGCGCAGCCCGACGAAGATCGCCGTCGGCGACGTGCGTAAGGCATGGGAAGCGGACCGGGCGCGCTACGAAGCGCTATTCGACCGGATCGGATCGATCGTGGAACAGGCACGCGCGGCGATCGAAGCGGGCGACGTCGAGGCGCTCGGGCCGCTCATGGACGCGAACCACGCACTGCTGCGCGAAATCGGCGTGTCGAGCGACGATCTGGATCGGCTGGTCGCAGCAGCCAGGCGCGCGGGCGCGCTGGGCGCGAAGCTCGTCGGCGGCGGGCGTGGCGGCAATATGATTGCTCTGATCGATGAAGCGACACAGTTGGAGATTCGGAACGCGCTGCTCGACGCGGGAGCGAAGGGTGTGATGACGACGAAGGTCGAGGCCTCATCACCTCGTTTCGGGAGCGCGTGATGAAGGCACGACGAGGAGAATGGCCGCGCCCTCAGGCCATGACCGGAAGTTGGCGGGTGGTCAGTATGTCGGTTGGCAGAAGCTTGCGCACCTGCTCTGGCAACAGTGTCAGCAGGGCGCGAGTCGAGCCATCGGGGTTGACGAACTCGACTTCGTAAGCCAGATACGGATCAGTGTATACTTCAACAATTGTGCCGAGATCGCCGGCCAGTACTTGCTCATCAGGGAAGCTGGATGTAACAATGACCGTTTCAAGCATAGATAGCGGTGTGTCCATGACTACGTTTCCTTTTGCCGCGACGCCGATTCAATTATAACATAATGGAAACCGTTTTTCTGAAACTCGGCGGCTCAATTATCACCGACAAAACACGTGCGGAACAGGCACGCGTGGAAGTGATTCGCCGCCTGGCGTGCGAGGTGCGCGCGGCGCGTGAGGCCCGCCCCGACATGCGCTTGGTGATGGGACACGGCAGCGGATCGTTCGGTCACGCCGTGGCGACGAGATACGGCACGCGCGACGGCGTGCGCGATGCGGCGGGATGGCTTGGCTACGCCGAAGTCGCCGCGTCGGCGGCGCGCCTGAATCAGATCGTCACCGACGTATTCGTCGCAGAGCGCGTGCCCGTCGTCAGCCTGCCGCCGTCGGCCAGCGCGCGCTGTGAGGACGGCCGGCTGGCGCATCTCGACGTGGAGGTCTTTCGCGCGCTTGTCCGCAGCAGACTCGTGCCGCTCGTGTACGGCGATGTGGCGATCGACGCCGTGCGCGGCGCGACGATCGTGTCGACTGAGGACGTGTTCGCCTATCTTGCCAATGAGGCTGAGCCTGATCGCGTGCTGCTAGCTGGCGAAGCAGCCGGCGTGTATCCGAACGCGGACATGACCGGCGAACCGATCCCGCTCATCACGCCGGGCACGCTCGAGCAGTTTGCATCGGCGCTGGGCGGATCGCGTGGCTTCGACGTGACGGGGGGCATGGCCGCGAAAGTGCGCCAGATGATCGGATGGGTGCGCGCGCATCCGCGCACGTCGGCGCGCATTTTCTCGGCGGCCGAAGCTGGCACGCTGGCGCGCGTTCTGATCGACCCGACAGCGCAGATCGGCACACTCATTCGGACCGACGCGGAGGCAGGACACGGATGAACATGGATTTCACGGATAGTGGCCTCTCAACGTCCGTGTCGTCCGTGGCAGGAGGCTGCGCTATGACGATTTCTGAGGACGATTATCGTGTGGTGGATTCGCAAATTCTCGTCGATCATCCAAGCGTGCGCATCACGATGGACACGCTGGAGCACAACGGCCAGCGGCGCGCGCATCTGATACTCGGCGGCGGGGTCGCGGCGCGCGCGGCGATCGCCACGGTCGCGCTCACGCCCGACCGGCAGCTCGTGCTCACGCGCCAGTACCGGCATGCACTGCAAGCCATCATCTTCGATTTGCCTGCCGGCCGCCTGGATCCAGACGAGGAGCCGATCGAAGGCGCGCGCCGTGAGCTGGAAGAGGAGGCCGGTTACCGGCCGGGACGGCTCATTCACCTGGGGAAGTTCTATCAGTTCCCCAGCACAATCGACGTGCCGACGCATTTATTCTTCGCCGACGATCTGACCGCGACGCGCCAGCATCTCGACGAAGGCGAAGAACTGGAAGTCGTGCTCATGTCCGTCCACGAAGTGCTGGCGATGATCGAGCGCGGCGAAGTCGTCGACGGATCGCTGCAGTTGGGGGTCTTGCTGGCGAAGCACAAGGGGCTGCTGCCTGAAGGTTAGACGGAATCGTGCCAGGGGATGTGCGTGGAGCTGAAGGGACGCGGGCGACGAGCAGAAACGGTGTGGGCCAGAGCAGCACATGGGAGTTGACGGCGCCGGTCCGCCGTGGTATCATTCGCGCGCACTGAGGAATTATCGTTGCGCTCTTGAAGCGCACGTGTGCAGGAAAGGGGTGAGTTTCTTGACGGTCACGCTTCGCGACGAAGAGTCGTTCGACGGCCTTTTGCGCCGGTTCAACCGGGAAGTGATGAACACCGGCGTGATGACCGACGTCCGCCGCAAGCGCTTCTTCGTGTCCAAGGGCGAGCAGAAGCGCATCGACGCTCGCAAAGGCCGCCGGCGCGCGCGCATCCGCCAGTTGCGCTCGCAGAGCCGCGAGATGTAAGACTAAGAACCCCGGTTTCTCTGAGAAACCGGGGTTCTTGTTTGTCACCCCTCTCCTCTGGCCCACTCAAGCAGGCGCCGGCGTAATGTCGAGGCGCGCCGACTGAGATGAAGTGGTCTGCGCAGGGAACAACTTCTGAACGACCTGATAGTTTTCGGGCGTGCCGATGTCGATCAGTGTGCCCGTCAGCGGGTAGGCGTGGATCACCTGGCCCGCATCCAGGAGCCGCGGGAATACGTCGTATTCGAAATCAGAGGGAATGCCGGTCACGAAGTGCAGCACTTCCGGGTTGAGCACGTAGATGCCCGAGTTGGCCCAGTTGGATAACACTCGATCGGCAGGCGGTTTCTCGACGAAGCTTCGAACGCGCCCGTCCGTATCGAACTGGACGATGCCGTGGCGTGCCGGATCGGGCGCCTGGTAGACGGCGACGGTCGCGGCGGCCCCGCTGAACCGGTGGCGCTCCATCAAGTCGCTCAGGTTGGCGTCCGAATACACGTCGCCATAGTACACGAGGAAGGGATCCGGATAGAACCAGGCGAGATGACGCAGCGCTGTGCCCGCCGAGCCTAGCAGCTCGGCTTCGTAGGAGTAGCGCAGCCGTACTCCCCACGCGTCTCCCGAGCCGAAGTGATTGAGAATCGCGTCCGGCTTATAGTGCAGGTTGAGCGCGATCTCGGTGATGCCGTGAGAGCGCAGCAGCTCGACGATGTGCTCAAGCAGCGGGCGGCCGCCGACCGGGAGCATGGGCTTGGGGATGTTTCGGGTAAGCGAGCCGAGGCGGGTGCCCAGCCCGGCCGCCAAGATGAGCGCCTTCATCCGTAGACCCCTGTCTTTTTCAACATGGCCGGTTTCGTGCGCGCGCTGCGATCGCCGGTGAGAGCCGCCGCTTGCTCGTGTTCAATCGTCATGGAGTCGCTCCGTGTAAGGCTATAGGTTCTCGGGTCTCCAGCGCAGCCCTGCGAGAGGCTAGGCGACGACGTTCTGCCCGACGAGATCGAACACGACCCGGTCGTAATTCTGGCCGAAGGCGATCGAATGCGTGGTCAAGATCTCGGCGATGCGCTCGGCGGCGTGGCCATCCCCAAAGAGCGCCGGATGCTCGTCTGGCACGACGAGCTCACGCAGCGCGGTCAGAATGCGTTCCGGATCGGCCCCGGCGAGGCGATTCCAGCCTGTGCGCACGGTTTCCATAAGCCCGGTTTCATCGCGCAGCGTGATGCAGGGGATCGACAGGAAGTACGCCTCCCGCTGGACGCCGCCGGAGTCGGTGAGGATGACGCGAGCGTTGCTTTCCAGCGCCAGCATGTCCAGATAGCCGACCGGCTCGATCGGCCGCACGTGCGGCCCGAACGCCAGGCCGAGCCGGTCGATCGCGCCTCGCGTGCGGGGATGCACAGGGAAAATCACCGGCTCGCTCAAAGCATTGAAGGCAGCGATTATGCCGCGCAGGTTGTGCGGGTTGTCGGTGTTGCCCGCGCGGTGCACGGTCGCCAGCAGATACCGGTCGGTCGACAGGTCGAGCCGAGACAGGATATCCGATCGCTGCCGGGAAACGGACAGATTCTGGTAGAGCGCGTCGAGCATCACATCACCGGTGTAGTGCACGTTGTCGGTGATGCCTTCGTCGGCCAACTGGCGTACCGCCGTGCGCGTGATGCAAAACAGCACGTCGGCCAGACGGTCAGCCACCAGGCAGTTGATCTCCTCCGGCATGCGCTTGTTGAACGAGCGCTCGCCGGACTCAATGTGGGCCAGCGGGATGTGCATCTTGGAAGCCGCCAGCGCGCCTGCCAGCGCCGAATTCGTGTCGCCGCGGACGATGACGAGGTCAGGCCGCATGTCGCGAAACGTGCGCTCAAGCAACGCCACCATCTCGCCCGTCTGCTGGCCATGATCGCCGGACCCGACTTCGAGATTGACGTCCGGCTCGGGCAGGCTCAGGTGCTCGAAAAATACCTGCGACATGAGATAGTCGTAATGCTGCCCGGTATGTACCAGGATTTCCTGGTGGCGACGCCGCAACGCCCGGCTGACAGGCGCGGCCTGGATGAAATCGGGCCGCGCGCCGACAACGGACACGATCCTCATATCTCACCCTCTTCGTGTGTTACGCACCCCATTGCAGGTAGCCGGACCGGATCAGGTGTTGGACGACCTCGGTCGTCTGGGGCGACGGGTCGTCAGGCGGCCTGACGTCGATCAGGCGGATCGACCTCTTGTGCAGGTCAGGGTACACGTCTAAGTCTATGGCGCCGACGGGGCCGAGCAGCAGGACCCGACCCAGATCGCGCGTGATGCGCAGCGCCTGGCTGAGCCAGCGCGTCTCGCCGAGTGCGTAGATCACGACGTCGGCGCTTCTCTCGGGCGCCTCGTCCAAGGCCGACGGCTCGACGAGCCTGACGCACGACGCGCCGGCGATGCCCGCCAGGCCGGCTGCCAGCCGCGCGCGGGGGCTGTCTCCGACGACGACGACCTCGTCCCCCAGTTCGATCTGCGCCCGGCGTAACGTCTTCACGAGACCGGCGACGTCCGCTGCGTCGACGGCTTCGCTCAGCTTAACCTCTGGAATGAAATTGACGCTGACTGTCATCTGTCCCCTACCTCCACCGATACATTCCATGCACGCCGCGAGCGGGTGATGAAACGATTCATGCGGCAAGGCCAGATCGGCGCTGACCTGCCTTTGGCGACGGATGCTCAGGGGATCAAGGCTGGCATAGGGATGCCAGCCTACTTTCCCGACAAGAACTAGGCTAACACACGACAGTTAGATGACAGGATGAGTCGGGTTAGAAGAAAGTATAAACTGGAGACGGATAGGTCCTTAGCGGTTTTTCGAGACGTGTGGGAGGAAGGTGGGGAAGGTCGGCACGTAGTTTTTCGAGACGAATGGGAGGAAGATGCGGTATTTCGGCGGGGTGACCGGCCCATAAACATTGTTCGTCTCGTCACTTTCCGGCACCAGTCCATGGTCCGCTTCAGGAGGGGTGCAAGGTGGCGTCGCTGGCGGTAGTGGATGGCAGTCCCAGTTATCGATCTTGAAGTACAGCACGAAGTCCTGGCCCTGGCCGAAGCGCAGGCCGGCGATCGTCCCGGTGGTGGTCATGCCAGGAGGCACTGGGTCGACATAGTCAAAACTATCACCGTAGGAGTCCCAACCAGACGAGGGCGGAGGCGTCGAGGGATCGATGAAAGCATCTACTGCGGTTCCTCCCCCATTGAATGGGTTGAGTCCAGTGCCCTGGCCCAAATTCCGTATCACGACGGTTGCGGTGAACCATGTCCCTATGACAACCTGACCGGGGGAGAAGGTGACACTCTCGATCACGAGATCGGGGACGCCCGTCGTGGCCGTAAAGATGTCCATGGCGGGCACGGCCCCGCCAGGCCCGTTATCGGCGATGACGAAGGTGTTCACGAAGGCGGACATAACCTGTGTGAAAGTGAGCGGTAGACTGACGACGAACGTCAACACGCCCGATTGGTGTGCACCGAGGTCGCCTACATACCACGTGTATGTGTTGCCGCCCAACTCAGTCCAGCCGCTCGAGCCGCTTGGGAGGTAGGTGACGTACGGCGACTTGGTCGCGCCGACGATCACGCCTGTCGTGTCGATCGCGGCGACGTTCGTGTAACGAATCGTATGGGTGATGACCTTGCCCGGATAAGGCCCCGCAGCGTTGAAGCTGGCGCTGATGTCCAGGACGGGCACCGTGCTGATCGCGTCTACGTCCTGCGCGAAGTCATCGGTCGGGTTGTCGCCCGTCGTCGTCGTCCGGATGCGCGCAGTATTCGTGATGGCGCGCAGGCCGGCGGGCAGCGTCGGCGAGACCCGGACGGTGAGCGTCTTCTGGCCCGAGGTAGAGGCGTCGAGCGTGCCGATCGAGAAGGTGTACACGCCACCCGCCGTCGGGCAAGGCTGCGTGCAGCGCACGAACGTGACGTTGGACGGAATGCGGTCGGTGATCACGACGTTCAGCGCCGGGGCATTCCCCAGGTTGCTGTAGATGAGCGTATACGTCAGCACCTGGCCGGCGGCAGCGGACGTCCTGCCGTCGCTCTTGGACAGGGTCACGTTTGGCGCGCTGGAAATGTGGTTCGTCAGGCTGGCGAACGACGAAACGATCTCGGCCGCCGCAATGCGCGCCGTGTTGGTGAACAGCGTGCCGCTGACCTGGCTGTCGTTGACCCGGACGCGGATGGCGATCGTGCCGGCCGAGTTGGTGACGACCTGCGTGAAGTTCCAGGTGAGCAGGTTGTCGGACCGCTGCGCATACGGCGGAATGGCGCTGAGAAACGTGACGCTGAGCGGCAGCCGGTCGGTGATGACGACGCCGGTCGCGTGCGTGCTGCCACTGTTGGTGTACGCCAGCGTATAGGTCATGATCGAGTTGGCCGGGACGACGGTGGCCGTCGTATGCTTGGACAGCGAGAGCATGGGCGCTCGAACCGCGATCGGCGGCGATTGGGTGGCCAGCGGATCGGTCTCGTCGCTGTCGATCGTGGCCTGGTTGACCAGCGGCATGCCATCCGGCTGCGGCGCCTTGACGATCACCGTCAGTGCGACAGAGCCCGACTGGCCGGCGCTCAGTGGGCCGATGTCCCACCGGCGGTTGTCGGTGCCGGAGACCGGCGCGGGTATGGCGTTGACGAACTCGACGGCGCTGTCGTATGTCTCTGTCAGCACCACGTTGTGCAAAATGGCGGTGCCCGTATTCGTGTAAATCAATTGATAGTTGATGGTTTCGCTGACGCGCACCGTGTTGGTCAGCGGCGACACCTGTACCTTTGCAAGTTGCAGATCCGAGGTGACGGTGACCTTGGTCGTCTGCGTGAACGGCATGCTTTGGGCGAGCTTAAGGCCCGAGATGCGCACGGTGTTGGTCAGGACGGTGCTGACAGGCAACGAACTGCCCACCTGGGTGAAGATTTGAATCTCCCTGCTCTCTCCCGGTGCGAGCGAGGCGGGCAGCGAACCGGACCACACGGTGCCGCCCGTGCCAGAATTGGGCGACGGCACGGCTCCGACGAACGTGACGTTCGGATCGTAAGTGTCGGTGATGACGATGCCCTGCGCCGCGGCATTCCCGACGTTGGTGTAAATGATCGTGTAGCCCAGGAAACCGCCGGCGGGAACGGGGTCCTGGTTGTCCAGCTTCGCGATGGTGAGGCTGGGCGCGAGGATGGTGATCGGGCCGGCCGTATCCGTGCGCACCGGCCCGCTCGAGGTGGCGGTAACGATGCCGGTGCCGC
>DASSFZ010000385.1:0-2858 GCA_035693785.1 Anaerolineae bacterium | reverse complement strand
CGGCCGGCGCCGCAGCGACGTCCTTCGCCACAGCGGTCACGTATCGCTCGCGCAGCGATCGCATGCCGGCGTAGATATTGAAGTCGCAATACGTGCAGCGATGGTGGCAGAATGGGATGTGGATGTAGACGCCGACACAGTCGTGCATAGCTCCTATGGTACTCCTCTGCGAAAACTACGCCAAGCGCAGTAGACCTGGGCGATTGCGAGTTCATTTTGCACCTTGACCGTGTCGGAATACTTCCCAGTCCGTGTGCCAGGTCTATGTTTGGTGAATTCTTCACAAACCGGATATAATTCAAAGCGTCAACGTTCCAACGTTGGACGCGCCCACGTTGGAACGTATCTTGTCGGCTGCTGGAGGGTGAAGCGTGGCGGTCTTACAGACGGACAAAGTGACCAAGCAGTACCGGATGGGCGAGATCAGCGTCAATGCGCTCGACCGGGTCGATTTCACCGTCGAGAAAGGTGAGTTTGTGGCGATCATGGGGCCATCCGGTTCCGGCAAATCGACGCTCCTGCACCTGCTGGGCGGTCTCGACGGCGCGAGTGGCGGCGAAGTGACGCTCGCCGGGAAACCGCTGTCCAGGTTGAGCGACAACGAGGTGACGCTCGTGCGGCGTCGCAACGTTGGCTTTATCTTTCAGTTCTACAACCTGGTCCCGACCTTGACCGCCGAAGAGAACATCGCCCTTCCGCTGATGATCGACGGCAAGAAGATGGAAGACTGCCGGGAGCGCATCGACGATCTCCTGAACCTGGTCGGGCTGGCCGATCGCAGGCATCACAAGCCCGACCAGATGTCGGGCGGCCAGCAGCAGCGCGTGGCGATCGCCCGCGCGCTCGTTACCGATCCGGACATCCTCCTGGCCGACGAGCCGACGGGCAACCTCGACTCGAAGTCCGGCACGGCGATCCTCGAACTGCTGAGACACACGTGCGACGAGCTTGGCCACACCATCGTCATGGTCACACACGACGCGCGCGCGGCTTCCTACGCTGACCGCGTCGTCTTCCTCAAAGATGGCCGCGTCGTCGACCAGGTGCGCCGCGCCGACGCCGACCCGCATCACACCATGGAAGCGATCATCGACGTGATGAGGAAGCTGGACTGATCAGTAATCAGTAATCGGTAATCAGTAATCAGTGAGCGCCGATTACTGCTCACCATTTACTGATCACTGATAACTGATCACTGATGACTGATCACTGAAATGCGACCTCGTAAAACACTTCGCAGTTTGAACCGGCTTGCTCTTCGTAATCTCGCCGCGCGCAAGACGCGCACGATCCTGACGACGCTCGGCATCGTCGTCGGCGTGGCCGTCATCCTCGCCATCAGCATTACCAACGAGAGCACGCTGTCGTCTATCAACACCATTTTCGACGAGGCGTCCGGGCTGGCGCACCTGGTGATCGCGCCGTCGTCGTACACAGGCGTCAACGGTTTCCCCGAGTCGATCCTGGCGCGCGTGCGGAGCGAGCCGGGCGTCGCATACGCTGTGCCAACCCTACAGGCGCGCACGCTGCTGGCGCGCGACGCCGAAGACTGGCAATTCGAATTCGGCTTGGGCGGCACGAGCGGCGGCAACGACCTCGCGATCGTGGGCATTGACCCGGAACTGGACACGAAGGCCAGGCTTTACAAGCTCGAAACGGGTCGCTTTCTCGAACCAGGCGAGACGTCTTACTCGGCGCTGTTCACCCAGGAGTTCGCCGAAGAAAAAAACATCACGCTCGGGCAAGACGTAGACATCCTGCTGCCTGCGCAGTCCGGCGGGACGGCGACGCTGCGCGCCGTCGGTTTCCTGCGCAAGGACGGGCCGGGCCTGATCAACAGCGGCAGCGTCGCCTTCACGCCGCTCGAAGCGCTCCAGGAGATCTTCGCCCGCAGCGGCGAGCTGGATCAGATCGACGTCGTCGCGCAGCCCGAGGTAGCCGCTTCGAGCGAGCGGCTGGCCGATTTGAAGTCACGGCTTGAGGAGAAGCTCGGGACGAAATATGTCGTGAGCTATCCGGCGCAGCGTGGGCAGATCGTCACGCAGCAGCTCGCCACGTACCAGCAGGGTCTGTCGTTCTTCAGCATGATCGCGCTGTTCGTCGGCGGCTTCCTCATCTACAACACATTCACGATGACAATCGTCGAGCGCACACAGGAGATCGGCTTGCTGCGCGCTCTGGGCCTGTCGCGCGTGCAGGTGACGCGCCTGATTCTGATCGAGGCGCTCGTGCTCGGCGCGATCGGCGCCGCGCTCGGGGCCGGGTTCGGCCTGGCGCTGGCGCGCGGCCTGATCGCCTCGATGAGCACAGTCACCGCCATGGAAATTCTCAGTGTGAGTGTGCCTCTCGACGGGCTGCTGATCAGTGTGACGGTGGGCCTGGGGGTAACTATCGTTTCGGCGCTGGTCCCCGCGCTGCGAGCGGGCCGCGTCAGCCCGCTCGCCGCGCTGCGCGTCAAAGGACAGGAGAACCCGTCTGGCGCGCCGGGCAAGTTGGCGCTGTTCGCCGGCATCGAGCTGGTCGCCGTCGCGCTCCTCGTCATCAACACCGTGCCCTTGAGGCCGTCGCTCTCCTTCCCCGTCGGCTCGGGGATGGTCTTCGTGATGTTTCTCGGCGCGACGCTCACCGTGCCGTCGGTCGTCCAGAACCTCGAAGCGCTGTTCCGGCCCGCTATCGTGCGCATTTTCGGCGCGGAAGGCCGCCTGGGCGCGGGCAATATCGAGCGCTCGCGCGGGCGGGCATCGCTGACCGTCGCGGCGCTCATGACCGGCATCGCCATGGTGATCAGCATCGGCGCGATGAGCCTCTCGTTCCAGACTGACATCGACAGTTGGGTGAACTCGGCGGTGGGCGGCGAC
>DASSFZ010000384.1:0-2787 GCA_035693785.1 Anaerolineae bacterium | reverse complement strand
ACACGCCGCCAGCATCGGCATCTCTGGGGCCATATCGTTCCTGATCGCCGACCTGGTCGCTGGGGTCGCAGGATGGCGCGCATCGTTCCTGGTGGCCGCGCTGTCCGCAGCTGTGGCCTGGCTGGCCGTCCTGGTCGTCGTGCCGGCACGCCCGCCGCTGCGCCGCGACGGCAATGCGCGTACCTTCGACTTTCTGCCGGTCCTGCGCAACCGCTCGGCGATGGCGTACGCCATCGCCTATGGCATCCATTCCCTCGAGCTCAATGGGATGCGCGGCTGGGTGGTCGCGTTTCTCGCGTTCGTGGCGGCGAATACCGGTACGTCCAGCGCTCTCGTCTCACCCGCAGCTGCTGCCACCATCCTCGGCCTGATCGGTACGATTGCCAGCGTGGCCGGCAACGAGCTGGCCATCAGGCTCGGTCGGCGGCTGCTCATTGCGGGTGCGATGGTGGCCTCTCTGACAATCGCGAGCGTGCTCGGGTTTGTAGGCGCCCACTCATATCCGCTGGCAGTGCTCCTGGTCCTCCTCTACTCGTTCGTGACCTGGCTCGATTCGGCATCGTTGACGGCAGGCGCGGCGGGCACGGCCGACCCGGCCCGTCGCGGTGCCACACTGGCGGTGCATTCGACATTGGGGTACGCGGGTGGCTTCGTCGGTCCGCTCACCATCGGCTGGACCCTCGACTTGAGCGGCGGCATGTCACCGTTCGGATGGGGGATGGCGTTTCTCGTCATTGCCATCCTTGGCCTGGTCTCTCTGGCGACATTTCTCTTAATGCGGCCGATGGAGCTTGCGGGAGATCGGGGCGAGCGGGGACTGTAGCGCCGGGTACCACTCTGTCTTTCCGGCAAGTTCCAGTACAGCGCCTTTCTCTGGATCGCTCGGTTGAGCTAAGGGTCCTCCGCCAAGGTTATTTGCGTTGATCGCGCCGAAGCGAGCGGTCTCCGGCTCCAGCAGCGATCCCGCCGCTGTTCCAGGTCTTGATCTGTCTCAACTCAATACCTTCCGGCATCTGGCATCAGTGCTCGATCGCTTCGCCACAGGATCGAAAGGACGTCCGAAGCTCGCCGCATGACGGCCGCGCACCACGGAAAGAACACGGTGCTGCAATGACGGGGGCCTTCGTTCGGCCTTGGCGCAGAGCGGCTTTCCCGCAATCGGCTTCCTGTTCGAATCGGCGCGCGAGTCAAGGAATCCAAAATGAAAGCAGCTCGATTGACCGCATTGTCGTTTGTTTCCCTCCTGTCGCTGATCGCGACAAACGCTCGCGGCGCGGAGGGTGACTGGTGGTCACCCGATTGGTTGACGAAAAGTCCCTATTCGCCCTCCTTTGAAGTAAGGGATACCGTCAACGAGTACGGCCGACACGCGGACAAGACCAAGACCATCACCCTCAGCGATCTTATCAAGTTTCATGGGCACTTCTGCGGGGGATTGGTCGAGAGTGTGTCGAGAGTCCTCGTCTTGGCCGCCGTCGTCTCGCCCTTCAGGCCGCGAGCCAGAGTCGTGGCTCGCGCATGACATTTGCCGCAGCGATCCTTGAACAAGTCGGCGTCGGCGCTCGCGGCGGCTGGTGCGAACACGCCTCCGGCAAGAGCCAGCGCCGCGATAAGCGTCCGACTTCCTCCGCGAGCATAGAGCATATCCTTTCCTGATTACCCCGACATGTCCGCCATTCGGCCATGAAGGGCCGGTATCTTGGGCCTCCGTGGCTGATGGGCGGAGGCGATGGTGGCACGCAACGAGGTGCAGTTCCAGAAGGGGCTGAGCATGGCCGAGTTCCATCGGCTCTACGGCACGGAGGAGCAGTGCCACGCCGCGCTCGTGAGGATGCGCTGGCCGGACGGCTTCGTGTGCCCGAGGTGTGCGGGGCGGTCGCATGGCTATTGCGCACCGAAGCGGCTCTTCCAGTGCACGGCTTGCCGTCTGCAGACGTCGGGGCGGGCCGGAACCATCTTCCACAAGTCGCGCACGCCGCTGACCAAGTGGTTCCTGGCGATGCACCTGATGACGGCCTCCAAGAACGACATCGCGGCACTGGAGCTTGCCCGTCAGCTCGATGTCAAATGGGACACCGCCTGGCTCATCAAGCAGAAGCTGATGGAGGTCATGCGCCAGCGCAACTCGATCTACCAGCTCGCCGGCGATATTCAGATCGACGACGCCTACCAGGGCGGCGAAAAGCCCGGAAAACGCGGGCGGGGAGCGGCCAACAAGACCCCTTTCGTCATCGCCGTCCAGACCCGTGACGGACGGCCGATCTACACCCACATGCGCGTCCTCCCCGGCTTCACGAAAGAGGCGATCAGGGACTATGCGAAGGCCAGCATCGCACCTGGATCGCGTGTGCTGAGCGATGGCCTGTCCTGCTTCAATGGGCTCGACGAGGCCGACATGAGGCACCTCGTCAAGATCACCGGCGGCGGTCGCCCCGAGGGCAGCGACTTCAAGTGGGTCAACACCGGCCTGGGCAACGTCAAGAGCGCGATCACGGGTACGCTGCGCTCATGCGATCCGCAGCATGCGCCCCGTTATCTCGCGGCCTTCGAGTGGCGCTACAATCGCCGCTTCGAGTTGAAGGAGAACCTCGGCCGGCTCGCCCGAGTCGCAGCCGCGATCAAGCCGCAGCCGCGGCATTCGATCATCGCGATCCGACCATATCCAGCGGATCAGTCGGGGTAATCAGGTAAACCAATGGTCCGCATATGCCGGAGCCAAATCTCATCATGCGTCGTGAGAATAAACTGCGTATCGGGAAATTTTGACCTTAGGAGGCCACATACTTC
>DASSFZ010000383.1:0-4606 GCA_035693785.1 Anaerolineae bacterium | reverse complement strand
CGCAGTTCACCACCAGAGCGTTGCCAGTCTTCTTGGCCAGCGGGGTGACGGTCGCCGCGACGCTATCGATCATGAGCCGTAGCTCGAAGGTCTCGAGATAGAGCGTCATCTTGCCGGCCTCGATCTTGGAAAGATCGAGGATGTTGTCGATCAGGCCGAGCAGATGCTTGCCGGCATCCTGGATCTTGCGCAGGTCTGCCATCTCCGATTCGCGCCCAGCACTCTGGGCGTCCTCGAACAGGATCTCGCTGTAACCGATGATCGCGTTCAAGGGCGTGCGCAGCTCATGGCTCATGTTGGCGACGAAGTCAGACTTCGCGCGGGTCGCCTGCTCGCTCGCCCAGATCGCCTTGTGCAGCTCGCCTTCCATGCGCTTGCGGTCGCTGATGTCGACGAGGCCGTTGATCATCGCCGGGCGCCCTTCGAACTCGACGCGCTGCGACGCTATGAGCGCCCAGAACTCCTCGCCTCCAACCCGCTTGAGCAGCATCTCCATGCCCTCCACATGGCCGCGCTCGGTCAGCGCGCCGATGAAGCGCTCGCGATGCTGCGGGTCTGCGTAGAGGGTTTTCGCTTGCAGGCCCAGGGCGGACGAACCCTCGAGCTCGAACATTTCGCTGAAGCGCCGATTGGCATACCGGATGATCCCGTCATCGAAGGTTACGATCGCCACCGCCATCGGCGCGGCCTCGGCGATGACGCGCAGCCGCTGTTCGCTCTCCTGGATCGCCTGCTCCGCCTTCTTTACGTCGGTGATGTCGGTGTAGGTCGCGACCGTGCCGCCGTCGTCGGTTTTGCGCTCGTTGATCTGGATCCAGCGCCCGTCGGAGCGGCGTTGCACATGCGTGCCCTTGGGATCGCTATGCTGGGCGAGACGTTGCTCGACCCAGGCCTCGACGCGCCCTTCCGCGTCGCGAATCTCGCCGCTCGCGGCCGCGTTGCGGAGGATCGTCTCGAACGATACGCCCTGATTCACGACATTGATGCTGGCGGTGCTGTGCATGTCCCGGTACCGCCGGTTGTATATCACCAGCTTGTCGTCGGCATCGTAGAGCGAGAAACCCTCCGAGATGCTCTCGATCGCGTCGACGAGCCGGCGCTGGGCCTGCGTAGCCTTGTCGCGCGCCTCCGACAGCTCCTTCGAACTCAGCTCCTGAGAGCGCTCGACCATCGCCCGATCGCTATCAAAATCGGTGTATGCGGCATCGACGGCTGCCACGAAAGGCTGCAAGGCAACCGGTACTTCGCCCTCGACACCGAGGTGCTTTCTGAGCTGGCGTCGTAGCAGCCTGTGCATCTGTGCCCTGTGATGTTCAGTCCTCGGCGAAAGTTGTTATGGTCATGGTTTGATTATGCAGGCGGCACTCGCCACCGTGCATGAAGGGGGAAAGCTCGCCGTACGAGTAGAACCCGGAAATCTTCGCATCCGTTCCGAAGACATTTCGAATTGCTTCGATTTCTTCCTCGGTGCGCTGCTTCATCACAAGCTTGCGACCGACACAGCTCACCAGAATTGCAAGATCTGGTCGCCTGTCGCCGAGCCCGCTGAGACTGGCCTTGGCGGCGGCGGTCGCGCCGTCGACCAGATCGTCAACATTGGTCTTCATCAACTGCGCCGTTCCGCCCTGTGGGATGTCGCCCGCGAACGTCATTGACTTGTTCTGCTCGTCCACAGACAGGACGGTCCGGACGACACCCTGGCCGCCCTTTGCCTCGGTAACGAGGATTGGAAAAAGCAAGGCAGAGCTTGGCAACTGGTCGGCGTGTGGGCCCAGGTACGATTTATAGAGATCGAGCGCCGACCGCCCGTCGAGCTCATAGAGGATGTTACCCTCGGCCCGGGTGATGGTGCGCAGCGGCCCGAAGGGCTGCCAGCCGCCCATCGATCCGTAGCCAATGCGCAAGTCGTTGCCGTACAGACCGACCGCTGCCACGCGCTGGGGGCCCGCGCCACCGTCGGCAACGACCCAGGTCTCGGCGAAGTTGGTTCCGTCTCCGGAAAGGCCGCCAGTGATCGACACGCCTTCCACGACGCCGCCAGCGAGACCGCGCGCCAAGTCGGAGCCATTGACGTGCAAGCCGTCCGAAAGTACGAACACATGGCGCAATGAGGCGTCGTTCAACTGCCGCGCGAGCTCCTTGCCGACGTCGTAGCTCGCCTTCGCCTCACCAATCGTGGCAGAGGCGAACCGCAGTCGCGTATGTTCGAAGTCGACAAGAGTGGCAATCACCGAGTCGTCGACGACCAAGTCGCCGACAATCTCGCCGGAAGTGGAGCAACCAAGCATGGCGGCCCCTTTGAAGTGGTCGCGCAACTCGCCCACGAGGTTACCCGTCTGCATCAACGATCTAGCACCGAAAACGAACACGACACTTTGTTGTCCGACTACGCCAGCTGGCAAATTCGGCTGCCACCCGTCGCTTTGCGACCATTTGTACTGAGCCGTTTTCATGAGTTGTTTCCTCTCGTCATCTGTCCGGAACTTGTAGGTCGTTTACTGTCCCGCAGCCGCGAGTAGCGTCTCGATCTTGCCCAGCAGTCTCTGCAGCTCGATCGGTTTAGTGTCGTAGTCGTCGCAGCCGGCCTCGAGAGCCTTTTCCCGGTCGGTCGCCATGGCGTGCGCCGTGAGCGCAATGATGGGGATTTTGCGCAGCTCTGGCGTGGCCTTGATCCGGCGCGTCGCCTCCCAGCCGTCGATCACCGGCAGGCTCATGTCCATCAAAATGAGATCGGGCCTGTCGCTCGTGGCCATTGCGACGCCGCGCGCTCCGTCCTCGGCAATGGTGACCTCGTAGCCACCACGCACAAGGCGCCGCGAGAGCATGTCGCGGTTCATCTCATTGTCTTCGACCAGCAGGATCTTGGGCATTGCACAGCCTCGAGCGGACTGTGAGCACTACTTGCCCGGGACCGCCCGGGTGGCCTCAATGGACGCCCAACGTAGCACTCAAGCCTACCTGTCGCATCACAAAAAATGGCGAGTAGTGGCGCCGACAGCGCGCTATACCACGAGGGGTACCGTGACCGCCGCTAACTTAGCACCCTTGGACATGGCAGGTTAGGGAAGTTTGGCTTCCCGTGGCTAACTCATTGGCCCCCAACAGTCGGTTAGATCGCCAACATAAGCTGCTCGACATGGGATGCCAGCGGTGAGCGGCCGCGACATCCCACCGTCTGCCCCCCTATCACGCTCGTTCCAGCTCTATCTCAAATCCCGAAAACCATGCTCCAGGACTGATCGAATGCGACCCTGGAGTATGCGTGCCTATCCCCGTTTTCCATGCGATGTGAACCTCCTCCGAATTGATGGACACCTGTAGTAGGCTCGGAGAGCCAGGAGGTGTCGGATGGAAGGACGTCAACGTCGGTCGTTTACAGACGACTATAAGCGACAAGCAGTCGATCTGGTGGCTTCGAGTGGCCGTTCAATCGGGTCGGTGGCCAAGGAGCTTGGCCTGCGCGATTCCGTGTTGCGGCGGTGGGTGGAGCTGCGTGGGGCTGGCCGAGAGCCGACGGCGGCGGCGCGGCGCCCCACAACGCAGGCGACGCTGCCGTCGGCGGACCACGCGGCGGAGATCGCCCGTTTGCAGCGGGAGAACGAGCGGCTGCGCATGGAGCGCGACATTTTAAAAAAGTCGATCGCGATCTTTGCTGGAGCTCCGAAATGAGATTCCGCTTTATCGAAGATCGCCGCGCCGACTACCCGGTGACGATCCTGTGCGACGTGCTCGGTGTCTCGCCGGCCGGCTATTATGCCTGGCGCTCGCGCCCGGAGAGCCGGCGGTCGGCCGCCAACCGGGTGCTCGTCAACGATATCAAGCGGGTCCATCGCGACACCAACGGACGCTACGGCAGCCCGCGTATCCATGTCGAGCTGAGGGCTCAGGGACGCGGGGCAAGCCGCGGTCGCATCGAGCGATTGATGCGCCGTCACGGGATCAGGGCCATCATGGCACGGCCTCGCCGGGTGCGGACCACCGATAGCCGTCACGACCTCCCGATCGCTCCAAACCTGCTCGATCGCGACTTCACCGCCACTGCGCCGAACCGGATCTGGCTCGCCGATATCACCTACATCGAGACAGATCAGGGCTGGCTCTATCTGGCCGCGATCCTGGACCTCTACAGCCGAAGGATCGTGGGCTGGGCGATGGCGGATCATTTGCGAGCCGACCTGCCGTTGGCAGCCTTGCGGATGGCGATCTCGGCGCAGCGACCTGGTGCCGGCCTGATCCACCATTCAGATCGCGGCGTTCAATATGCTTCGGCGGACTACCGCCAGGTGATGCAGTCCGCCGGCTTCCGGGCCTCGATGAGCCGTAAGGCCGACTGCTACGACAATGCCCCGATGGAGAGCTTCTTCCACACGCTCAAAACCGAGCTCGTTCATCACCGGCAATATGCAACACGAGCAGAAGCCAAACGCGATATCTTTGCCTACATCGAAGGCTTCTACAATCGAACTCGGCGTCACTCAGCCATCGGCTACATCAGCCCGATCGAGATGGAGCTAAAAGCAGCTTAACCCTGTCCATTTTTTTGGGGGAAGATCAGACTGAATAAAAGCGTTCGGATCAAGCTGGCGGGCGGCGTGCACGACCTTAC
>DASSFZ010000382.1:0-6013 GCA_035693785.1 Anaerolineae bacterium | reverse complement strand
GACCGGCAGCCACTTCTTGGCCCGATCCCTGTCCCAGGCCCGATCGTCGAACTCGGTCGAGGTGTAGCGCAGGAAATACCAGGCCGAGTCGAGGAAGTTGTCGCTCACGTCGGTCTCGCGGCGAGCCGGCTCCCCGCAGACGGGACAGGTCGTATTGACGAAATCCGGGATCGAAGCGAGTGGTGACTGGCCCGTTCCGGTGGGGCGGAAGTTATTGGTTATTGGTAATTGGACGGGCAGTTGATCGTCGGGAACCGGCTGCCAGCCGTCCTTCTCGCAGTAAATCATCGGGATCGGCGGACCCCAGTAGCGCTGGCGCGAGATCAGCCAGTCGCGCAGGCGATAGCGCACGGCACGATGGCCGATGCCCTTCGCCTCCAGCCATTCGATCGTCTTCTGCACCGACTGGTCGGCGGGTGTGCCGTCGAGCGGGCCGGAATCGACCATGACGCCTTCGTGCGGCCAGGCCTCGCTCAGGGTGTCGGGATCGAGCCGGCGGTCGGGCGGCTGGATGACGACGCGGATCGGCAGGCCGTACTTGCGCGCGAACTCGAAGTCGCGCTGATCGTGTGCAGGCACGGCCATGATCGCGCCGGTGCCATACGACATCAGCACGTAGTCCGCGATCCAGATCGGGATGCGCTCGCCGTTCACCGGGTTGATGGCATACGCGCCGGTGAACACGCCGGTCTTTTCGCGTGTCACGTCTTCACGCTCGATCTCGCTCTTTTGCGCGGCGGCAGCGCCGTACGCTGTCACTTCCTCTTGACGGTCAGGCGTGGTCAGTCTGGGGACCAGCGGGTGTTCTGGGGACAGCACCATAAACGTCGCGCCCCACAGCGTGTCGGGGCGGGTAGTGAACACCTCAAGCTGATGAGTTCCTTGAGTTCCTTGAGTTCCTTGATCTCCTCGTAAGGGAACTGAAGGAACTGAGGGGTCTAACTGGAAAGCCACCTCGGCCCCTTCGCTGCGGCCAATCCAGTTGCGCTGCAGCGTTTTGGTGATCTCGGTGAACTCGGCTTTAGAATGATCCAACAGCCGCTCGGCGTAAGCCGTGATCCGAAAGAACCACTGCTCCAATTCGCGCTTGACGACGATGGTGCTGCATCGCTCGCAGCGCCCGTCGATCACCTGCTCGTCGGCGAGCACGGTCAGGTCCTTGGGGCACCAGTTGACGAGCGCCTGCGCCCGATACGCCAGCCCGGCCTTGAACAACTGGACGAAGATCCACTGCGTCCACTTGTAGTAGCGCGGATCGGTGGTGTTGACTTCGCGCGACCAGTCGAAGCCCGCGCCCATGCGCTTGATCTGCTCTTCGCGGAAGCGAGCGACGTTGCGCGGCATGACGATGGCCGGGTTCTCGCCGATCTGCAGCGCGTAGTTCTCGCCGTGGATGCCGAACGCGTCGAAGCCCATCGGCTGGAACACGTCGTAGCCGATCATGCGCTGGTAGCGGCCATACGTATCCGCGCCGCTATAGGTGTAGAAATGGCCGACGTGAAGCCCTTCGCCGGACGGGTAGGGGAACTCCATCAAATTGTAAAAGGGCCGATTGGCGTTGTTCAGATCGACCCGATACAAGTCAGCTTCGCTCCAGCGCTTCAGCCATTTCGCCTCGATCTCATGCGGGTTGTACTCCGGCATCGCGCCTCCTGCCCCTGGCCCACCATCCAAAACACATTACGTGATGCGCGATCACGATCACGCATCACGCATCACGTATCACGCCTTACGATGTCATTCGTCTTCGATCGTAATCGATCCGATGCCCACGTTGACGATCAGTGTGATCGCATTGTCGGCCGTTGCGAAGCCCTCGGTCTCGTATGCGTTGTCGCCGACCGGGCGCATGCGCGAGTTGTTGTTGAACGAGCCGATGCCAGTGTCGATCTCGGCGCGCAGGGCGACCTCGCGCGGCGCAGTGATGCGCAGCGAGCCTACGCCGCCATCGACGCGCAGCGTGAATCGGCCCGAGTCGGGCAGCGTCATCCGGGTCTGACCGACGCCGACGTCGATCTGACCGCCGCTCAATGAAAGCTGGCTCAGATCGATCCTCGATTCGCCCACACCCATGCTCAGGTCGAGATCGTAGACGACCCTGGGGTTCAGGCCGACATTCCACTCTTCTGCCGACGACTGGAAGATGCCCACCGAGAACGCGCCTTTGGCGCCGATTTCCAGATTGGCGCGGCTTCCCGACTCGTCGTATGAGACGTCCAGCTCGCCGTAGTGACGCAGATCGGCTTCGATCAGGTTGGGCGAATCGCTCAGCGCGTGAAGCTCGTTCCTGCCGGTCGAGAAACTGACCTTGACGTCGGCGGACTGGATATCGCTCACCGGATACTCGACGTGCGTGGTCTTCAGGTCGCCGCCGACTCTAAAGCCGAGGAAGCCAGGCCCGGCCGCAGGCGAGACGGCCATCAGGGCGATCGCGCCGGCGACGACCAGCAGCGCCAGGATCGCGCTGAGGATGCGTCCGGCCGGCGACCGGCCGAACAGAATATCCACCCCGATCACGATTAACAGCACCGGCCAGAATTGCCAGAGGACGGCCCACGGGCTGCCCTGAAGCATCCCGGCGTTGTTCAGCAGCAGGATAAGCCCGATGCCGATCAGGAGGATCGGCCAGAAGAGGCTTGGACGACGATCAGACATGGTATGTGCTCCTTCTTCGAGAGATGTTCTGGGAAGTATCCATGTCTATGATCGAACCGATTGCGCCGGGCGTCAACGGACTAGAGGCGGATGTCGGCCCGGGACGAACGGCGTAGGGATCGGGCTGCCAAACACTTGTGTCCCGCCCGAGAAACCAGGCGCTCCCACCGCCAGGCCACGCGGCGGGAGCGCCTGTGCCTTACATGACAATATTCACTAACCTTCGAGGCACGTAGAGCACTTTTTTCGGCGTCTTGCCGTCCATATACCGTTTCGCGCCGTCAGTCGCCAGCGCCCGCGCCTTCGCTTCCTCCTCGCCGATGTCCGGGGATACTTCGATACGATCGCGCACCTTGCCGTTGACCTGCACGACCAGCGTGATCGTGTCTTCGGCTGCCGCAGCGGCATCGTACTCCGGCCACGGCTGCTGATGGATCGAGTACGGCAGCCCGCGCCGCGCCCACAGTTCTTCGGCCAGGTGCGGCGTGACCGGCGCCGTCAGGAGCAGCAGCGTCTTGACCGCCTCATCCCAGGTTGGCGTGCCTTCCAGCGACCCGCGATGCTTATACAGTGCGTTGGTCATCTCCATCAAGCCGGAGACAATGGTGTTGAACTCGAACTCCTCGAAGTCGTCGGTGACGCGCTTGATAGTCTGATGGGTGATCCGGCGCAGCGCCTTCTCGGCTTCGTGCTGCGTGTTGCGTGTTGCGTCCTTCGTGCTCCGTCTTTCGTCCGCGGCCGGCAGCGCGATGTTCCAGACGCGATTTAACCAGCGCGCGACGCCTTCGATGCCGGTGCTGCTCCACGGCCCGCCCTTGTTCCACTCGGCGAAGAACATCAAGTAGGCGCGCACCGCGTCGGCTCCGTAGCGCTCGACCAGCTCGTCCGGTGCGACGACGTTGCCCCGGCTCTTCGACATCTTTTCCGAGTCCTCGCCGAGGATCACGCCCTGGTTGCGCAGTTGCCGCATCGGCTCGTCGTCGCGGACGAGCTTCATGTCGCGCAGCGCCTTGGTGAAGAAGCGTGTGTAGATCAGGTGCATCGTGGCGTGCTCGATGCCTCCCGTGTAGCAATCGACCGGCATCCAGTAGTCGTACTCCTTCGGGTCCCACGCGCCTTTCTCGTACTGCGGGCTGAGGTAGCGATACTGGTACCACGACGAGCACATGAACGTGTCCATCGTGTCGGTGTCGCGCGTAGCGGGCCGGCTGCACACCGGGCAGGTCGTCTGCGCCCAGGTCGGATGCAGCTTCAGCGGGCTTTCGCCGGTCGGCTTCCATTCGACGTCGTCAGGCAGCCGCACCGGCAGTTGATCCTCGGGCACGGGAACCTGTCCATGCTCGGGGCAGTAAATGATCGGGATCGGCGCGCCCCAGTAGCGCTGCCGGCTGATCAGCCAGTCGCGCAGCTTGTAGTTGATTGCGCCCTTGCCGATGTCTTTCTCCTCCAGCCAGCGGATGACTTTCTGGATGCCCTCGGGCACGGGCGTGCCGTCGAAGGGGCCGGAGTTGACCATCGCGCCGGGGCCATCGTAGGCTTCTTTCAGCGGCCGGCCGTCCCAATCCGGCGGCGCGATGACGACCGGGATCGGCAGGTTGTGCTTCGTCGCAAAGGCGAAGTCGCGCGCGTCATGCGCCGGCACTCCCATGATCGCGCCGGTGCCGTACGTCATCAGCACGTAGTCGGCGATCCAGATCGGGATCTTCGCGCCGTTGACCGGGTTGGTCGCGTACGCGCCGATGAACACGCCGGTCTTCTCCTTCTCGGTCGATTCGCGCTGGATGTCGGTCTGCCGCGTCGCTTCGGCGACGTAGGCTTCGACCTCGGCTTTGCGATCGGGTGTGGTGAGCTTCTCGACCAACGGATGCTCCGGGGCCAGGACCATGAACGTCGCGCCCCACAATGTGTCGGGCCGGGTCGTAAAGACCGTGATGAAGTGATCAGTTGTCAGTAGGTCAGTGGTCACTGATGACTGATCACTGATAACTGATGACTGATGACTGATCACTGGAAAACTGACCTGCGCGCCCTGGCTGCGGCCGATCCAGTTCGTTTGCAGCACCTTCACGCGCTCCGGCCAGTCGATCTCGGAGAAGTCTAGCAGCTCCTCGGCGTACTGCGTGATCCTGAAATACCACTGGTCCAGGTTCTTCTTGATCACCGGCGTGTCGCAGCGCTCGCAGTGGCGATCCTCGCCCCACACCTGCTCGCGCGCGAGCGTCGTGTTGCAGTGCGGGCACCAGTCGACCGGCGACATCTTCTTGTAGGCCAGCCCGTGCTTGAACAGTTGAACGAAGAACCACTGTGTCCACCGGTAGAATTCGGGGTCGCTCGACACGGCCTCGCGCTCCCAGTCCCACATCGCGCCCATGGTCCGCAGTTGCTGGCGCATGCGGTCGATGTTGGCGTACGTCCACTCTTTGGGATGGACGCCATGCTTAATCGCGGCGTTCTCGGCGGGCAGGCCGAACGCGTCGAAGCCGATCGGGAACATCACGTTGTAGCCGCGCATGCGCAGGTAGCGCGCCCGCGCGTCGGACGGCGTCATCGCATACCAGTGGCCGATGTGCATCTCGCCTGAAGGATAGGGGAGCATCGTCAGAAAGTAGAACTTCTGGCGCGCCGGGTCGATCGGCGCACGATACAGCCTATCGGCCTCCCACTTCTGCTGCCACTTAGGCTCGATGTCTTGGGGGATGTACTTGTCGGTCATCATCTCTGCTCCAAAAACGAATCAGCGAGTCAGCGAGTCAGCGATATGTATCCGTTGATTCGTTGCTTATCCGTTGACACCATAAACAAAAATCCCCTCCGTTTTCAGGGACGAAGGGGACTCCGTGGTACCACCCTGCTTGCTCTGCTTCACCGTACGATCACCTGCGACCCCCTCCGCTACGCTGCGGGGGCAAGGGTGCGTCGCACGTTCGCGAGCCGCTCTTGAGTCTATAACGGAACCACCCGCCGCCGGCTACTTGTTTCACCGCCGGTGCTCCCGGGCGAGTTCGGCCTGGCGCGCCCCTCGTGTGCGCATCGCCGCGCTTTCACCCCTTCACGCGGCTCTCTGCGAGGGCGGCCTACTGCTCCCGATCGTCGCATTTGCCAGAAACCCGGTTCCTGCGAGAAACCGGGTTTCTCATCACCATGGACCCAGAGGGATTCGAACCCTCGACCTTCTCAATGCCATTGAGACGCGCTCCCAACTGCGCTATGGGCCCTCTTTCAGTGAACAGTAATCACTATAGCAGTAATCAGTGTTCGCTGATAATGGACAACAGATAACAGATAACTGATTACTGATAACTGATAACTGTTTACTGTCCACTACCCAATGGACCTGGAGGGATTCGAACCCTCGACC
>DASSFZ010000381.1:0-9596 GCA_035693785.1 Anaerolineae bacterium | reverse complement strand
CGGACGCGGCCGCGGCTGTGCCTCACCCACGATTTCGCGCTTGCGGCGCTCCTGCTCGGCCTTCTCACGGGCCTGCCGTTCTTGTTCCGCTTTCTGCTTCGCCAGTCGCTCAGCTTCGGCGCGCTGCGCCGCTTCGCGCTCGCGGGCCAGCCGCTCTTTTTCGGCCCGCTCCGCGTCCTTCGCCAGGCGTTCCTGCTCAGCGCGCTCGCGTGCCCGACGCTCCTCTTCAGCCTTCAGCCGGGCGACACGCTCTGTTTCGGCCTTTTGCTTCGCGATAAGCTCTGCCTCAGCCTTCTCACGCGCCAACCGTTCCCGCTCGGCCTTCTCCTTAGCCAGACGTTCCTGCTCCGCCCGTTCGCGTGCCCGACGCTCTTCTTCAGCCTTCAGCCGGGCGATACGCTCTGCTTCGGCCCGCTCCGCGTCCTTCGCCAGGCGTTCTTGCTCGGCCCGTTCGCGCACGAGCCGCTCTTGCTCGGCTTTCTGCTTGGCCGCGCGTTCCGCCTCGACCCTCTCTTTGGCCTGCCGTTCCCGCTCGATGCGCGCCAGATCGATTGCCCGCAGCGCCTCGGCCATCTCGGCGGCAGTCTGAAAACGCTCCCCTGGGGTCTTTGCCAGCGCCTTCTCGATCGCCACAACCAACTCGTCCGGCACATTTGCGGCGAACTCGCGGATGTCCGGCACAGGCTCGTTGAGATGCTTGAGCATCAGCGTCATGACCGAATCGGCACCGAAAGGCGGGCAGCCGGCGGTCATCTCGTAGAGCATTACGCCGAGCGAGTAGATGTCTGCGCGCCCGTCGAACGGATCGCCGCGCAACTGCTCCGGCGACATGTAGGCCACGGTGCCGACGATCGCGCCGGTCGCGGTATGCTTCTGCCCGCCCAGCATCTTCGCCACGCCGAAGTCCATCAGGATCGGTTGATCATGCGGATCGAGCATCACGTTCGCCGGCTTCAGGTCGCGGTGAACGATCCCCTCCCGGTGCGCGTAAGCGACCGCGTCGCAGATGAGAGCCGTGAGCCGGATGGTCTCTGCCAGCGGCAAGCGTGCCTGGGCTTCGTCTAGCGTCTTCAGCCGGGCCTGGAGTGTCTCGCCTTCCAGGTACACCAGCACCATGTAATAGACGTCGCCCTCGTGGTCGAAGTCGAAGACCTGCATGATGTTAGGGTGGCGCAGGCGGGCAACGGCGGTGGCCTCCATCTCGAAACGCCGCACGAACTCGGGATCACTGGAGAGGTGCGGATGGATCAGCTTGATCGCCACCGGCCGGCGCAGGTTGAGGTCGACGCCTCTGTACACAGCCGACATGCCGCCCTGCCCGAGCAAGGCTTCGATACGGTACCGGTTGTTAAACGTGTAACCAATCCAGCCCGCGCGCTGCGACTCGGCGTATGTCGCCAGCGCGCGCCGGGCGGCGTCGGCCACGCGGCGACTGTCGTCGTCGGTCAGGCGCTGGAGCGCTTCGTGCGCGGCCAGCGCCAACCCGGCGTGGCTGCCGCGAAGGAACTGCGCCAGCTCGCGGGTCACGCCCTCACGCACGCTGGCGAGAGGGCTTTCGATAGCCTGCTGCACCTCGACCGGCAGCGCAGCGGGCTTGGGGAGCGGCCGCGGATTGCGGGCGATGACGAGGTCGCTCTGCACGTCGAACTCCCACTTGCCGGGTCGCTGCTTGGGCGTCAACTCGCAGACACGGTCGTGGACGTAATCGTAAATCTCGTCGATCGTGATTTGACCGTCGCCGTCGCGGTCGGCTTCGCCCGTCTCCAGCCCGCGCACGAAAGTGCGCGTGAAGATCGAGCTGATCCCCTCGCCCTTCACCACGTCTCCTTCGAAGGAATACTGCATCGCGTCAGACGCCGTCAAGACGACGCGCCCTTGACCTTCGAACCGTTCCTTGGTGCCGATGTCGCTGCTGCCGCGCGCGATCATGCCGCGCGCGAACGCCCCGCTGTAGCAGCAGTCGAGCACCAGCACCTGCTGCCGCGAGCGGCTGCGGCGCATGACGTCGTTGACGAGCGAGGAGGACACGGCCGTCGAGCGGAGCAGGTTGCGCCGCGTGTCGGGCATGGCGAAGTACAACTGGCCGTCTTCGTCCTTGACGCCGTGGCCGGAAAAATACAGAAGCACCAGGTCGTCGCGCTTGAGATCGGCGAAGAAGGCTTCGATCTCCTGGCTGACCCGATACGATGGCTCGTTCAAGAGCGTGCGCACCTGGAAGCCGCCGATGGCCGCATCGCCCAGCACACGCGCAAGCGCCTCGGCATCCTGTGGCGGGGCGACGAGTTGCCGCAGGCCGGGATCGTCGTATTGGTCGCTTGCGACAATCAACGCGACGCGTGCGTCAGCCATCTTCCATGAATCCCTGGCGTGCTACGAATGCGCTGCTTGACAAATGATGCCAACTCCATGCTTCCACAAGAAATGGGCGCAATCGATCCCAATGTCATAAACGACAAATATGCGCGTTTTTCAGCACCATCCACAGCGGATAGGGGCGCTTATTCGAGGGTGCACCCCTTGGCTTGAACCTTATTCTATTGGTTATCGGCGCTGAGGTCAAATCAACACGCGCCGAACCGGGACACGAACTCCCGTTCGGCGCGCGCATCAATGTTACTCTGGAGTCGAAGATACTCACGAGGCATCTCCACCCTGGTGCGTGGTGTTCGCCGGTCGGAGCAGAGATTCCTCGCTGCGCTCGGAATGACACTTTTGAAGTTTGGAGTTTGAAGTTTGGAGCTTGAGCGACCTCTTGCGCCTAACCCCGCGCCGACGTCGCCGCGTACAGCGCACGCACCAGCGCCGCCGCCGTCGCGTACCTGTCATCGGGAGCTTTGGCCAGCGCCCGGGTGATGACTTCTTCAAGCTCGATCGAGAGATCCGGATTCAACGAGCGGGGGAGGGGCAGCGGCTCGTTGACCTGCATCAGCACGGTTGCCACCGGCGTCTTGCCCTCGAAGGGCAGGCGGCCGGTCGACATCTGGAACAGGATGACGCCCAGCGAGTAGATGTCGCTGCGCCGATCGACCTTCTGCGCCAGGCCCTGCTCGGGCGACATGTAAGCGGGCGTGCCGACCGTCTCGCCCGTCGCCGTGAACTTCACCGCCTCTTCGATCAGCTTCGCGATGCCGAAGTCCGAAAGCAGGCACGTGCCGCGCCTGTTGATCAAGATGTTGCTCGGCTTGACATCGCGATGGACGACGCCGAGTGAATGGGCGTACTCGAGCGCGTCGCCAACCTGCGCCCCTACCAGGCGAATCTCTTCGAGTGGCAGCGGTTGGCCTTGCAGGCGGTTGGCCAGCGTGCCTGTCTCGATCAGCGGCATGACCATGTACGTGTAGTCGTCCACCTCGCCGAAGTCGTAAAGAGGCAGAATATTGGGGTGCTGGAAGCTGGCGATGATGCGGGCTTCCTGGTGAAACCGCCCGACGAACGTCGGCTCGCTGGCCAGGTGGCGCGGCAATACCTTCAGCGCGACGTGGCGCCGGAGCGTCGGCTGAAGCGCCTTGTACACCATGGCCATGCTGCCCGTGGCGAGCGGCGCGATGATCTGATACGAGCCGATCTTTCTGCCGGTGAGATCCTCCATCGAGCCTCGCGCTACGGTTGGTCGCCTGTGGAGCGTATGCCGATCTTCATGGTGACCTAGCGGGTGCGCTTAGGGTCCGGCCACACGCCGGCGGCGATGAGCAACAGCGAGATTGCCAGCAGCACGAATCCGATCGCCTGGCCGGGAAAAGCGATCTCCGGCACGCCGGTTACAGGCAACGTGCTAGGAGGAGCGGCGCCGGGCGTGCCAGTCGGAGCCGGACTGCCCGCTGCCCGCGTTGGCGCCGGCGTCGCCGCAGCGCCCGATCTGGCGGCCAGGGATGTGGCCGTTGGCAGCGGCGTCTGGCGCGGCGGCTGAGACAGCGTCGGGGTCGGCGTCGGTAGGGGCGTCTGGCGCGTCGGCTGGAATAGCGTCGGAACCGGTGTCTCAGCCGGGATGGAAGCCATCGCCACGTCGGCGACCCGGAAGCTGAGGCCAGGATAGCCCTTCGTCACGACGTCCAGGCTGGCCGGCTCGTAGCCCTCCTTCTCGAAGACGAGCGAGAATTGATCGTGCACTTCGAGGTCGTAGCACACCAGGATTTTGTACTCGCCGTCAGGCGACGTTTCCGCGCTCGCGCCGAACGAGGCCGTCACGCGCACCCCACCCAGCAGCCCGTCTGTCTCGGCATCAAGCGCCACGCCATTGAAGACGGTGTCGAGGCAAGGCGCAGGCGTGGGAGCCTGGGCCACGACGACCGTGGTCGGTTCTGGCGGCGGTAATGCACCGCCAGCGAACGGGAATCCCAACGCCTCCGAGACCGCCCGCCCCAGCGCTCCGCGATCGAACGACACAATTAGCAGGAGCGACACGGGCAGCAGCAACAAGCCGGCGATCAGCGCGATCATTTTCTTGCGCTGAACGTGACGTCGATAGAATTCGCTCGGCGTCAACCGGGTAGTTCGCATCGCGCGATCTGGGGCCGCCATGGCTCACTCCTTCTCGCCGTACTTCGCCAGCGTCTTGGCCTGCTTGATCCACGCCGCGGGATCGATGCGCCGCCACCTGGGCGCATTGAGGACGCTGCGGATCTCGTCGGGCGTCGCCTCCGCCAGTTCGGCGAAGCTGTTGATGCCCGCCTTGTGCAGCAGCCACTCGGTCTTCGGACCGATGCCCTTGATGGCCATCAGATCGTCGGGGTGATGGCGCACGTACACCTCGTAGCGCCTGCGGATGAACTTGAGATCTGATTCGACGACGGCCCGCGCGCGCTCCACTTCGGACAGACGCGCCTCGAATTCTTGTCGCCGCGCCTGTTCGCGTTTCTCGTCATCACGGCGCAGCTCGGCCAGTTGAGTCGCATACTCGGACTGCAGCGCGGCGATCCGCTCGTCGTGCCCCTTGATGGTCGCCGTGCGATGATCAAGCTCAGCGCGCAGGTCGGCCAGACGCGCCTCGTATTGGCTCTGCGCCGCAGCCTGGCGCTCTTCGCGTTCCTGCACGGCTCCTGCCGTCCGACTCTCCAGCTCCGACCGGAGCGCGGCAAGGCGCTCCTCGCGGTCCTGGATCGCGGCCGCCACGCGGTTCTCCATGTCAGCCCGAGCCTCCGCCAGCTTTGCCTCATACTGACGCTGCAGCTCTGCCGCCCGTGCATCGCGTTCCGCACCCGCCGCCGACAGCCGTTCGTCGAATTCGGCGCGGCGCACTGCCTCATGCGATTCGTGCGCCGCGCGCATCTCGGCCAGGCGCTGCTCGAAGTCCTGCAGGCGGGCCGCTTCGCGCGATTCGTATTCGCCGCGCAGTGAGGCGGCCAGCGCCTCGCTCTGGCCGCGCAGCGCCGCCAACTGCTGCTCGAGCTGCGTCCGCGCGGCAGTGAGCTGTTCCTGAGCCTGCGCGCGCGCCGCCGCCTCACGCCGGTCGAACTCGGCGCGCAGCGTGGCCTCGCGCTCGTCGAAGCGCGCCTGTGCCTGCCTGTCATGATCGGCCAGTTCAGCCAGGTGCTGCTGATCGCGCTCCGCCAGTTGTGCGCGGAGCGAGGCGAGTTCGGCGTCGCGCGTGTCCAGCAACTCCTTGAACGTGGTGGTGACCGAGTCGACCGAGGTCGCCGTCTCGGCCATGTCGCCGCTCGGGTCGAACTGCGCAGCGCGCGCTTTCCAAAACGCCAGGTCCATGCGCCACTCGATGATCCAGCCGATCAGGAATCCCAAGATCAGTCCGAATACGATTGCGACGATGGTCGATAGGTCCACGCAGTACTCCTTTTCGAGGCATGCGGCGCGCTAAGGCTGCGCCGCCAATTCGCCCGGTTGGGCTTCGGACGCGGCTGCAGGCTCGCCGGTTCTAAGCGGCGGCATGTCCTCCAGGCTGCGCAGCCCGAAATGCTGCAAAAACGCGAAAGTCGTGCCGTACTGGATTGGGCGGCCTGCTGTCTCCAGGCGGCCAACTTCCTCGATCAGTCCCTTGCTCAGCAGGGTCTGGATCACGCCGTCGCAATTGACGCCTCGGATCATCTCGATTTCGGGGCGGGTGACGGGCTGCTGGTAGGCAACGATGGCCAGCGTCTCCAGCGCCGGCTTGGACAGGCGGCTGGTCAGCGATAGACCGAGGAACTTCTCGACATACGGCGCGCATTCGGGCCGCGTGGTCAATTGCACCTTGTCGCCCCGGCGCTGCAGGATCAGCCCGCGCGACGCACCGTTCCGCGTCGCCTCCCTCAGCTCGGCGAGCGCCTCCTCAACTTGCTCGGCGCTCACCTCCAGCGCTTCGGCAAGGCGCGCCACGGACACCGGCTCGCCGGACACAAAGAGCAGGCTCTCGACCATCCCCGTCAGCGGCAGGGGCAATTCATCTGACATAGGCTCGACGTTCGATTCCGACATGATCCGCGCCGCTTCGCTCCGCCAAAGAGAATGCCTAACGAGATTATAGCATAGCGAGAAGGTTGCATGAAACCGGCGCTCGCGCCAAAGCTCTCGAATCCGGTATAATGTGCTCCGGCGTGTATCGCCCGCGTTCACGATGTTGTAGTAACGACTTCAGTCGTCCGAATAAAGCAGCGACTGAAGTCGCCACTACTGGGTCTTGACTGAAACGAACCGTGCAGATCGTCGCTCTCTCTCCCGACAACGAAGATTACATCGATCAGGCCGCCGTGCTTCTGGTCGAGGGCTTCAAGCAGCACTGGCCGGATGCGTGGCCCGACATGGCTTCGGCCCTGCAGGAAGTGCGCGAGGCGCTCGGCCCTGGCCGGATCGCCCACATCGCCGTCGACGACGACGGGAGCGTGCTGGGCTGGATCGGCGGGATCGAGCAATACGACGGCCACGTGTGGGAGCTGCATCCCCTGGTCGTCCGCCCCGATCGCCAGCGCCAGGGCATCGGGCGCGCGCTGGTAGCCGATCTGGAAGATCGGGTGCGCGAGCGCGGCGGCTTGACTGTCACCCTCGGCACGGACGACGAAGACAGCATGACCACGCTGTCCGGCGTGGATCTGTATCCGAACGTGTGGGAGCACATCGCCCGCGTCCGCAACCTGCGCGGCCATCCTTACGAGTTCTACCAGAAGATGGGATACGTGATCACGGGCGTCATGCCCGATGCCAACGGCCTCGGGAAACCTGACATCCTGATGTCGAAGCGTGTGGCGAAGGGGCAGCCGTGAGCGAACGGAGCGGCAACCTGTCGAGCGCCGACCACGACCAGGCACGGCACGAGCCGGATCACGATCACCCGTCGGGGCTGCGGGGCCGGCTCGCCGGCCTGTTCGGAGGACACACACACGACGTCCAGGCGGCAGCGCTCGATCCGGCGCTGTGGAGCCGGCGTGGCATCCGGGCGGTCAAGGTCTCGCTCGCTGGCCTGATGCTGACCGCGCTGTTCCAGGTCGCCATCGTCGCCATGAGCGGCAGTGTGGCTCTGCTTGCCGACACCATTCACAACTTCTCCGACGCGCTGACGTCGATCCCGCTGTGGCTCGCCTTCAGCCTGTCGCGGCGCGAACGGAACCGGCGTTACACGTACGGTTACGGTCGCGCCGAAGATCTGGCCGGCGCGTTCGTCGTGCTGGTGATCTTCGCCAGCGCGCTGATCGTGCTGGTCGAATCGATCCAGAAGATGATCCATCCACAGCCGATCGCGCATCTCGGCTGGGTCGCGGCGGCGGCGATAATCGGCTTCGCCGGCAACGAGATAGTCGCTCTCTTTCGCATCCGTATTGGGCGACAGATCAACTCGACGGCGCTCGTTGCGGACGGGCTGCACTCGCGCGCCGACGGCTTCACCTCGCTCGGCGTCCTCGCCGGCGCGCTCGGCGTCGCGCTCGGATTTCCCGTCGCCGATCCCCTGGTGGGGATCGCGATCGGCATTGTCATCCTGGGCGTCGCCTGGGGTGCGGCGCGGGAGATCGGCTATCGTCTGATGGATGCCGTCGATCCGGCGGTATGCGATCGGATCGAAAGCACGACGCGCGGCGTAGCAGGCGTGATGGGCGTGCACGAGGTCGCCGTGCGATGGGTGGGCCACCGGCAACGGGCCGAGGTGCATATCGTCGTCGACGGGAAGATACCGACGTCCGAAAGCCATCAGGTTGCGGAAGCGGTACGCCATGCCCTGTTTCACGCGCTGCCGGCGCTGGTCGACGTCACGGTGCACATCGATCCCAGCGAAAACGCATCGGGCACGACGCACAAGACGACTGAGCATCATCACCCGTGAGAGCGCATCTTAAAACCCGAAGAACGCGCATCAAAACCCGTAGAACGCGCATCAAAACCCGTGGAGCGGGCATCCCTATGCCCGCTGTTGACGCATGGTGATGCGTCAACCACGGGATTTAAGACAGTCCGTCGGGCTGAGACAACCGGCATGCAGATCACGATTCTGACGGCAGGAACGCGCGGCGACGTGCAGCCCTACGTGGCGCTCGGCCTCGGGCTGAAACGGGCCGGGCACGCCGTGCGCCTTGCGACGCACGCGATTTTCCGCGATTTCGTCGCGAGCCACGGCCTCGACTTCGCGCCCGTCGAAGGCAACCCAAAGGAAATCTTGTCCGGCGCGAAGGGACAGGAATTGTTGGAATCGGGCCGCAATTCCCTCGCTTTCCTCCGGCATGGTCTGCGGCTGCTGCGCCCGGTGCTGGAGCGCATGCTCGCCGACAGCATCGCCGCCTGCGAAGGGGCAGAGGCGATCATCTCGCCATTCGCGTTCGGCGGCTATCACGTCGCCGAGAAAATGGGCGTGCCTTGCGTCGGCAGCGCGCTTATACCGCTAGCGCGCACCCGAGCGTTTCCCAATATTCAGGTGCATCCCCGCTGGAAGCTGGGCGGCACGTTTAACTATCTGACGCACGCCCTCGGCGACCAAGCCCTCTGGACGGCGCTGCGCCAGCCGATCAACGCGTGGCGACGCGAGGCGCTGAGCCTGCCGCCGATCGGGTTCGGCGGCCCGATGCGCGTCATGCACCAGAAGCGCATGCCGTATCTGTACGGCTACAGCCAGCACGTGGTGCCCAAGCCGCCGGATTGGGGCGAGTGGCTGCACGTAACTGGATACTGGTTTCTCGACAGCGCGACCGAGTGGCAGCCACCGAACAACTTGCACAGTTTTCTATCCGATGGGCCGCCGCCCGTATACGTCGGCTTCGGAAGCATGACGCCTCGCTAAGTCGAATTCCTGACGACGACGGCGATCGACGCACTGAAGCGGGCTGGGCAGCGCGGCATCCTGCTCACCGGCTGGGGTGGGATCGGCCAGAGCGAACTGCCGGACACCGTGCTCAAGATCGATGCCGTCCCGCACGAGTGGCTGTTCCCGCGCATGGCGGCCATCGTGCATCACGGCGGCGCAGGCACGACGGCCGAGGCCGTGCGCGCCGGGGTTCCGTCAATCGTCACACCGTTCTTCGCCGATCAGCCGTTCTGGGGGCAGCGTATAGCAGACCTCGGCGTAGGGCCGGCGCCAATTCCGCAGAGGCGGCTCACAACCCAGAAGCTGGCGGAAGCGATCCACATCGCCGTCACGGACGCAGGCATGCGCGATCGCGCTGCCGCGTTCGGGCAGAAGATCCGCG
>DASSFZ010000380.1:0-13395 GCA_035693785.1 Anaerolineae bacterium | reverse complement strand
GTCCGGCGAAGATCAGCACGCGCTTTGACTTTGGGTCGTAAGTGGCGGAGTGCCCGAAGCGCGCCCCTGGCGAGGGCGAGGCTTTCACTTCGCGCCACGTACTCGAGGCGAGATCGAAGACCCAGGTGTCGCCCAGCGTCTGCGAGCCGTCTCGCCCGCCGAAAAGGACGAGCTTTCTGCTGGCCGCGTCGAGCGCGAGCGTGTAGTCGAAGCGGGCAGGGGGCGGGTTCGCCGTATCAAGGCGCTTCCAGCCGGGCGCAGTGCGGCCGGCGGGAACTTGCCCGGCAAGCGGTGTCGCCGCTGCCGCCTTCGTCGGCACGATGGCCGGCCCGCCCGAACCGGGTGGGCTGATTCCGGCGCTGGTAGGAACCATCACGGGCCGAGTTGGCTCGATCGGGGCAGCAGGCGGTGGAGGCGATGTCGGCGCTGGAGCCTGCGTCGGCGCTGGGGCCGGCCCGCAGGCGGCGACGAAAGCCACAGCCAGCGCTAAAGTAAGCAGTTGGCGTTTCATGTCTCCTCCTTACGTCATCATTTTACAGACGCAGTTTGCCAGTCAATTGTTGCGACAAAGTTACTTCAGCGCTGCCAAATCATAGAACAGCCCACATCGCGCATCGCAATCCAATGTCCGTGCAATCCGCGTTCATCCGTGTCCGAGCACTCGCTATGCTTGACACAATCTGGCGCGCTGGGTAGAATCGCGGTCGTGAATACTCCGGCGGGGCGCTCGCCCCTATTCAACTACGGCGGCCAGGCTGTCATCGAAGGCGTGATGATGCGCGGCTCGAAGGCGATGGCCGTCGCCGTGCGCAACCCCAAGCAGGAAATCGTCATTCATACGCAGCCGCTCAGCCAGAAGCTATACGGCGGGCGCATGATGCGCATCCCGTTCCTGCGCGGCTTGACGATGCTGTGGGACGCGCTCGGCCTCGGGATGCGCAGTCTCATGTATTCGGCCGACGTCGCGCTGGGCGAAGAAGAGGTGAAGTTCAGCGGGCCGGTGGCGTGGGGCACGATCGCCGTGTCGCTCGCCTTCGGTCTCGGCCTGTTCGTTTTCCTCCCCAAGGGCGTCGCCGCCTTATTCGAGCCGTCGATGACGCCCCTCGCCTCTGCGCTCGTCGAAGGCGCCGTGCGGCTCGCCCTGTTCGTCGCATACATCTGGCTCATCGGTTGGATGAAGGACATCCGGCGCGTGTTCGGCTATCACGGCGCGGAGCACAAGACGATCAACGCCTACGAGGCCGGCGCGGAACTGACCGTGCGGAGTGTCCAGCGCTTCCCGCTCGCGCATCCGCGCTGCGGGACGGCCTTCTTGCTGACCGTCGTCGTGCTCTCGATCTTCTTCTTCGCGCCCCTCAACGCGCTCGGCCTGCCGTTTGGCGTATCGCTGGCTCTGCGCCTGGCATTGATCCCGGTCGTGGCGATGGTCGCCTACGAGTATATCCGATTCTCGGCGCGGCATCTGGACAACGCCCTCGTTCGCGCGATCATCATCCCCAACCTGGCTTTGCAGTCGTTGACCACGCGCCAGCCCGATGACTCGATGGTCGAGGTTGCGATCGCCGCGTTTAACAAGGTGCTGGAGTCGGAAGGGACAGGCGCGGTATCCGCTGCGGTCCGCTGAGCGTGTTTCGTGTTGCGTGTTCCGTCACGCAACACGCACTACGCAACACGTTTTCAAGGAGGAATCATGCGCAATAAAATCACCGTCGTCGGCGCGGGCAACGTCGGCGCGTCGTGCGCGCTGTGGCTGGCCGAACGCGAGCTGGGCGATATCGTGCTGGTGGACATCCCGCAGACCGGCACGATGCCCATGGGCAAGTCGCTCGACCTGCTCCAATCCGGGCCGGTCTACGGCTTCAACACGCGCATCACCGGCGCCATCGACTATGGCCCCACCGCCAACTCGGACGTGGTCGTGATCACGGCCGGCTTCCCGCGCAAGCCCGGCATGAGCCGCGAGGACCTGGTCGGCAAGAACCAGGAGATCATCACCGATGTCATGGGGCAGGTGACGAAGACTTCCCCGAATGCCATCGTCATCGTCGTGACCAACCCACTCGACACGATGGTGTACCTGGCGCACAAGCTGAGCGGCTGGTCCCGCTCGCGCGTCTTCGGCCAGGCGGGCCAGCTCGATTCGGCGCGCATGGCGGCTTTCATCGCCCTGGAGCTGGACGTCTCGGTATCCAACGTGCATGCCTCGGTGATGGGTGGGCACGGCGATGAGATGGTGCCGCTCGTGCGCTACACGACCGTCGCGGGCGTGCCCATTGGCGAGCTGCTACCGCCGGAGCGCGTGCAGGCCATCGTCGAGCGCACGCGCAAGGGCGGCGGCGAGATCCTCAACCTGCTGGGCACGACCGCGTATTACGCGCCCGGCGCGGCCGCTGCCCGCATGGTCGAGGCCATCCTCAAAGATCAAAAGCTCATCCTGCCGTGCTCGGTCGTCCTCGAGGGCGAGTATGGCCTGAGGGACATCGCCTTTGGCGTGCCGGTGAAGCTCGGGCGCGGCGGGGTCGAGCGCATCTTCGAGGTCCGGCTCGACGACGATGAAAGGGTGATGCTGCAAAAGTCGGTCGATCTCATTCGGGAGACGATGTCCGCGCTCAAGATGTAGACGAGTTCCTTTAGTGCCAGGCCTGCCCTGGAATGGGACTCAAGGAACTTAAGGAACTCAAGGAACTCAAGGCCTCAAGGACGATTATGATTCAAAGCAAAAATGGGCTGGAATTGGCCGGGCTGCACCCTTCCGGCACACTGCACTGGAATCTCTCGCCCGCGCTGCTCGTTGAGCACGCCGTCCGGCGGGCCGAGGGCGCCATCACGCGCGACGGCCCGTTCAACGCCATCACCGCGCCGTACACCGGCCGCTCGCCCGGCGACAAATTCACCGTGCGCGAGCCGTCGAGCGAAAATGATGTCTGGTGGGGCAAGCAGAACCAGGCGCTCAGCCCCGAGCATTTCGAGCGGCTTTATCAGAAGGTCGTCGCCTACCTGAGCGGCTGTGGCGTGCTATACGTGCGCGATCTGTATGCGGGCGCCGATCCCGCGTATCGCCTCAAAGTGCGCGTCATCAACGAGAACGCCTGGCAGAATCTCTTCGTCTACAACCTGTTCATCCGCCCCGACGCGGCCGGCCTGGCCGACTTTATGCCCGACTTTACTATCCTGCATGCCCCGGGCTGCAAGGCCGATCCCGTGACCGACGGCACCCGCACCGAAACGTTCATCGTCCTCAACTTCGTGCGCAAGATGATCCTGGTCGGTGGCACGCACTACGCGGGCGAGATGAAGAAGTCGATCTTCACCACACTCAACTACCTGCTGCCGATGCACAACGTGTTCCCGATGCACTGCTCGGCCAATGTCGGCAAGCATGGCGACACGGCGCTGTTCTTCGGCCTGTCGGGCACAGGCAAGACCACGCTGTCCGCCGATCCGCAGCGCGGGCTGATCGGCGACGACGAGCACGGCTGGTCGGATAGGGGCGTGTTCAACTTCGAGGGTGGCTGTTATGCCAAGGTGATCCGCCTCTCCGCCGAAGCCGAGCCGGAGATCTACGCGACCATGCGCCGCTTCGGCACGGTTCTCGAGAATGTCGTCGTCGATCCCGAATCGCGCGCGCTCGATCTCGACGACGAGTCGATCACCGAGAACACGCGCGCGGCATATCCTATTGACTTCATCGGCAACGCGGTCATCCCCGGCCTGGGCGATCATCCGAAAAACGTGATGTTCCTGGCCGCCGACGCCTTCGGCGCGCTGCCGCCGATTTCCAAGCTCACGCCGGATCAGGCGATGTATCACTTCCTGTCCGGCTACACGGCGAAGCTGGCCGGCACCGAGCGCGGCGTGACCGAGCCACAGGCGACATTCAGCACCTGCTTCGGCGCGCCGTTCCTGCCACGCCATCCCACCGTCTACGCTCGCATGCTGGGCGAGAAGATCGCGAAGCACAAGGCGCAGGTCTGGCTCGTGAATACCGGCTGGAGCGGCGGGCCTTACGGCGTCGGGGCGCGCATGAAGATCAGCTACACGCGTGCGATGGTGCACGCGGCGCTGAGCGGGTCGTTGGACCGGGTGCCCACCGAGGCCGACCCGATCTTTGGCCTCCACATGCCGGTCGAGTGCCCCGGCGTCCCGTCCGAGGTGCTCAATCCGCGCCGCACGTGGCCCGACCCGAATGCCTACGACGCGAAAGCGCGCGAACTGGCTTCGCTGTTCGTCAAGAACTTCGAGCAGTACGCCGATCAAGCTGCCCCGGAAGTGAAGGCGGCCGGGCCGCGACCTTAGAAATGGGAATCCTGACCCATCAGCTCGACGGCGCGATCGTCGGCTATGACCTGGAGCTCCTGACGAAAGGTGTTCTGGTCACCGGACCAGGCTTCGCCGATGTCGCCGCCCGGCTCGTCATAGACGGCGGTCGCCTGATCCAGCAGGGATCGCTGACGCTGCGGCTCGGCGTCTTGCTCTACGCCGAGCCTTATCTGTTCATCCCCCAGTCGATCGTCGACGAAGTGGGGCAAACGATCGCCGGCGAGACCGTCTTCGACTGGTTCGGCGCGAATGCCTACACCATGCCGCGCGCTCAAGTCTTCGGAATCGATGCCGCCGGAAAGGGTGATATGATCTTCGCACGCGACGTGGACGTCGAGTCTAGCCCCATCGTCCTCGGCGGCCTGGATGCCTCGCCGGTCTACGTCGCATTCGTGCACGGTCAGACGCCGTTCCCGCCGAGATTTGCCAAAGCCCTGAGATCGCTGCCGGCGGAACAACTGCCCGAAGTTCCGCGGCGCATCGCGTCGGCGTAGTCGGGAAGTGACCGAAGAGGTCCTCGGGAGGGGCGGCGTTCAGCCGCCCCTCTTCTTTGCAACTGCCTTGACGCATCCTTGCTTTCAACTTAGAATCGTCATGCTTCTGAGAGTGCGTCTTAAGCCTGCTCGAAGCAGCGTCCCTTCGGCTGCCCCTTCGCTCTGCTCAGGGCTTCGGTTTCCCGCTCCAACCGCCCCTGCCGGGGTTCGGTCGGAGACTTCGCAGAGCCTGCCCTGAGCGCAGCGAAGGGGCAGGCTTGGTTCAGGGCAAGCCTCGTGGGCGCGCTCCGCAGCCATCCTCGACGGCGCAGGCTGAAATGGGATGTCTGGATGGGAGGTGAGCATGATCAAAGTGACTTACCGCGACAAGAAGTGGGAAGTCCCTGGCCGCATCACTGTGCGTGACCTGATCGTCAAGGTCGGTTTGAATCCCGAGACCATTCTCGCCGTCAAGAACGGCAAGCTGATCAACGACGGCACGCTGCTCGGCGACGAGGATGACATCAGGCTGATCGCCGTGATTTCGGGCGGGTGACACGATGAAAGGGATGCGCTGCCGCAAGTGCGGCGAGCTTGCCGTCATCAACATGCGCCAACACCGGCTGGCGCTGTGCGAGACGCATTTCGTCGAATGGATGCGCGCGAATACGCAGCGCTTCGTCGAGAAATACCGCATGTTCAAGCCGGACGAGCGCGTGCTCGTGGCCGTGTCAGGCGGCAAAGACAGCCTGGCGCTGTGGGACATCCTCCTGGCGCTCGGCTACAAGGCCGACGGCCTGTATCTCGGTCTCGGCATCGACGGCAAGATCGGCTATTCGGACGCCTCCCGTGTCTGCGCCGAGAAGTTCGTGCGCGATTTCTGGCCGGATGCGAGGCTGCACGTGCTGGACGTGAAAGGCGCGTACGGCGAGTCGATCCCTGAGGTCGCGCAGCGCAGCAATCGCGGGCGCGGCAAGCCGTGCTCGGTGTGCGGTCTGATCAAGCGGCACGAGATGAACCGCATCGCCTACGACCTGGGCTACGACGTGCTGGCCACCGGCCACAACCTCGACGACGAGGCGGCGGTGCTGTGGGGCAACACGCTGCACTGGAAGACGGAGTACCTGGCGCGGCAGGCGCCGGTCTTGCCGGCCGATCGGCCCGGCTTCGCGCGCAAAGTCAAGCCGCTGTGCCGCTTCTACGAGCGCGAGACGGCGGCGTATGCGCTCGTGCGCGGCGTCGACTACATCTACGACGAGTGCCCGTTCGCCGCCGGCGCGACGAGCATCACCTACAAAGAATTACTCAACCAGATGGAGAAAGATCGGCCCGGCGCGAAGCTCGATTTCTATCTCAGCTTCCTGCGCGCGAAAGAGGACGGGCTGCTGGCCCAGGTGGGGGCTTCGACCGAGCTGCACGCGTGCGATCGCTGCGGCCAGCCGACCAGCGCTCCCGGTTTGTGCGCGTTCTGCCGTCTATGGGAAGGCCACGCGGTGCCAGATGAAGGGCCGAATGTGGTGATTGTGGGTTAGCGGCGTTCCTCTCGCTGATTCGCTGACTCACTGATTCGCTCATCAACAGGGGCGCTTATGGAAACCTCTCATGCGATCTTATAAGTATCTATCGTGGGTCACGGCCATTTTCGTCACGTGCCTGATCACGGCGAACATCATCGCCGTCAAGCTGATCGACGTCGGCGGGCTGATTCTGCCGGCGGCGGTCATCATCTTTCCCGTCTCGTACATCGTCGGCGACGTGCTGACCGAGGTATACGGCTACGCCCGCGCGCGGCAGGTGATATGGATCGGCTTCGCGTGCAACCTGATTGCCGTCGTCGCTATCGCCATCGCGGGCGTGCTGCCTCCGGCCGACTTCTGGGCGTCCAACCAGGCGGCCTATGAAACGATCCTGGGCTTCACGCCGCGCCTGCTCGCGGCTTCGTTCGTCGCCTACCTGGTTGGCGAGTTTCTCAACTCGTACGTGCTGGCGCGTATGAAGGTCGCCACCGAAGGCCGGTACCTCTGGACGCGGACGATCGGCAGCACCCTGGTCGGGCAATTTGCCGATTCGGCCGTGTTCATCACCCTCGGCCTGCTTCAAATCACGGCGCTGCCGCCCGCCATGCAGGGCACGCTCCCGCCCCAGGCGCTTCTCAACACGATCGTCGTGCAGTGGCTGTTCAAGAGCCTGTACGAGATCGTCGCCACGCCGCTGACGTACGTCGTCGTCGGCCGTCTGAAGCGCGCCGAAGGCGCTGACGTGTTTGACCGCGATACCAACTTCAGTCCGTTCCATCTACAGCAGGTGGATGGTTGAGTGGAGTTGTACCAGGGAGTTGTGCTGGGATGGAAAAGAGTGAGCTGCTGAAAGACTTGACACTGCTGAAGCGCGACGCGGCGAAGCCGATGCGCAAGTTGGAGACATTTCCGAACCTGCACCCCGGTCGCCCGTACACGATCACGCTGGAGTCGAACGAATTCACGTGCGTATGCCCGGCGACCGGACAGCCGGACTTCGCCACGATCACCATACGCTACGTGCCCGATCAGCGCATCGTCGAATCGAAGTCGCTCAAGCTGTACCTGTGGTCCTTCCGCGACGAAGGGCACTTCCACGAGCACGTCACCAACATCATCCTCGACGATCTGGTGGCGGCGCTCGAACCGCTTCGCTGCGAAGTGATCGGCAAGTTCAACGTGCGCGGCGGGATCGCAATCACGGTCGAGGCGAAGTACGAACGGCCAGTTCCTTGAGTTCCTTCAGTTCCTTATTGAATACGAGAACGGAAGAAGCTTAAGGCACTGAGGGAACTGAAGGGAGCTCGTCGTGAGCTACGAAGACGCCCACAAGCTGCTGCGTCGCAATCGCGAATTGTCGATCCTCAACGCGATTGCCGAGGCGCTCAACCGGTCCGTCGACCTGCCGCAGGCGCTGGAGGGCGTGCTGCGGCTCGTGGCCGAGCTGCTCAGCTTGCGCACCGGCTGGATATGGCTGCTCGACGAAGACACCGGCGAGCCGTACCTGGCCGCGGCGCAGTTCCTGCCGCCCGCGCTGGCGAACGAGCCGGAGCGCATGACCGGCTCGTGCTATTGCCTGGACACCTTCGAGCAGGGCGATCTCACCGGCGCGGCCAACGTCAACGTCGTGACCTGCTCGCGCCTGAAGGCGCTCATCGATGGCACCGACGGGCTGCGCTATCATGCCAGCATACCGATCTATTCTCACACCGACAAGCTGGGCGTGCTCAACGTCGCCAGCGCCGACTGGCGCGAGCTGGACGCCGACGACCTGCGCCTGCTGTACACGATCGGCTACCAGCTTGGCGTGGCGATCGAGCGCGCCCGTCTCTACGCGCGCAGCGCGCAGCTCGCCAAGATCGAAGAGCGCAACCGGCTGGCGCGTGAGATCCACGATACGCTGGCGCAAGGACTGACGGCGATTTCCCTGCAGCTCGAATCGGCCGACGCGCTGATCGACGCGTCACCCGCGCGCGCCAAGGACAAACTGCGCAAGGCGCTTGAGCTTGCCCGCCTGAACCTCGAGGAAGCGCGCCGCTCGGTGCTCGATTTGCGCGCCGCGCCGCTGCTCGAACGGTCGCTGCCCGACGCGCTGCGTGCGCTGGCCGATAGTATCGCACGTGAGCGCGGTCTGTCGATCGACGTGCAAGTGCAGGGGGCGGTCGATGGGATGCCGGGCCGCATCGAAGCAGGCGTCTATCGCATTGCCCAGGAGGCGCTGAATAACGCGGCGCGGCATTCCAGCGCGAAACGTGTCGTCGTCAGCCTGAGCCGATCCGACGACCGCCTGCGCCTGGCCGTCGAAGACGACGGGCGAGGGTTCGAACCGCAGGCGGCGACAACCGGCTTCGGCCTGATCGGTATGCGTGAGCGGGCGCGCCTGCTTGGCGGCACGTTGGAAGTCGACAGCGCCCCGAATCGCGGGACTCGCATCCTGCTGGAAATACCTGTCTGAGTTCCTTCATTTCCTTCAGTTCCTTTAGTTCCTGCATATTCACGGGATGACACTCAAGGAATTCAGGGAACTCAAGGAACTCAGGGAACTTAGGGAACTCGTTCCATGATCACCATCTTTCTGGCCGACGATCACCCCGTGGTTCGCGATGGACTGCGCGCCATCCTCGAGACGCAGCCTGACTTCGCGGTGATCGGCGAAGCCGGCGACGGCGCGGAAACCGTCTGGCAGACAAAGGCGCTTCGTCCCGACGTGCTCCTGCTCGACCTGGAAATGCCGGAGATGGACGGCGTCGAAGCGCTGCGGCACATAAGTGAAGCCGCGCCCGATACGCGTGTGCTGGTGTTCACGGCGTACGATAGTGATGAGCGCATTCTGGCCGCCGTGCAGGCCGGTGCGCAGGGCTACCTCTTGAAAGGCGCGCCGCGCGATCAGGTGTTCGACGCGATCCGGGTGGTGCACGGCGGCGGGTCGCTGCTGCAGCCGGCCGTCGCGTCCAAGCTGCTGAAGCAGGTGCAGAGTGGAACAGATCGCACCGGGAGCCGGGCCGGCGAATTGACGTCGCGCGAGATCGAAGTGCTGCGCCTGCTGGCGCAGGGACAGGCGAATAAGCAGATCGCCGCGCGGCTGGGCATTAGCGAGCGCACGGTGAAATTCCACGTCAGCGCGATCTTCCGCAAGCTCGACGCAACGAATCGAACCGAAGCGGTCACCATTGCCGCCCAGCGTGGCCTCATCAAATTGTAGCGTATTGTCTCACGAAATAGGTGTATAATGATCTTATCTAGGCAGACCTCTGCTAGGTTTCGTCACGGATTGTCGAGGTGTGCGCTCCATCGGGCCAGATTGACTGACCCCAGTTGCGTACCCCGATCGATGTGTTGCCGTTTCCGGCGTGGGTGTCATGTCGACGCTCGCACAGGTTACGTCTGCCGTCAGTTTCCTGTCCATGGCGGCCTCGCTGTGGCTGGGATGTTATGTCGTCACGCGCAGCCCGCGCAGCCGGCTGGCCTGGCAGGCCGGGCTTACCCTGTGGTCGCTCGCCGGCCTCTTCGTCACCATTCTCCTGGCCATCGGCGATTCGACATCACCCTCAAGGTGGCCCAGGTGGCCACTGACCCTCACTCTGGCGATCTGGTATCACCTGAGCCTCGAAACCCTCCCGCCTGAACGGCGAACCACTCAGCGCCGGTTTCTACCGGTCGTGTACGGCCTGGCTGCCCTGCTTGACGTCTTGCTGCTCCAGACATCGCTGATCGCGAGTGACCGTATGCCGGGCGTCGGGGCGTATACGACGGTGTTTGAACGCAGGCCGCTGTTTGCCATATGGCCCATTTTCCTTATCGGCCTCGCACTGCTCATGCTGTACAACTTCTGGACGGCGCGGCGGGCCGTGCGCGATCGGATGCACCGGAAGCAACTGAACAGCCTGGTGCGCGGCACGTTTCTGGGCGTGCTTGCCGCTGTCTACTGGACGGTGGCCATCAGCCTGGGTGTGTCCGTTCCTGCCCTTCCGATTGTCCTCGCGCTGGGCCTGGGAGTGGGCATGCTCGGACATGGGATCGCCCGATACAGCGCGCTGATCGACGGCCGTATTCTGCGATTTGATTTCGACTTGAGCGCATTGCTCATGTTGGCATTGTCGGCCATCTATTTGGCGGCGACGTGGTTCCTGTTCCAGCCTGCGTGGTCGATCGCCGCCGCAATCGTCGTGGTCGCGCTGACGATCTTTACGCACACGAGCTTCGAGTTTGCTCGACGGCTGCTGGATCGGCCGTTTGTGCGGCTTCCGGCACGCGCCTTGCGCGCGACGCTGCGCCGAGCGGCAAGCGATCTCGGTGAGCGCAAATCCGTCGAGGAAAGCCTTCGCAGTGCACTTGCCGCGCTCGTCGTCGGAGTGAATGCCCGCTGGGGCGCAATCGCGCTGCGTGACGGCGGCGAATTTGTCGTGCGCGCCTCGTTTCACGGAGAGCGGGTGGGCGAGCGCCTGCCGGCCCACCACTTGAATGTGCGCGAGCTGACCGTTTTGTCACCCGAAGGCTCGCCGGATTGGCCTCTGGCCGTCATTGCCCCGATGATTGCCGACCGAGATGCGGTCGGCGCAATCCTGCTCGGCCAGCCGAGGGGCGGCACGCATTACAGTGAAGGCGATCTCGACCTGGTGGCCGAAGCGGCCGATCGGCTGGCCGAGTTGATACGGTATGCGCAGGAGCACGAAGCGCATGCGAGACAGATCGGCAACATGCTGGAGGCATTTCGAGCGCGCGAGTATGAACTGCAAAGTGGCATTGACGGACTGCTTTATCAGGCGAAGGCGGCGGCGCCCAGCCCACAACAGGTTGCAGAGGTCGAGAATGCAATGCGGCGCCTGTACGATTACTCTTACCTGGGCGAGCACCCGCTGGCGCGGAATATGCTCGCGCATGACCACGCCACCACGCACATCGATCGCGGCAAGGCATTGAATGCGGTGCTCGTCACAGCCATCGAAAAATTACGCCCGGCCGCGGTTGAGCCGCGAGAACTGCCACCTCGTGAGTGGCATCCTTACCTGATCCTGCGCGATGCCTACCTGCGCGGTGATGCCAATCGTGACATTATGTCGCGTCTGTACGTGAGCGAGGCCACCTTCCACCGCACCCGGCGCGGCGCGCTGCGCGCTGTGACGAAAGCTCTCCACGAGATGGATCTCACCCCCGTCCAGGCAGACTGACAGTTTTTGACACCTTCCCATCTGGACTTGACAACCGAATAGGCGTCTAATGAGGCTCAAAGGAGGTGTGCGAATGAGCCACAAGATGAGTGTCACAGCGCCAATTCGCGGCGTCATGAATCGTGTGCGAGCGGCGGTGGATCGTTTCCGGCAGCGAACCTCGTCGAACCGACTCATCGCTGCGCTGCGGCGGGCGATTCCGAGCCAGGGCCTCCTCAGCGTGTGGTGGCGTTCTATCCTCAACCTCGTTCGCCTGCTGCGCAATCTGCTCACGTTGTTGGTGCTGGTCCCACTGCGCGGGCTTTACATGGCCCTGTCCCGCATCCCCATGCTTCGCGCACTCGTGGTCGGGATCATGCGGCTGTTCGACGGCCTGCGAAGTTTTCTTGATCGGGTCGTGGCTGGCATTGGGCAGCTCATTCGCCGGCTGCGGATCCTTTCCATCCAGGCCGTCCGCAAGGCTGCCGTCGCGCTGCGCCAATTAGCGCTGGGCATCGGCCGGCTGCTGGCGCGGCTGGGCAACGCGCTCAATCGCCTGATGCGCCTCGTGCACGCCGCTTTGTCCCGGTTGGCCGGCTTCGTCACAGCTGCTTTTGATCGTCTGCGATCGGCCGTCGCATGGGCGTTCGATCGACTGAGCGACCTGCTGGTGGGTCTGCTGCACGGGCTGCGAACTGTGATTGCCTGGATCGGTGAGATCGTCAGCACGGTGCTCCGCGACTTGCGCCGCGCCATCGCTTCGGTGCTGGCGTTCATCGGCGATTTGCTCGCAACTCTGCTTCGTTCCGTGCGCGATATCCTGTCAAAAGTGGTGGAGGGCATTGCGCACGCGTTCCACATCTTGCGTCGCGGCATCGACTGGATATTGGCGCGCTTGGGCGATGCTCTCGCCGCCCTGATTCGCGTCCTGCGCGCTGTTCTGTCGAAGATGGCTGAGGCCATGTCCTACGTGCTCCGCGCCGCGCGGCGCGGCATCGCCTGGCTGCTGGCGTTCCTGGGAGATGCTCTCGACGCCCTGTTTCAATTCCTGCGCGCCGCCTTGTCGAAGGTGGACGAAGCTCTTCGCGCTGCATTCCGAATCTTGTGGCGCGCCGTCAGGTGGGTCGTGGCGCGGGTGGACAAGGCGCTGTCCAGTCTGCTGCACGCCGTGCGCCTCGTCTTATCGAAGGCGGCCCGCATCGTCGTGTCCGCGCTGCGCGCCCTGGCCGTTTGGCTCAAGCAGATGTTTCGCCGGCTCTGGAATGTGGCCAGACGTCTCTTTGCGTGGATACGGTTAATGCTGGGGCTGGCGCGAGCGGCCTTGTCGAAAATCGCCCGCCTTGCCCTGTCGGCCCTGCGCGTCGTGATCGTCTGGATCAAGTGGCCGTTCCGGCAGGTGTGGACCCTGCTCAGGCATCTGATGGCCTGGCTGCGGCTGGTGAAGCACGAACTGGGCCGTGTCCTGGCGAAGGTCGTTCGCTTCGTCCGGTCGACGCTGCGCGTACTGGTCGTCTGGGCGAAGTGGCAGGTGCGGCAATTAGCGAGTTTGGTGCGGGGTCTCGCGGCGTGGCTGCGGCGGCTGGCAGGCCAACTGCGAATCGTTCTGCTGCGCACTGCGCGAATCATCGCGTCCACGCTTCGGATTGCAGCCGAATGGATCAAACGGCCGCTGCTGCATGTGTGGCGGCTGGTCAAGTACCTGGCGACATGGCTGGGCAAGCTGTTTCGCGCTCTGGACGTTGTTTTCACGGCGATTGGCGAGCGCGTCATCCGTGGATTGCAGATCGCATGGGCAGGCATCCGGCAAGTGCTGGCGCGCGTTGGTGAAGTGCTTCGCACCCTCTGGCGTGCGATGCACTTCGCCCTGGTGAAGATCGGTGCAGGCATTCGAATCGTTTTCCGAGCGTTGCGGATCGGCGTGACGTGGCTGCTGGCGCG
>DASSFZ010000379.1:0-3849 GCA_035693785.1 Anaerolineae bacterium | reverse complement strand
AAACGATTGGCAGACATTTCGACCTCCCTGACTTGGCCGGGTTAGATTTCGCGTTTCTCGCAGCCCGACCGTTTTGTTGCAGCCACTGTATCAGGCTCGCGTTCGCCAGCGTGTTCGTCAGCGTTATTCAGCGTGTTTTGCATGCCAGACTTCCGAAGTCTTGGTGAAATCGGTATTCATTTCAGGCTCGTTTGGTGATATACTTGAATTGCCTCTTTGGCCGCTTAGCCAGGCTGGCCTGTGTTGTTGTGCTCCTCTTCACATGTGAGGCTGTGTCGCTGTGCTCGAAATCCGATTGCTTGGGCAATTCGACGTGAGACGGGGCGGCGAGTTAATCGCCATCCCCTCCCGCCCGGCGCAGTCACTGCTCGCCTACCTCATCTTGAACCCCGGCGTCGCGCACCGCCGCGAGAAGCTGGCCGGACTTCTCTCCCCTGACTCGACCGAAGAAAACGCTCGCAGCAACCTCCGCCACGCGCTGTGGCGTATCCGCAAATCACTGGGCACTGACCCTTCGACCGCGCGCGATTATCTGCTGGTCGATGAGATCGCCATCGCCTTCGACGCCGCCTCGAACTACCGGCTGGACGCGGCCGTCGTCGACCGAAAAGTAGCCGCCGATGCCTCACCGGATGACCTGATCGGCGTCGCCTCGGCCTATGGCGGCGATCTGCTGCCCGGCTTCTATGACGAGTGGGTCGTGCTGGAGCGAGAACGGCTACAGGCCGTCTTCGAGCACAAGATGAAGCTGCTGCTCGATCGACTGGTCGAGGCGCGGCGCTGGGAAGATACCCTGGAGTGGGGCGAGCGCTGGATCGCGCTGGGACACGTGCCCGAACCGGCCTATCGCGCGCTCATGGTGGCGCACGGGGGGATGGGAGATCTATCACAGATGGTCGCCACCTACCGGCGCTGTGTTGAGGCGCTGACGAACGAACTCGGCGTCGAGCCATCGGGCGAAACGCGCCCTGTTCGAGCAGTTGCGAAGTGGCAGCCTATCGACTGGCAGGATGACAGCACGACCTGGTGAAAAGGTGGCCGATTTCCAGCCCGTTCACCCGGTCACGCGCGAGGCGCAAACGCCTGTCCACGCTGTCCCAACCAACCTGCCTGTCCAACCGACTCCCTTTATCGGACGGGAGCGTGAACTGGCTGAGATTGTTGGGCTGCTGGAGAATCCTGCGTGCCGGCTCTTGACGCTGATTGGTCCCGGCGGCATCGGTAAGACCCGCCTGGCTATTCAGGCGGCAGAGAGACTAACCAACGCCTTTCCGCACGGCGTCTATTTTGTTCCCCTCGCGCCTTTGAGCTCGGCAGAATTCCTTGTTTCCGCCGTGGTCAACGAATTAGGCCTCGCTTTCTACGGCTCGCAAGACCCCAAAGTGCAGTTGCTCAACTACCTGCACGACAAGGAGATGCTGCTGGTGATGGATAACTTCGAGCATCTCCTCGCCGAAGATTCGCGTCAGGCGAACGGCGCCGGTTTCTTGGCGGAGAGCCTGGCCAGCGCCCCTGGCCTCAGGTTCATCGTGACCTCCCGTGAACGGTTGAACCTGCAGGGCGAATGGCTGTTTGAGATCGGGGCGATGGACTTTCCAGAGAGTGAAACCGCGGAGGGGATCGAGGACTACAGCGCAGTCCAGTTGTTCCTGCAGACCGCACACCGGGTTCAGCCCGACTTCATCCTTTCACAAGCGGAACAGTCCTCTGTAGTTCGCATCTGTCGCGCGGTAGGAGGGATGCCACTCGCCCTGGAGTTGGCGGCGGCTTGGGTGCGTGCGCTTCCGTGTGCGGAGATCGCGGCACGGATCGAAGGCAACTTGAGTTTTCTGGCCACCTCGCTGCGAGATGTGCCCGAGCGGCACCGCAACATGCGAGCCGCGCTTGACCATTCCTGGAAACTCCTGTCGGAAGAAGAACGTCGTGCCTTCAGACGCCTGTCCGTCTTCCAAGGCGGGTTCGAATTAGAGGCGGCCGAGCAGGTCGCGGAGGTGTCTCTGCCATTGCTGGTTGCGTTGGTGGACAAATCGCTTGTGCGGCGGCACGCCTCGGGGCGCTATGACCTGCACGAACTTCTACGACAGTATGCGAGCGATAAGTTGTCGGCGGCCGAGGAAACGGACGCCGCGCGTCGGCGGCATCGCGACCGGTATTTGAATTTGGCTCTCGCGGCCGAGCCGCTCCTGTGGGGAGCAGGGGATGCGGCCTGGCTGCGCCGGCTGGAGGCTGAGCAGTGCAACCTGCGGGCGGCACTGGAGTGGTCTCTCGAGCATGGCGATGCCGAAGAGCGGCTGAGCCTTCCGGCCGCGCTGGGGTGGTTCTGGTATGTGACCGCCCGTTTCGTCGAGGGCCGCCGCTGGCTTGAACGAGCGCTGGCTACGAGCCAAGGCGCATCGGCGCAGGTCCGGGCGAAGGTGCTCCACAGGGCGGCCAACCTGGCGATGATGCAGCAAGATTTCGGTCGGGCAGTTCCGTTGATCGAGGAGACGCTTGCAGCATACCGCGCTCTTGAAACACCTGGAGACCCACTGGGCATCTCTTGGATGATCTATCAGCAAGGGCACGTGGCGCTCTTTCAGGGCGATTTTGAACGGGCGGCGGCCCTCTTTGCGAAAAGTCTCGCCCAATTCCAGGCTCAGGCGGACACGGCGGGCATTGCCAGCCTGCTCATGTATCTGGGCATCGCCGTCTCTCGCTGCGGTGATTACGGGCGAGCAGTTGCCCTGCTGGAGGAGAGCGTGCCTCTTCTCCGCGAATTGGGCGATGGTGTGGGCGTCGCCCGCGCGCTGCACGGGCTGGGCACGGTAGCCTATCATCAGGGCCATTTCGCGGAGGCGACGGCCCTGCTTAAAGACAGCCTGACCGTTTCTCGAGAGAGAGGCGCGAGGCTGGAAATCGCTCAATGTTTGGAAGGCCTGGCGTCTACGGCCCGCGCACAGGGGCAACCCGAGAGAGCAGCGCGGCTGTTCGGAGCGGCAGAGGCGCTGCGTGGAGCGATCGGCGCTCCCTTGCCGCCCGCCGATCGGGCCGGGCATGAACGAGATGCGGCTGCGGTCCGCGCTCAACTCGGCAAGGCTGCCTTCGATGCGGCGAGCGCCGAGGGCCGGGCGATGACGATGGAGCAGGCCATCGCCTATGCCACTGGTGACGGGCAAGAGTAGTTCGGCGTAGTGATGATGCTCGAAGTCAGGTTGCTGGGGCAGTTTGACGTGCGTCGAGATGGCGAGTCCATCGCCATCCCGTCACGCCCTGCCCAGTCATTGCTGGCCTACCTCGTCTTAAATCCCGGCGTCGCGCATCGCCGCGAGAAGCTGGCCGGGCTGCTCTCGCCCGATTCGACCGAAGAAAACGCTCGCAGCAACCTCCGCCACGCGCTGTGGCGCATCCGCAAATCACTGGGCACTGACCCTTCGACCGGGCATGATTACCTGCTCGTCGACGAGATCGCCATCGTCTTCGACGCCGCTTCAGTGTACTGGCTAGACGCCGCCGTCGTGGACAAGAAAGTAGCCGCAGACATCTCGCCGGATGACCTGATCGGCGTTGCCTCGGCCTACGGTGGCGACCTGCTGCCGGGCTTCTACGACGAGTGGGTGGTGCTGGAGCGCGAGCGGCTGCAGTCCGTCTTCGAGCAGAAAATGGCCTTGCTGCTCGATCGGCTCGTCGAGGCGCGGCGTTGGCAGGACGTGCTCGAATGGGGCGAGCGCTGGATCGCGCTGGGGCACGTGCCCGAGCCGGCCTACCGCGCGCTCATGATCGCGCACGCCGGACGGAGCGACCTGTCGAGCGCCGCCGCCGCCTACCATCGCTGCGTCGAGGCGTTGCGCAACGAACTCGGCGTCGAGCCGT
>DASSFZ010000378.1:0-2589 GCA_035693785.1 Anaerolineae bacterium | reverse complement strand
CAAAGTCTTCTTACTCGCCATCGGGGTGATGCTCGCTGTGACTGCTTGCTCCGGCGCTGCTGCATCGCCCACGCCAACGCCGGTTCCGCCGACGGCGACGACGGCGCCTACGCCCACCCCGGAGCCGACGGATACGCCCGTTCCGACAGACACGCCCGAGCCGGTTGCGGCCTCCGGCGAGGCCTGCGTCGTCGGCACGTGGGAGATGAGCGACATGGGCGAGTACATGGCTTCGATCATGGCCGCGGGGGGCGCGAGCGCCGAGTTTCAGTTTTTAGGTCAGGAAGGTTACCTGCGTTATACGTTCGGGCCTGACGGCACAGCCACGATCGATGCGAATGGCTTCGTCGTGAACTTCGCTATCTCCGTGCAAGACCTGACGTTCGATATGGCGGTCAGCATCGACGGCACGGGGACCGCCGCCTACGAGGTGGGCGGCGGCGAGATGTTGTTTTCCGACCCGAACGTCGACGACTTGACGTTTTCGGCGACTATGGCCGGTAACGAGCTTTTCTCGGGCACGTCGAATGAACTGGCGTCGCTATTCGGCGTCTCGGCCGAGGGAACGAGCACGGCATTCACGTACGAGTGCTCGGGCGATACATTCACCTACGTGCCCCCGGCCGGCATCCCCGACGTGCAGCCGGTCGTGCTGACGCGCGTAAGCCCGTAGGCCGTCGTCGGTTTTCTCGCAGCTTCAAGATAATCGGGACGCGTGATGCGTGATGCGTGAGTGCTTCTCACGTTTCACGCATCGCGCTTTATTTTGGAGGCAGGCGATGTCAGAATCTCCCTACGAAGTCGAAGTTCGCTACAACGTCCGGCTATTGATGCGCGACGGGGTCGAATTGTCGGCCAACGTGTGGATGCCGGTTGCGCGCATGGCAGGCGAGAGATTCCCTGTGATATTGGAGATGATCCCTTATCGCAAAGATGACTGGCGATATATCACGGATCACAAGCGCGGCGCGTACTTCGCTCAGCGGGGCTTCGCCTTCTGCCGGCTCGACGTTCGCGGCACCGGCAGCAGTCAAGGGATCGCGATGGATGAGTACACGCGCGACGAGACGCAGGACGGCTACGATGCGGTCGAGTGGCTGGCGGCGCAGCCGTGGTGCAGCGGCCGCGCCGGCATGTGGGGCGTCAGTTACGGCGGATTCACGGCTATTCAGGTCGCCATGCTGCAGCCACCGCACCTGAAGGCGATCGTTCCAGTGTACGCGACCGACGATCGGTACACCGACGACGTGCACTACATCGGCGGGTGCATGGTCGCCAGCGAATTCGCGCAGTATGCAGTCAGCCAGGTGGGAATGAACGCCATGCCGCCCCGGCCGGAATACGTGGGCGCTCGCTGGGCGGAAGAATGGAAGACCCGGCTGGCGAAGACGCCGCCCTGGCCGATCGAGTGGCTGCGCCACCCGGCCGACGGCCCGTACTGGCGCAATGGCTCACTCGCGCCGGACTACGGCCGCATTACGTGCGCGGTCTTCCACATCGGCGGCTGGATGGATGGCTACACGAACGCGGTTCTGCGCATGCAGGAAAAGTGCGTGAACGCGCCGCGCAAGGCGCTGATCGGCAATTGGGTGCACGCGCTCCCCGACAGCGCGTACCCCGGCCCCAACCTCGATTACCTTCACGAAATCGCTCGCTTCTTCGACTGCTGGTTGAAGGGGATCGACAACGGCGTCATGGACGAGCCGCCGCTGACGATCTTCCGGCGCGAGTACACGCCGCCCGAGGCATTTCCGGCACGATTTAACGGCGCGTGGCACAGTGAAGCGACGTACCCGATCGAGCGCTCGCAGCCGCAGACGCTTTATCTCGGGAATGGCGCCCTTGCTCCCGCGCCGCTGCCCGTGGACACGAAGGATCACTACCCGCATCGCCCCACGCTCGGCACGCGCGCATCACTGTGTTGGGGTGGGGGCGTCGCACCCAACGGCCTGGCTCGCGATTTGCGTCCCGACGAAGCGTTAAGCCTCGTCTACACCGGTGACCCGCTGGACGAGCCGCTCGACATCATCGGCTTCCCCGAAGCGATCCTGTATTTGAGCTGCAGCGCGCCGGTCGCGCACGTCGTCGTCCGGTTGACCGACGTCGCGCCGGATGGCACGTCGGCTTTCGTCACGGCAGGCATCCTCAACCTGACCCACCGGGACGGCCATGCCGACCCGCAGCCCCTGATTCCGGGCGAAATCTACGAAGTGCGCGTCGCGCTTAAAGCGTGTGCCTATCGCTACTTGCCCGGACATTGCATTCGGCTGAGCGTCGCCAGCGCCTACTGGCCGGTCATATGGCCGTCGCCCTACCGGGCTGACAACTACCTGCACCACGGCTCTGCGCATCCCTCGCGGCTCGTTCTGCCTGTCATCCCGCCCGGACCTTATACCCCTGCACCACCTGCCTTCAAGACCTCTCCCCCGGACCTGGTCGCCGTCGGCAGTGGCAGTGAAGAACCTCCCGTGTGGCAGATTATCGAGGACGTCATCAATAAGTCTGTGACCGTGAGGGCATACGGAGGTGGCACGTCGATGCTGCCGGACGGTCGATCTCTGTTTGAGTCCGAGATGCTTGAGATGACGG
>DASSFZ010000377.1:0-5295 GCA_035693785.1 Anaerolineae bacterium | reverse complement strand
CTCCTTCTGCCGGCGTGGGGATGCCCAAAATTATACTTGTAGATCGACGCAGGTCAAGATCGAAATCGGCGATACGCGATACGCGATAAGCGATCCGCTGTCGGCTACGGCAGCGGCGACGGGTTCGCCACGAAGTCTGCGAGGCAGTTATCCGTATCTTGCCAGATAGGCGTTCGCTCGATAGATGCGTACGGCGGCGGCGCGATCGCGGGGCACGACGCGTGACCCGGCAGCCCTCCGGTTCCCCACGCCACGCCGTCGATCAATTGATCGCCCGGTCCCAGCAGCAGCACCTCGTCGCCCACGTTGGCCAGCGTGAGTGTCACCGCGCTCGTCCAGGCGAGATACGGCGTCATGCGATTGACGCCCGCCACGCCGTCAAAGAAAGCGAAGTTTGGGTCGTAACCGAATCGAGCGTAGAAACCGGCGAACGTCCCGGCGATGTTGATCTTCTGCCCGGGCGCGATCGTCGCCGCCGGCGGGAATTCCCACATCCCGTCGAAGCCGAATCCGCCGCCGCCTCGCGTCTCTTCGTCGCCGATCTTGAAGCCGCTCAACGACACGGTGATCGCAGTCGGATTGTAGATTTGCATCCACTCGTCGACGCCGGGCGTGCCGAGGTAGAAGACTTTGCTCACCAGGAGATGGTCTGCGGGCGGCATATAGTTCCGCAAGATGAGCGGCAGGTACACGCGCGGCCGAAATGCCCAGTCGTGCTCGAACATGGCGCGCAGGTACTCGTACGCGACTTCCGACTCCACCTGCAGTGCGATCTCGCGGTTGACCTTGTGGGATGCCTCGCTGCCGTTCAGGCTGCCGGCGTGAACGATCTTGCGTCCACCGACGTTGAATAGAAACATCTTGTTGTGGACGCCGCTGAGCGTCGGGTTGCCGAGCCGCACTTCGAGATGGCTCGCGAGTACGGGGCTGATCGCGCGCAGCGACTCGACGTAGGCGTATGTCGCCGCGTTGCTCACAGGCGACAACGGATCGTCGAAGTGCCCGTCGAGAAGCAGATGGACCCGCGCGCCGCGTGACGCCGCGCCGATCAGCGCCTGCAGGCGGAGATTGGGATCGTCGATCGGGTTGCTCGACGAGCTTCCCCAGTGTGGACGCTCCTCCAACTGCTCGGCGTCGATGCTGTCACCCGGGGCGGCCTGCGCGATCAAGCCGAGCAGGGCGTCGCTCGCGCGCAGGCTGCTTTCAGGCGCGGTCAGCACCTCGAAGGTGAGCGGCGCCGTCAGGCTCAACGGCGACGGATAGCGGATGGCGTAGCCGCTCCCGCCGCTGGTATAAACCGGCGTGAAGCCGAGAGGCGGCGCGCCGTACTTCGGATCGCCGGCCGACCACGGGTGGATGTCGCGATGATTGGCTGGGTCAAAATCGGCGGCCCAGATTTGCAGCGCGCGCGTCACGACGCCGGGCGCGTCGGTGACCAGATACACGCCGCGCCGGCCGATCGTACCGTCCGAGAAATCGTCGGTGGGCAGGCTGTTGAGGCTGAGGTTCTCGCTGCCGATCGCCGCGACGCGGTCATCGACGACGATCATCTTGGCATGCAGGTAATCGTACCGGTCGCGGATGTCCGCGCTGCTGTCGTTGATCATGAACCAGCAGTCGCCGCCCGCCGCTTCGATCTGCTGGCAGATCCACAACTCCTGATCCTCGATGCCGCCCACCGGCCCGCCTTCGAGCAGAACGGTCACGCTCACGCCGTAGTCCTGGATCGTGCGCGTCAGGACGCCGGCGAGCGCGGGATGCTCGAACGTGTGCATTTCGATCTTGATTGACTGCCGCGCCGAGCCGAGCAGATCGGAAATGACGCGGTAAGCGTTGTCCGGCGCGATGGCGACGGTGAGGCGCGCGCTCGCCGTGATCCGGGCAGGCTCCCAGAACGATTCGAGATCCCAGCCCGGATACATCGTCTTGCGGCCCGAGATGGGGTCCGCGCTGTCGTTTGCCCAATCAACTGCCGTATGGGTGTCGGCGACGATGGCGTTCGTCGCTTCGTCGAGCTTACGGTAGAGGATTTGCCCGAAGGCGCCGATACTGCTGTTGCTGTACCGTTGAACGCCCGGTCCCATCCAGCCGGTCAGCCATCCCGTGTCGGTGACCTGGCCCGCGCCCCACACGACGGCGTCGATCCAGTTGCTCGCGCCCTGGCGGATGGCAAGCTCGTCGTTGTCGCCGAGCAGCGGCGCGCTGCCGGTGAGATCGGGAACCAGTGAATCGGTGTTGCCCTCGTACTCGTAGTTGGGCTTGAAGCCGAATTGCTGCGTGAAGGTGACGGCGCGCTTGGCGATCCAGATCGACTGGCCGGCTTCGAGCGTGCCGCTGAGATTGAGCGTGCCTTCGCCGTCGGTGGCGAACCAATTCGTGAGGGTGATCGCTTGCGTGTGGACACTGGTCAGCCGGAAGCCTTCGTCGCCGTTGGCATAGGCGTCGAAGTGGACGGCGCTGATCAGCACGCTGCCCGGCGGCGAAGGCGGGGGCAGCGCGCCCGCCCGGGAGTTGGGCTGCTTCGGCGTCCCGTTGATCGGGTTCCCGTTCGCGTCAAGCCCGTTACGCGTGACGCCGTCATTGCTCGCCCAGTTCGCGTCGGCGTCGGCGGCGCTCGGATCGACGCGCTCCATCGAGAAGAAAGTGGGTGAACCCGATCCGGCCGGCCAGGCGCCGCCATTCGCATTAGTCGTGTCGACGACGTCGCTCAGCGTGTCGGCGAGCGTGAGTGTCTCACCCGTATTGGCAAGGCCGCCTGTATAAATCTGATCGGCAGGCATGTCGCTAACCGTCGTGTCGTCTGTGCGTTCGAGCAGGAAGTATCCGTTCGGCGGGATCGCGCCGGAGAGGACGATGTTAGGGCTGCCGTCGCCGGAACGCAGCGACCAGCCCGTCAGATCGATCGGGCTGGCCGTATCGTTCTTGAACTCGATCCACTCGTCGTTCGCGTCGGCGGACGTGCCGCCCCAGGCGACTTCGTTGAAGACGACGTCGCGCGGACTGGCACTGAGTTTCCCCGTCTGCACGGGCGCGGCCTCGACCGGGCGCAGCAGGCCGATGATGCCCAATACGGCGACGCATCCCACGACGATGACGATCGATACGCGCGCGATCTTCACGACACACCTCCGCTGGCTGTCGCCGTTAATTCTTCAACCTCAAAAGCATTGTCGCCGTCACCGGCGAGAGGTGTCGATTATCTTGGTGTCTTCGTGGTAAAGATTAATAGTATAGATGCCTTCGCCTGATTGTGCAAAGACCTACTCAATGGAAGTTCTTTCCGCGCTTGACTTGCCGGCGGAGCTGGCATAGACTGGGGTTGCGACAATGGCTGCAGGGGATTCCGCAACATGCTCTTGTCGGGGGTGTCATACGAAGATGATTTCATACTCTCTGGCATACATTCTGCCGCTCGCTCTCGTTACTATTGGTCTGGTCTACATCTTTGGTCGAGATCTCCTGTGGAAGGGTCAAGAATTGAGCAATCGCCTGAGAGGTGTTGCTTCAGAGCGAACTAAAACATGGGACACAGCTAGACTGATCTTCGGTATATGTCTCGTGGTCGCGGGAGTCACCGTACTTCTTCTCTTACTCACATAATCACAATGGGATCACCGAAATAGTCGGTCATTCCGGGCATCATCGGCAAAGTCAATCTCAACCATGACTTTCTTTTAAGCGCAGTGGTGTGTGGCGCAAGACCGAGTGCTCACTGAAAGCCAATACCGTTGAGAAAAAGAGCTTGACAGACCTATCTATACTCTGGCGCAGACTGGACCAGCCGGGCCATGAGTCGGCTCGACTGTTCTTCCAGCATCCTGACTGGCATCTAACCGGAACGGCGGTATTTGCGCACCATCAGCAGCCGTGCCGGCTGGACTACCTGGTCGTGTGCGATTCGGGGTGGCAAACCTTATCCGGGAAGGTGGCAGGCTGGGTCGGGAGCGAGACAGTCGAGCTCGAACTCTCCGTTGACTCCGCTCGCCGCTGGCGGCTCAATGGAACAGAGCGTCCCGAAGTGGCCGGCTGCATCGACCTTGACCTTAACTTCAGTCCATCGACCAACCTGCTTCCGATTCGCCGCCTGGGTTTGGCCATCGGGCAGGAGGCGAACGTGGCGGCTGCCTGGCTTCGCTTCCCAAGCTTCGCTCTCGAGCCGCTCGAACAGCTCTACCGCCGCACTGATGCCGCGACCTATCGGTACGAGAGTGCGGGCGGCCAATTCGTCACCGAACTCCAGGTGAACACGGCAGGTTTCGTCACCTATTATCCAAACTTCTGGCAAATAGAAGAGGTTGTGTAACTGCTCACGACTTTTTTGATAGTTCGGTGTTACATATAGCGTGACGACCCTGCCTACACTTGACCAACTCAACGAACTCTCCCGCGACGAACTGCTGGCGCTGATCGTGCAACTGCTGGCCGAGATTGAGACGTTGCGGGCAGAAATCGAACGGCTCAAGCAACCGCCGACCTCTTCGCGCAACTCGTCGCAGCCGCCGTCGCGGGATTGGAAAGGGAATCGGCCGGCTGGGAAACGCCGTCAGCCGCACGGGGCGAAAGCGGGGCATGTCAAAGCGGAACGCCCGCTGGTGGACAATCCGACGACGGTGATCGAGGCTCCCGTGGTGGTCTGCACAGCGTGTGGCGCCGATCTGCGCGAGGTTCTCCCGGCGCGGACCATCCGACGCCAAGTGACCGAGTTGCCGGAGATCCAGCCCGTCGTCATCGAGACCCGTCAACACGAAGTGGTGTGTCCGTGTTGCCAGGCGCTCCAGCGGGGAGTCTTGCCGGAAGGTTTGGAAGCCAGCCGGCAGTTTGGCCCGCGACTGGAAGCGGTGGTGGCCTATTTCCATCAGGCACAGCATATGGGTTTCGAGCGCACCCAGACCGTGTTGCGCGACCTGTTCGGGACGACGCTGAGCGAGGGCGGCGCAGTGGCGATTCTGGAACGGGCGGGCGCAGCGGCGCAACCGGAAGCCGAAGCGATTGGGGAGCAGGTGCGACAGAGTGCGGTGATTGGCAGTGATGAGACCAGCGCCCGTGTTAATGGGCGCAACTGGTGGGAATGGGTGTTTGAGAGTCCCGTCGGCGAGTATCACTTGATTGTCCCCAGTCGCGGCCAAGATGTGATCGACACCTTCATGGGCGAGCGACGCGCCGAAGTCTGGCGCAGTGATTGCTGGAAACCGCAACTGAACGCGCCCGCCGACCAGCATCAACTCTGTCTGAGCCATCAGATCCGCGCTTTGCAGGGGGTCATCGACCGGCGTCCGCGCTTGCGGTGGGCACACG
>DASSFZ010000376.1:0-9104 GCA_035693785.1 Anaerolineae bacterium | reverse complement strand
TGGTGTAGTGGGCGCGACATGTTGCTTCCCGTTCGGAGTCGGGCCTTCCGGCGGTGAATCCGGCTAAAGCCTTGATTCCGGGTTGCTTTCGGAGTCGAGCCTTTAGGCGGTGAATCCGGCTAAAGCCTTGACTCCGAGGGTGGGATTTGGCGACGGCTCGCCGCCGCACCACCTAAGTTTACGCGGGCAAGTCCCGAAAGTCAAAGGGTTGCGGCAAGTTTCGTAAGCGTGGTAAACTCGCGTTGGACACACGGCGATAAGGTGATTCTTGTCTTATGCAAACTGCGAAAGCCACGGCTGTCGCTCAACCGAATATCGCCCTCATTAAATACTGGGGCAACCGCGACCCCGCGCTGCGTCTTCCGGCCAACTCCTCTCTGTCGATGAATATGGCCGGCCTGACGACGACGACGACTGTCGCGTTCGACGATGCGCTCAGAGATGATGTCGTCGTCCTCGGCGGGCGGGAACAATCGGGCGCGGCGAAAGACCGCGTCGTCAAGATGCTCGAACGCGTGCGGACAATGGCCGGCATCGGCGCGAGGGCGCGCGTGGAGAGCCTCAACAGCTTCCCAGCGGGCGCAGGGCTGGCTTCGTCGGCGTCAGGTTTCGCGGCGCTGGCGGTCGCATCCGCCGCCGCGGCCGGGCTGAATCTCGACGAACGGGCGTTGTCGCGGCTGGCACGGACAGGCTCCGGGTCGGCGTGCCGCAGCGTGCCCGGCGGCTACGTCGAGTGGCAGGCGGGAACGGACGACGCGACTTCGTACGCATTCAGCATCGCGCCGCCCGAGCATTGGGACTTGCGGGACGTGATCGCGATCGTCGACGTCGCGCACAAGACGGTCGGCTCGACGCAGGGGCACGCGCTGGCCGGCACCAGCCCGCTCCACGCCGCGCGCGTGAATACGATTCCCGAACGATTGAGCCAGGTCAGGGCGGCCATCCTGTCGCGCGACTTCGCATCGCTGGCGCCCGTCGTCGAAGCGGACGCGCTCGCCATGCACGCGGTGATGATGACCTCGAATCCCCCCCTGCTCTACTGGCAGCCGCCCACCGTGGCGATCCTCCACGCCGTGCGCGCCTGGCGCGCGGACGGGCTGCCGGTGTGCTTCACGATCGACGCCGGGGCGAACGTGCACTGCTTGTGCCAATCCTCGGCAGCGGACGAGGTGGCTCGCCGGCTTCGATCCATCGCCGGCGTCCAGAACGTCTTGGCTGTCTCCCCCGGCGGTCCGGCGCACCTCGTCGAAAGTCACCTGTTCTAGATTCCATCTGCAAAACCCTACTGTTGTCGCCCCTACGCCGTACTATTGTCATTCTAATATGCGGGGGGTATAATCTTCACGGTATCGGGGCATACGAAGCGAGGGCACATGAGCGACTTAGCGACGCAGGTGATAGCATTTTTGATCGTGCTCGGGCCATTGGTCATGCTGCACGAGCTTGGGCATTTCGTTTTCGCCAAGCGCGCCGGCATTCGCGTGCAGGAGTTCGGGCTGGGCTTCCCGCCGCGCGCGCGCAAGCTGTGGCGCGGCATGGGCCGGCTGCGCATCGGTGCGGAGTCGGTCCACTCGCCGCGCAACTTCAAGTTTCCGAGCGGCCTGGAAGAGGGCGCGGTCGTCGAGGCGCGCGCCGACGAAGTCAAGGGTCGCCTGATGCTGCGCTCGATCAAGGTCGTCGACGCCAAGCAGGAGGGCGCGGTGACGACGCCGCTGAAGGTCGCCGACGCCGACGGCGTCCGCCTGCGCGGCGAGCTGGCCTATTTCGACCCAGGCACCGACTACACGCTGAACTGGCTGCCGATCGGCGGTTTCGTGCGCATGCTGGGCGAAGAAGATCCGTCGAAGCCCGACAGCTTCGCCGCTGCCCTCAAGCGCTGGCGCGCGGCTGTGCTGCTGGCCGGGCCGGGAATGAACTTGCTTGCCGCGCTGGTCATCTTCACGATGGCTTACCTGCTGGGGCAGCCGGTTGTGGATCGGATCGAGGTCGTCATCGGCGCTGTGGCGGCTGGCGCGCCCGCCGAGCAGGCCGGTCTCGTGCCCGGCATGGCCATCCTCGCCGTAGATGGGATCGCGGTCGACGCGGCGGAGACGCTGACGGCTTACACGCACGCTCATCTCGGCGAGACGATCGAGCTGACGGTGCGCGATGTGGACGGCACACAGCGCGTGATCGACGTGCACGCCCGTCCACAGCCGCCGCAGGGTGAAGGTCCGATGGGCATCACCATCGGCCAGAACCCGCTGTCGTACAAGATCGTGTCCAACTCGCTCCCGGAAGCGGCGTCCAGGGCGCTGGAGTCGACGGGCGACGTCCTCAATGGCATGATCACGCTGCCGAGGCTGCTGCTGGCCGGCGAAATCGATCCCGGGCTGGCCCGCCCGGTCGGGCCGGCGGGTATCGCGCAGATCAGCGGGTATGCGCTCGCAGAGAGCATCGAGCGCCAGGTGTGGTTCCCGATCTTGAACATGGCGGCCGCGATCAGCGTCGCGCTGGCGTTCACGAACCTTCTGCCGCTGCCCGCGCTCGACGGCGGCCGGCTGGTGTTCGTGCTGATCGAAGCCGTGCGCGGCAAGCGCATCGCGCCGGAGAAGGAAGCCGTCGTCCACTTCGCGGGCATGATGTTCCTGCTGGCGCTCGCCGTGCTGATCACCATTCAGGATGTGAGCAACCCTATCCCGAATCCGTTCTAGTGACGTACGACGCACTCTCGCCCTCGCAGCGAAGGGAGAGGGTTGGAAGTGCGGCGCACGTTGACGGCAGCGATCGATTACACGGGCGGGACGGATGTCCCGCCTGTTGTGCGTAGTGACGAAGTTCAGGTACAATACTCTCAAGGAAATAGATACATGGATGCACTCGATTCCCTCTTGAAGAATATGACCAACGAAGAGGAGATGCTGTCGGTTGCGAAGCTGTACGCCCTGTCGGGCCTGGATCGGGATGAGCTTGAGCGCGTGCGCCGCGTGTGGCCGTCGACCGCCGTCGATCGCCGCCAGGCGATCATGCGCCACCTGGTCGAGATATCCGAAGCCAATTTCGAGGTCGACTTCGGGTCTATTTTCCGCATAGGATTGGCCGACGGCGATCCGGAAGTGCGCGCCACCGCCATCGACGGCTTGTGGGAAGAAGAGGATGTCAAGCTGATCCCGACGCTTCTCGACCTGCTGCGCAACGATTCGTCTGAGACGGTGCGCGCAGCGGCGGCGACGTCACTCGGGCATTTCGTGCTCTCCGGAGAGCTGGACGAGATTCCGACGGCGAAGCTGGAGCAGGTGGTCGATTCGCTGCGCGACGTGTTCGAGGACGACAGCGAGACGCTCGACGTGCGCCGGCGCGCGGTCGAGGCGATCGGCTACTCGAGCGCGGACGGCGTGGCCGACCTCATCGCCGAAGCGTACGCGGACGACGAAGAGCCGATGCGCATCAGTGCCATGTTCGCCATGGGCCGCTCGGCCGACTTGCGCTGGGCCGACCCGGTGCTGGCCGAGGTGGACTCGCCCAATCCGGAGATGCGCTACGAGGCGGCGCGCGCGTGCGGTGAATTGCAGAATCTCGACGCGATCCCGGCGCTCACGACTTTGCTTGACGATCCTGACGACCAGGTTCGCGAGGCGACCGTCTGGGCGCTCGGCCAGATCGGCGGCAACGAGGCGCGGCGCTTGCTGACCGGCATCCTGGAAGACGAGGAGTCCGACCTGCACGAAGTCGCCGAAGCGGCGCTGGACGAGCTTGAATTCATGAGCGGCTCTGACCTGGACTTCCCGATGTTCGATTTCAACCCGGACGACGACGAAACGGATCGTGACGCTTGAATGAGCTGCTCGGCATCCTGGCCCACGACATTCTGCCTATCTTCGTCGTCATGGGGCTGGGATTCGCATTCGACCGGCGCTTCAAGCCCGACGTCCATAGCCTGACGCGCATCACCTTCTATATCTTCAGCCCCAGCCTGGTATTCAGCTCGCTCGTGAAGTCCGAGCTGGCCAGCGCAGAGATGTTACAGATCGCCGCGTTCACCGTCGGCGTCTCGCTGATCATGGGGCTGCTCGGTCTGGCGGCCAGTCGCCTGCTGCAGCTCGACGCGCGCGCCACGGCCGGGCTTGTGCTGGTGTGCATGTTCGTGAACGCCGGCAACTACGGTCTGGGCGTGAACCTGCGCGCTTTCAACGAGGAGGCCCTGGCGCGCGCCGTCGTGTATTTCACGACCAGCACGCTCCTGGTGTACACGCTCGGCGTGTGGGTCGCCGCCGGCAGCGACGGCTCCGGCTGGCGCACCACGCTGAGACGCACGCTGGCCGTGCCGCCGATGTATGCGGCGGTGGCCGCAATTCTCGTTCGCGCGCTGGCCATCGACATGACGCAGCCGGCGCTCGAGCCGCTGCTCGCCGGGATCGACCTCGCCGGGCGCGCCGCCATCCCGCTCATGCTGGCGATCCTCGGCATGCAGTTGTCTCGAACGTCGGTGACGGCGCACTTGCGCCCGTCGGCCGCCGCCACCGGGCTGCGCCTGGTCGTCGCGCCGGTCATCGCCTGGGGCGCGGCGGCCGTGATCGGACTGAACGGCGTGGCGCGCCAGGCGTCCATTCTCGAAGCCAGCATGCCGGCCGCCGTGATCAACATCATCCTGGCGACGGAATATCACGCCGCTCCCGCGCTTGTCACGAATGCCGTGATCGTCTCGACGCTGTGCAGCCCGATCACGCTCACACTGCTCATCGCGCTGCTCAAATGACGACGCCTCTGCTGAGACTCCTGTGTGCCGTGGTCATCGTGGGATTGAGCGTGGGTCTCAGCCCGGCGTCGATGCGCGCCGCGCCGCCGGTCCAGATCAACGCCACGGCGACGCACGCTTACCGTTACGCGCAGCACATCGTCTTCACGCTCACCGCGACCGGCGACCGGCGCATCGGCAGGGCCGTTCTGCGCTTCAGAACCCCCGAGCTCAGCTTCGACCCGATACCGGCCGATTTCGAGCCGGGCACGACGATTTCGACGATGGTGACGCACGAGCTGCGCGGCGGCGTGCTGCCGCCGTTCAGCAAGGTGACGTACTGGTGGGAGCTGTTCGACGAATCCGGCAATCTCATCGCCGAGACAACGCCTGTGACCTTCGACTACATCGACAATCGCTACGTCTGGCGCGAGGCATCGCGCGGCGGCGTCACGGTGCACTGGCCGGAGGGTGATACCGCGTTCGGCGAGATGGTGCTCGACACCGCACTCGCCGCACTGCCCGCCATCGCCGATGAGATCGGCGTGTCCCGGCCTTCGAATATCGACATCTACGTGTACCCCAGCCGTGAAGACTTGATCAGCACGCTGCAGCTCGGCGGCCGCGACTGGGCCGGCGGGCAGGCGCGCCCCGAGCTGGGCGTCGTCCTGGTCGACTTGCCACCGGACGTGACAGCGCCGGTGGAGGCGCAGCGCGTCATCCCGCACGAGATGACGCATCTGCTGGTCTACCAGGCCGTGCAGCCCGGTTACGATCACACGCCGGCCTGGCTCGACGAGGGATTGGCCACGGCGAACCAGGCCTCGCCCGACGCGGCGCAGGCGGGTGCGCTTCGGAAAGCGCTGGAAGAGGGTCGCCTGCTGCCATTCGAGCTGCTATGCGCCCCGTTCCCAGACGATGGGCAAGATACTCTGCAGGCCTACGCGCAAAGCGGCAGCCTGGTGCAGCTCGTTCGCAATCGGTACGGCCGGCAAGGGATTCAGGACCTGCTCGCGGCGTATCGCGACAAGGCCGAGTGTCTGCCGGGCGTGGAACGCGCGCTGGGCGTGACGCTGGCGAGACTCGAGCGCGATTGGCGCGCGAGCCTGTCCAACGGCAGTGCAAACGTCGCCGGTTTGATTGGGGAGGTCGCGCCGTGTTTTGTCCTGTTCGTCATCGCCGGCCTGGCCCTGCTGCCGATGCTGGGCGGCGCCGCGCGCCGCAGGTGAGCGCACAATGAATCTCATCGTCTTTGACCTGGAAACGCAGAACGCGATCGACGACGTGGGAGGGCGCGGGAATCTGCACCTGCTCCGGATGTCGGTCGGCGTGACGTATGCGACGGCCGACAGCGCCTTTCACCGCTACACCGAGGCGAACGTCGCCGATCTAATCGCCGAGCTGCGCTCCGCCGAGGCCGTCGTCGGGTTCAACCTGCTCGACTTCGATTACGAGGTGCTGCGCGCTTACACGAGCGACGACCTGCGCAGGCTGCCGACGATCGACATGCTGGATCACGTCCGGCGCGCCGCCGGTTTCCGGGTTGGGCTGGACGCGCTCGCGGCGGCGACGCTCGGCACGGGCAAGACGGCCCACGGGCAGCAGGCGATCGTGTGGTGGCGGGAAGGCAAGCTCGACGAGCTGTTCGCCTATTGCGAGCACGACGTCGACGTGACGCGCCGCCTGTTCGAATTCGGCCGCGCTAACCGGTACGTCCAATTCCACGACCGCAATTACCGGCTGAGGCGAATTCCTGTGAATTGGTGAGGCTGGGGGGGTGGAGTTAGAGTTAGAGTGGGGAGTTAGAGTGGGGAGTTAGAGTGGGGAGTTAGAGTGGGGAGTCAGAGTGGGGAGTCAGAGTGGGGAGTTAGAGTTTAGATGGCTCGATTGGTGTTCATGGGTTCGCCTGCTTTTGCCGTTCCGACGCTCGAGGCGCTGGCGCGCGGGCACGAGCTGCTGGCCGTATTCGCGCAGCCCGACAAGCCTGCCGGGCGCGGTCGCAGGCTGTCGCGCGTGCCCGTCGCCGTATGGGCGGATGAGCACGGCGTCCCGGTTCACCAGCCTCATTCCCTGCGCAAAGATGCTTCGGCGATAGAGACGCTGCGCGCACTCCGGCCTGAGGTCGTCGTCGTCGTCGCGTACGGGTTGATCCTGCCGCAGCCCGTCCTCGACGTCGCCCCGCATGGCTGCCTGAATCTGCACGCATCGCTGCTCCCGAAGCATCGCGGCGCAGCGCCGATCCCGGCGGCGATCCTGGCCGGCGACGCGGAGACCGGCGTGACGATCATGCGCATGGATGCGGGCGTGGACAGCGGGCCGCTGCTTGCCCAGGCGCGCGAGCCGATTCGCCCCGACGACACGACGGCGACGCTCGGCGCGCGGCTGGCCGAGATCGGCGCGCGCTTGATGGCCGAAACGCTGCCCAAATACCTGCGCGGCGAGATCGAGCCGGTTTCCCAGGATCACGCCTCGGCCTCGCTCAGCCCGAAGATCGAGAAAGGAGACGGCCGGATCGACTGGTCCCGGCCGGCGGCCGAGATCGACCGCATGATCCGGGCCTACACGCCGTGGCCCGGCGCGTCGACGCAGTGGAAAGGCGCGGATCTGAAAATCGTGCGCGCCGTCTCAACCGGGCAGAGGAGCGCGCCGCAACTGCACACCCCAGGGCAGGTCATACGCCTGGACGGCGAGCGCATCGGCGTCGTGGCCGGCGACGGTATGCTCGAGCTTCGCGAGGTGCAGCTCGCCGGAAAACGTGCCATGTCGATCGAAGAGTTCGTGCGCGGCCACGCTGCGCTTATCGGCGCCGTGCTGGCTTAGCGACGAAGGACCGACGACGAAGGACGAAAGTCAGTCTTTCGTCTATCGTCTTTCGTCGGATCGTGGAGGATAACCATGAAACTGGCAGACAAGAAAATCGCCTTTCTGCTCGAAGAGGGCTTCGAAGACCTGGAGTTCTGGGTGACGGTCATGCGCCTGCGCGAAGAGGGCGCTAAGGTTCTCGTCGTCGGCGTCGAAGCCAATAAGACTGTGAAAGGAAAAAACGCCTTGACGGCGACGAGCCACGTCGCGGCGCGCGACGTGAAAGCATCCGAGTTCGACGCGGTCGTCGTTCCGGGCGGCTGGGCGCCGGACAAGCTACGCCGCTACGACGAGATCAAGAAGCTGGTCAAGGACACGTACGACGCGGGCAAGATCGTCGGGCTGATCTGCCACGCCGGGCTAGTCGGCATCTCGGCCGGCATCGTGAAAGGCCACAAGGCGACCGGCAGCAAAGGCATCAAGGACGACCTGATCAACGCCGGCGCAACGTGGGTCGACGAGCCGGCCTTCCGCGACGGCAACATCGTCTGGGGGCGCGTCGTCGAAGACATTCCCGCTTTTTGTCGCGAGCTGGTGGCGGCGATCGAGAGCCAGGTCATTGGAGATTAGAGATTGGAGGTTGGAGGTTGGAGGTTGGAGGATACTCGTCGTCGGCGCGGGGGCGATCGGAGGCTACGCCGGCGCGAAGATGGCGCTGGCCGGGCATGATGTGACGCTCGTCGGGCGGCAGCCCCTGGCCGACGCGGTCGCCGCGCGTGGGCTTCGGCTGATCGAGCCGGATGGGGAACGCGAGATCAGAGAGTGCCGCGCGGTCGCGTCGGTGAAGGACGCATTCGAAGCCTCGCAGCGATACGATCTGGCGCTGTTCACGGTTAAGACGTACGACTCGCAATCGGCGATCGACGAGCTGCGCCCGTGTGCGCAGAACGTCGATCGTTTTTTGTCGCTGCAGAATGGCGTGAGCAGCGAAGACCTGCTGAGCGAGGCATTCGGATCGGAGAAGATCATCGCGGGCACGATCTTGAACCCGGTGTCGGTGCGCGAGCCGGGCGTCGTCGTGCTGGAGAGGCGGCGAGGTGGGATGGGGCTGAGCGGGGTGTCAACGAATGAAGCAACGAATCAACGAATCGGCGAATCAGCGAGCTACGCAACCGGCCAGGCGACTATCCGGCATTCTTCGGCAGAATCTCTGGCGAGCGATATGCGTCGCGCCGGGTTTGTCGTGCGCACGTATGCCGACTATCGCGCGATGAAGTGGAGCAAGCTGCTGCTCAACCTGATCGGCAACGCGACGGCTGCGATTCTCGATCTGAACACAATGGAGATTTTTCGGGACAGGCGACTGTTCGCGATCGAGATGGCCGCGCTGCGCGAGGCGATACGCGTCGCGCGGGCGCAGGGCATTCGCTTCGTCAACCTGCCGGGCTATCCGGTGTCGCTGCTCGCGGCGGCCCTTCGCACCCTGCCGCTCTCGCTGCTGCAGCCGGCCCTCATACCGCTCGTGGCGAAGGGACGGGGCAGCAAGATGCCGTCACTGCACATCGACCTGTGGAGCGGCAAGCGGCGA
>DASSFZ010000375.1:0-2484 GCA_035693785.1 Anaerolineae bacterium | reverse complement strand
TTCAAGCGTCGAGGGGCGTGAGAGGTCCACGCCTTCCAGCGCGGCCAGGATGTCGGACTGCAGGTTGTTCTCGGCCACGAAGTGCCGATACGCCTCGGTCGTCACGTGAAAGCCGTCGGGCACGGGCAGGCCGGCGTTGGCGAGCCGCGCTAGCGACGCGCCCTTGCCGCCCACGATCTCCAGCCTAGCTTGCCTGTCGGCAAGTGGCAGCACATACTCGGAGGATTTCAAGTTCATCGCCATCATACTACCTCCCCCGGCGCGGGATGACCCGGTCGGTGCGGCCCATGCAGGATCTCCACCACCCCTCACGCTTCACACATTCAGCGCTACCGTCCCCGCGCTTCCATCGACCGTGATCATCTGCCCGCTCTGAATCCGTCTGGTCGCGACGCCCGTGCCCAACACGGCGGGAATGCCATACTCCCGCGCCACGATCGAGCCGTGGCTGAGCGGCCCGCCGATGTCGGTGACGACGGCTGCCGCGCGGGCAAACAACGGCGTCCAGGCGGGTGTGGTGATCGACGCCACGAGCACGTCGCCCGCCTGCATCTGATCGAAGTCTTCCGGCCCGTACAATACGCGCGCCGTGGCAGTCACGCGGCCCGGGCTGGCGGCCACGCCTTTGAGCGAATCCTTGCCGTCTCGCCGCTTACGCGCCGTCCTGATCCTCTCGAACAACTTGATATGCGGCAGCATCATCGGCGGTGCCAGGCGCCGCGCAGCCCGCCACGCCGCCTTGCGCTGCAGAACCAGCGCGCTCAGACTGTTCAGGCTCTCGCCGCGATCGAGCCGCGCCACAGCCTGTTCGACCTCGTCTTGCGTCAGCCAGAAAACGTCGTCGGGCTGTTCGATCAACCCGCCCACAGTGAAACGACGGCCCAACTCGCGCAGCATCTGCCGCAGTAACGGATAGCTCAGGCCGACATCGGCCAAGCCGTCTTCACGCAGTGGAGCATAGTGCTGCGCAGACGCGACGTACTTGCGGAAGAGTTTCAGGCGCAACCCCTTCAAGCGAGTCAGCATCGCCTGCGTCGCCTGCTCACGCCGATCGGCGGCGGCCTGCTGGCGTTCATGCGGATTCATGCCCTGACCATTGATGAACATCTTGCACGTGTCCAACAGTGGCGTGGGATCATCGGCCGGCACAGGGTTCGCAAAGTCGAGATTGTAGATGGCGTGACCGTAGCGCCGCAGGTGCGCCTGGAATTGGCTCTGCCATTCGCGCCAATTGTCGGCAGACACATCCGCCGGCACTTGTTCGCTGTCCAACTGCGCGGCGAGTTGTGCGGCCGGTGTGCGACTCAGATAGGCCGCCAGCTCCGTGCGCGTGCGAACCCATTCGGCCAGGTCGTACAGAGCTTTCTCGGCTTGAATGGGTACGCTGTCGTAGCCCAGTAGATAGGTCGGAGCGGATGGATCGTCACGCCGTTTGGTGAACCGATAGACGAAGGTGAACAGAGCCTCGCTAATCCATGCGCCGGGTATGATGCCGGACACCAGTGCGAAGTAAGCGTCGATCGCCGCTTCCATTAGTTCGCGCACGCCACCGAGAATCGCCGCGCCCGATTGCTCGCGCCACGCGACGGACTGCCAGCGCTCCACGGTGCTCACATAGCGCGGGCGTGCCACTTGCCAACGTTCCGCCGCGCCACGGAACATGCGCTTCATGATGCCGATGCTGTGCAGGAGCACAAAGCCGATCGGCCGCAGACCGAGCGAGCCGTTGTAGTAGGCGAACCCGTTGACACTGATAATCGCCTCTGCCGGCAAGATGCCCGGCCTGCCCATGAACTGCGTGATCAACCGGTTCATGCTGGCATTGATGCACGATCGACCCAGCGTGTCGAACAGCGGCGTCAGCGGCTCGGTCATCAATTCGACGATATTGTTGCGCATGGCCGCATAACAGCCTTTGGGCATCTTCCACGTCGTCGGCGCAGACGGTTCGGGCTCAGACAAGGCCGTGATCGGCCTGGCCTGGACGATGGCGAACCTGCCATCGGTCAACGTCCACTCGATGTCCATCGGCATCCCATACAACTGCTCGATGCGCACGCCCAGCCGGTTGAGTTGTGCGGCCGCGTCTTCGTCCAGCACCGGCACACGACGCAGGCTTTCCGGCACGGGTTGCTCACGCGTGCCCCCCTCGACGCGCACGGTCATCACCTGCTTGTCGGCGATGTCGCGCTGCATCACCTGACCGGTCGCCTTGTTCACCGTGAACGTGTCGGGCGTGACCAGCCCGCCGACGATGGCTTCGCCGAGCCCCCACGTCGCATTGATGACGGCTTGGTCGCGCTGACCGTCGATCGGGTTCGCCGTGAACAGAATGCCCGAGGCTTCCGCCAGGACGAGCCGTTGTACCACGACGGCCAGGCTGACCGCCTCGTGATCGATGCTGTGCTGCATTCGATAACCGATGGCACGCGCCGTCCACAGCGAAGCCCAGCAGCGCTTGACGGATTCCAACACGACATCGGT
>DASSFZ010000374.1:0-5055 GCA_035693785.1 Anaerolineae bacterium | reverse complement strand
CACGCAATGCCGTCGGCGATGCCGCTCGCCGCGCGATCCGGCTGACCGGTGAGGAAATACCGGTCGAGGTACAGAAAGCCGAGTTCGATGATGGCCGCCGGCGTGTCGGGCGCGACTTCGCTGAACGTGTGGTAGCTGGTCATGTCCGGGGTGATGCTGTTTTCGTGATAGCCGAGGCCGGTCGCCGCTCCGTACGATTCGACCAGGCAGTTCACCAGGCGATCCTCCGCTTCGGGCGTGTACGAGGCGACCGAGCGCGCCACCTTGAAGCCGGTGGCGATGTCGTTGATGTATTCGCACGAATCGACGTGGAGCGACACCAGCGCATCGGCGGCGTAGCCGTTCAGGCGCGCGTCGAACTCCTGGAGCAGATCGACCTGGAGCCGGCGCGCCTCGAGCAGTCTTTTCGCGCGAAGCGCTATGTCAAGCGTAATCTGCTGCTCTGTCAGCCCGTCGGCGCAAACCGCGCCCGAGTCGTACCCCCAGTGCCCGGCCACGATGCCGACCCGTGGAAGGCGCGGACGCCCGGCGGGCTGGCCGGCGAATCCAAACGCCGGCCGGTAGGTATTCGGCCCGGCTTGCGTGCCCAGAGACGGCTTGACGACCGTGTACGCTCCAACGACGAGCAGCGCCAGGACGGCCAGAATTGCCGTCCAGCGCGAGAGACGCGCCAGAGCCAGGAGGGCGCCACGGCGGGCGGCTGGCGAATTTGCAGGGCTTGCCGTGCGTGCCGTGCTCGCAGGGCCGGACATGGCGCAAATAATACTGCGAAAACAGGCGTTCGTCAAAAAGCAAATGCAAAAATTGTGATAAGATGCACCGATAGCGTCGCAATAGCAGGCGACTTGGAATCCAATGAGACAATTGAGCAAAACCGAGATCAAGCGGCTGCAGAAGCAGACCGCGAAAACGCGCCCTGGTAAGGTCGCTCTCGTTTTTCTGTTGCAAAATCTGGACGATCCAGTCAACGTCGGCGCTCTGTTTCGCATCGCCGACGCGTGCGGCGTGCGCGAGATGATTCTGGTGGGCGACACACCGGCGCCGCCGCACCCGGGCATCAGTTTGGCGGCGCGCGGCTGCGAGCGCCGCGTCGCGTGGCGCCACGTGAATCGCATCGAAGAGGCGGCTGCCGCTCTGAAGGGCGATGGCTATCATCTCGTCGCGCTCGAGCTGACCCGCGACGCGCAGATGTACACGGAGTATCCGTATCCGGACAAGGTGTGCCTGGTGCTGGGCAGCGAAGGCGGCGGCGTGTGGCCGAAGACGCTGCGCCTGTGCGACGGGACGGTATTCATTCCGATGTTCGGCAAAGGCCCGTCGCTCAACGTGCACGTCGCGGCGGCGGTCGTTGCGTACCACATTCTTGTGAGTCAGCGCACAGAGTAATTGGGGATTGGTAATTACCACTCCCCAATTACCGCTCCCCAATTACCGTGCAATGCCAGATTTTCTAACTTGACTTCATGATCGAAGCATGCTAAACTGCGGCCATCCTGACGAAAGGAGGCGCACACGATGTCATCACAATTTGCCCTTGTCTCGATCGAATGCGTCGGAGTGCGCCTCGTCACCGCTTAGGTATCCCTCATTGCTTCCTCGCGGCCACGGGTGCGCTCCTGCCCGTGGCCGTTTTGTTTTCAAAGACCCTTCGGGTCTTGGAGACCCGAAAAGTCTGGCACGGCCATGGTGCGAATTCGCACCGTGGCCGCCTTGTTAAGGAGCCTAGCCAACCATGTTGGACTACGAGGCTTACGAAGCCTTATTCGAGACGCGCGCCGAGCGGCGTAGGCGCACACGTCCCAACGGCGAATCTAAACATAAAGCGCCCGAGCTCGCCGTCGCAGCGGCCGAACGCTTCGACGAGACGGAGTACGGGTTCCAGCCGACTTACAAATCCGCGAGCAACGATCACTTCGAGCATCAGTGGATCGTCGAGGCGCTGAGCGGCTTCTACTACGACAAGCTGATCGACGACGTGCTGCGCGTCGTGAAGGGCGGCAAGGAGGCGTCGGTCTACTGCTGCGCGGCGAACGCCTCGACCGGCGTCGAGTTCATCGCCGCCAAGATCTACCGCCCACGCATGTTCCGCAGCCTGAAGAACGACGCCCTGTACCGCGAAGGGCGCAGCATTCTCGACGACACGGGCAAGACGATCAAGGCCCGCGACAAGCGCGTGCAGCGCGCCGTCAAGAACATGACGCGCTTCGGCAGCGAGCTGCGCATCGGATCGTGGATCGGTCACGAGTTCGAAACGCTGCGCCTGCTGCACGACGCCGGCGCAGACGTCCCCAGGCCGTATGCTCAGGCCAACAACGCCATCATGATGGAGTATCTCGGCGACGGCGAGCTGGCCGCGCCGACGCTCAACCACGTGGCGCTGGAGCGGGACGAAGCGCAGGCGGTCTTCGAGCGTGTGATGCGCAACGTCGAGTTGATGCTGTCCCGGCACCGCGTCCACGCCGACCTGTCGGCCTATAACATTCTGTACTGGGATGGCGCGATCAAGCTCATCGACTTCCCGCAGGCGGTCGACCCGCGCATCAATCCGCACGCCGAATCACTGCTGGCGCGCGACGTCGAGCGCGTGTGCCAATATTTCTCGCGCTTCAGGATCAAGGTGGACGCGCGGCGCATGGCCCGCGATCTGTGGTCGCGCTACATGCACGGGGAGCTATGATCCACGAAGGACACGAAGGGGCACGAAGATCAAAACCTTAGTGGTTCTTCGTGTGCTTTCGTGGATCGCCAAGAGAGAATCATGGAGAAACTGAAAGCCTATCGGGTGTTTCTGGCGATGAGCGCGGCGCAGGCGTTTGCGATGACGGCGATGTTCACGACCGGCACGGTGTACTACGTCAACGGCATCGGCCTCGATCCGCTGCAATTGGTGCTGGTCGGCACGGCTCTGGAAGCCACCGCATTCCTGTTCGAGATACCGACCGGCATCGTCGCCGACGTGTACAGCCGCCGCCTGTCGATCCTGCTCGGCCACTTCCTGCTGGGCGCAGGCTTTCTGCTGATCGGCGCGTTCCCGCTGTTCGACGTGCTGCTCGCCGCGCAGGTTATCACCGGTATCGGCTACACCTTCCTCAGCGGCGCGACCGAAGCCTGGCTCGCCGACGAGATCGGCGAGGTGCATGTCGGCGCGGCGCTCATTCGCGCCAGGCAACTTGAGCGCATAACGAGCATCGCCGGCATCCTGGCCGGCGCGGGGCTGGCGAGCCTGCGCCTGAACCTGCCGTTCCTCGCCGGCGGCGGGCTGCTGCTGGCGCTGGGTGCGTTCTTGGTGTGGCACATGCCGGAGACCGGCTTCCGGCCGGCGTCGCGCGAAGATCGCTCGACGTGGAGCAAGTTCGCCGGCGCGTTCCGCGAGGGTGCGCGGCTGGTGCGCGCCAGCCGGCTGCTGCTGCTGTTCTTCGGCATCGCCTTCTTCTGGGGCGCGGCGAGCGAAGGCTTCGACCGTCTCGGCGACGCGCACCTGCTGGCGAGCTTCGCCTTCCCGGCGATCGGCGCGCTCCAGCCGGTGGCGTGGTTCGGCGTCCTCGCCCTCGCCGGCACGCTGATCGAGCTGGCCGTGAACGAGCTTCTCCGCAAGCGGCTGGAGGCGATCACGCGCGTCCCGTCTGCGACGGCGAAAGTGCTGTTCGTCATCAACGCGCTGATGATTGCCAGCGTGCTCGTCTTCGCCCTGGCAGGTGGGTTCTGGCTGGCCCTCTCGGCGATGCTGCTGTACGGCGTGTGCCGATCGATGGGTGGGCCACTGATTGACGCGTGGCTGGTGCAGCACATCGATTCGAGCGTGCGGGCCACGGTGCTGTCGATGCGCGGGCAGACCGACGCCATCGGCCAGATCGCGGGCGGGCCGGGCGTTGGCTGGATCGGGCGCGCCGTGTCGCTGCGCGCGGCGATCGCGGCGGCGGGCCTCCTGCTGTCACCCGCCCTGATCCTGTACGCGCGGACGATCCGGCACACCCGCGAGATGCTGACCCGCGATGCGCTGGAAGAGCCGAAGTTGATCGAGACGATGGAGGCGACGACTTCGTAGTGGCGACTTTACGGCGGTTTCCACTTTGATTTACGATAGCATCCTGAGCGGACTGGCGAGCGCATTCTGAGCGGAACGCAGTGCAGTCGAAGAGCCTGCCCCAAGCGAAGGCGAAGGGATAACGACCGAAGTCGTCACTACGGACGTCACTGTGAGTTACGGAGAGGAGAATGCACAACGTCATCGAGTCACTGCCGGGCTGCGAGCCGGAGATCGGTCGCTGGCTGTGGGCGCTGGAGGACACGCGCCGCCGCACCAAGCGCAGCCTCGAAGGGCTGACGCAGGCCGTCATCGACTGGCCTCACCCTCTGGCCCCCTCTCCCGAAGTATATAGTTCCACTTCGGGGGAGGGAGAATCGGACTCCCCTCTCCTGACGACGGCTGTTTCGTCGTCAGGAGAGGGGTCGGGGGTGAGGCCTGGCAACTCGATCGGCACGCTGCTGTACCACCTTGCGGTGATCGAAATCGACTGGCTGCACGCCGACGTTTTGCAGAAGCCGTGGCCGCCGGAGCTGGAAACGCTGTTCCCATTCGACGTGCGCGACGAGCAGGCTCACCTGAACGCGGTGCGCGGGCTGAGTCTCGACACGCACCCGCGCCGAGACGGCGCGGTTCGCTCGATCCTGCTCGATGCGTTTCGCGGCATGTCGCTCAACGAGTTCCGACGCGCGCGGCGCACGCAGGGCTACGACGTGACGCCCGAATGGGTCATCCATCACCTGATGCAGCACGAGGCCGAGCATCGCGGGCAGATCGGCGAGATTCGCATTCGCGCCGAGCGCACACTCGACGATGAAGATAGTTGGACACGGATAAACACAGATGAACACAGATTAAATCCGTGATCTCCGTGTTCATCTGTGTCCCATTCTTCCGACTATAACGGGAGATCACGCAATGACAAGCATGCCAGCATTGGAAACCGAACGGTTGATCATTCGGCCGTTCGCGATGGACGATCTGGACGCGATTCACCGCATCCTCGACGTGGAACTGGCCGAAGTGGATTT
>DASSFZ010000373.1:0-6852 GCA_035693785.1 Anaerolineae bacterium | reverse complement strand
GCCATTCCAAATCCGGTATCGCCTCGGCGCCGAACTGGGCCGAGGCGGGATGGGTGTAGTTTACCGCGCCCACGATACGCTGCTCGACCGCGATGTGGCGGTCAAAATGCTGTCGGCGACGGCGCTGGGCACGGAGGGCCGCGCGCGCCTGCTGCGCGAAGCCTAATCCGCCGCCAAACTTAACCACGTCAATATTGTCTCTGTCTACGACGCGGGCGAGACCGACGGCGCGCCTTTCATCGTCATGGAACTGGTGGAGGGCGAATCGTTGCGCGAGCATCCGCCCCAGCGTCTGGACGATGTCGTGTCGCTGGCGCGGCAGATATGCGCCGCGCTCGAACATGCCCACGCCCAGGGCATCACCCACCGTGACCTGAAGCCGGAAAACATCGTCATCACCCGCGGCCGGCGCGTGAAGCTGATGGATTTCGGCCTGGCCTACTCCGTCTCTGCCGAGCGCCTCACGGTTGAAGGCACGCTCGTCGGCACGCCGTCGTATCTGGCGCCGGAGCAAATCCTCGGTCAGGACATCGACGCCCGCACCGACCTGTACGCACTGGGCGTGATGCTCTATGAGTTGACGACCGGGCGGCTGCCTTTCACCGGCGATGACTTGACGACGGTGATCTCGCAGCACCTGCACGCGCCGGTCATCCCGCCGAGTGAGCACAACGCCGAGATACCGCCCGCGCTGAACGCACTGATCGTCCGACTCATGAGCAAGCAGGCGGACGACCGCCCGGCCTCTGCCGCCGAAGTGTTGCGCACGTTGGACGAGTTAGCAGGTATCGGCGTCGAAGCGGAGGCGCCGGCTCCCGGCGAGCCGCCGTTCATGGGCCTGCGCTACTTCGACGAAGCCGACGCCGACCTGTTCTTTGGCCGTGAACTTCTCACGGCTAAACTGGTCGGGCATCTACGTGATCATCACTTCCTGGCCGTCATCGTCGGCGCTTCGGGCAGCGGCAAATCGTCGATCGTGCGTGCTGGACTCATCCCTGCGCTCAAGCGCGGCGAGCCTCTCGCCGATGGTACACTGCCCCCCGAAGGTTGTGCCTACTGGCCTGCCCACGTCATCACCCCGACCGCGCATCCGCTCGAAGCCCTCGCTATCAGCCTGACGCGCGATGCCGAGTCGGTGGCGGCGATCGCGACGCTGATGGACGACTTGGCCCGCGACCCGCGCAGCCTGCACTTGTTTGTCCGGAGACGGCGGGGAACTCAAGGAACTCAGGGAACTCAGGAAACTCAGGAAACTCGTGGAGATCAGGTCGGTGGCCACCTGTTACTCGTCGTGGATCAATTCGAGGAGCTGTTCACGCTGTGCCGCGACGAGGCCGAGCGTAAAGCCTTCATCGACAACCTGCTCACCGCCACAGTTCCTTCAGTTCCCTCTGTTCCCTCTGCTCAAAGCGCAGGCGAGACGCCAACGATTGTCGTGCTCACCCTCCGCGCCGACTTCTACGCGCACTGCGCGCAGTACGCTAATCTCCGGGAAGCGCTGGCGAAGCACCAGGAATACATCGGCCCGATGAGCGCCGAGGAACTGCGCCGGGCCATCGAAGAACCGGCGCGGCGCGGCGGCTGGGAGTTTGAGCCTGGTCTGGTGGACCTGTTTTTGCGCGAGGTCGGCGACGAGCCGGGCGCGCTGCCGCTGCTCTCGCACGCTCTACTCGAAACGTGGCAGCGCCGGCGCGGGCGCACGATGACGCTCAAGGGCTACGCCGAGTCCGGCGGCGTGCGCGGGGCCATCGCCAAGACGGCCGAGACCGTCTTCAACCATCAACTTACACCCGAGCAGCAGGCCATCGCCCGCAGCGTTTTTCTGCGGCTCACCGAGCTGGGCGAAGGCACGCAGGACACCCGCCGCCGCGCCGCGCTGAACGAACTAATCCCCAATCCCCAATTACAACCTTCTGTCGAGTTGGTGCTGAAGATTCTAGCGGATGCTCGATTGATCACAACCTCTGAGAACACCATTGAAGTCGCGCACGAGGCGCTGATCCGCGAGTGGCCGACGCTGCGGCAGTGGCTGGACGAGGACCGCGAGGGACTGCGGCTGCACCGGCATCTCACCGAAGCCGCTCAGGCGTGGGACGAGTTGGATCGCGATCCGGGCGAGGTATATCGCGGCGCGCGGCTCGCTCAAGCCACGGAGTGGGCAGCCACACATGCGAGCGAATTGAACGCGCTGGAGCGCGCCTTTCTCGACGCTTCGCAGGCATGGGCCGAGCTGGAAGAAGCTGAACGCGAGGCTCAAAGACAGCGCGAACTCGAAGCCGCGCAAAGACTGGCCGAGGCAGAACGGCTCAGAGCAGAGGCAGAAAAGCAACGTGCCGAAGGGCAGACTCGGGCGGCGTGGCAGTTGAGACGGCGCGCACTCTACCTCACTGGGGCATTCGTTCTCGCGCTCGTCATGGCTGGCGCGACGTTGTTCTTTGGCGAGCAGGCCCGGCAGGCTGCAATAACGGCACAGGCGAACGAGCGTGTCGCGTTCTCACGTGAATTGGCAGCGGCGGCGATCAGCAATTTGGACGCCGATCCGGAGCGCAGCATCCTCTTGGCGCTTCAGGCAGTGACAGAGACGTACTCGGCCGGCCTGCCTGTCCCGCTTCAGGCGGAAGATGCCTTACATCAGGCCGTGCTCACCTCGCGCGTCCAGCTCGTTCTGCGTGGTCATGGGGACGGGCAGGTTGTTGCCGTCACCTTCAGTCCAGATGGGACGCGCTTGGCCACCTTCAGCGAAGATGAGATAACGAAAGTTTGGGACGCTATAACCGGCAGGGAACTGCTCACTTTACCCGGCTACTTTGCCGCCTTCAGCCCCGATGGAACGCGTCTGGCTACGGTCGTTGCCGATGGGGCGGTGAAAATGTGGGATGCCGCGACCGGCCACGAATTGACTCTGGCCGGCCGTGTTGAGGCAGGCATAGGCGTCGATTTCAGCCCCGATGGAATGCATCTGGCCACAGCCCCGGGGAAGGTGGCGAAAGTGTGGGACGCTTCTACAGGCCAGGAACTGCTCACCCTATCCGGCCACACCGAGTTTGTTGGGTTCGCCGTCTTCAGCCCGGATGGGCAACGCCTGGTCACGGCCAGCGACGACAAGACTGCTAGAGTCTGGGATGCGACGACTGGCGAGGAACTGCTCAGCCTGCCTCACACCGACTGGGTTCTTTATGCTACCTTCGGCCCGGACGGGAAGCGCGTGGCCACTGTCAGTGGGGGTAGCGCCAAGGTCTGGGACGCGACCACCGGCGAAGCACTGTTCACCCTGGCCGGCCACACGAATGTTATCTATGGCGTGACCTTCAGCCCGGATGGGACACGCCTGGCCACGGGCAGCCTGGATCGAGAAGTGAAAGTGTGGGACGCGACCAACGGCCAGGAACTGTTCACGCTCTCCGGTCACACCGGTGCGATCTATGGTCTCTCCTTCAGCCCTGACGGAACGCGCCTGGCCACGGGCAGCGTAGATGGGACGGTGAGAGTGTGGGATGTCTCTCCCAGCCGGGAGGCCCTTACCTTACCTACCCCCGATGGCTCTTCCGGTCGTGTCGTCTTCAGCCCGGATGGGGCACGCCTTGCTGCAGGCTTCGGGGTAGAGGGCGTGGTAAAAGTGTGGGACGTCGCCACCGGCCAGACGTTGCTCACCCTTGCTGGACACACCAGCCCAGTGGCCGGCGTTGCGTTTAGCCCCGACGGAACCCACCTGGCGACTGGCGCCGCCGACGGAACGGTGAAATTGTGGGATGCCGCCACCGGTCAGGAATTGCTCGCTCTGTCCGGCCACGACAGTTGGGTTAATAGCGTCGCCTTCAGCCCAGATGGGACACGCTTGGCCACGTCCAGCGATGACTACACGGCAAGAATCTGGGATGCTACATCCGGCCGGGAGTTGCATAAGCTGAGCCACACCCGTGAGGTTCCGGCTGTCGCCTTCAGTCCGGACGGGACTCGTCTGGCTACGGGCGTTCTTAATGGGACAGCGAAAGTGTGGGATGCATCCACCGGCAAGGAGTTGCTTACCCTGCGCGGCCATTCCGATACGGTCTGGGGCGTCGCCTTCAGCCTGGATGGGACGCGCCTGGCGACGGCCAGCCAGGATGGTACGGCGAAAGTCTGGGATGCCGCGACTGGTCAGGAATTGCTCACCCTGCCCGGCCACACCAGTACAGTCGTGACTGTCGCCTTCAGTCCCGATGGATCACGTTTGGCGACGGCTAGCCGGGATGGGACGGCGAAGATTTGGGACACGGCGACCGGCCAGGAGTTGCTCCCCCTGTATGGTGATGGCAGTGGTCTAAATGGCATCGCCTTTAGCCCGGATGGGACGCGCCTCGCTACGGGCGGCAATCAGGCAGTGCGCGTCTACCTGATGTGGATTGAGGACTTGGTGGCGTTGGCACGCACCCGCGTGACTCGCTCATTGACGACGGGGGAGTGCCAGCAGTATCTGCGCCTGGCCCAGTGCCCGGGAGGGACTGCTCCTGCGACTCGAATGCCCACGGCGGCCACCGCACCCACTACAGCCGCTGCTCAACCCCCAGCCGCTAAAGGCAAGGTGTGCCAGGTGGCCGAAGGCAGTGTGTATGATGGGTTTTTCAACGAGTTGGCCTACACGGGTGTTCAGGACGCCGCCGAGACGTTCGAGTGGGAAGACGCTGTCCTCGAGTCGTCCACTCCAACCGCTTTTGACAGGAACACCCAGGAGTTCTTGGAGGCGAACTGCGACCTGATTGTCGTAACGACCTTTGGGCTAGCCGATATAACGCGAGCTGCGGCTGAGACCAACCCGAACCAGAAGTTCCAGGTCATGGACCGTCCTTATGACCTGGCGCTCGACAATGTATGGGCGGAGGTATATGCTGTCGACCAGGCAGCTTTCCTGTCAGGCTACGTGGCCGCTTCGGTGACCAAGACGGGCAAGGTCGGCACGTTTGGCGGCATCGGCATTCCGCCCGTCACCGACTTCATGAACGGCTTCGCGCTCGGCGTGGCTTACTACAACGAGAAGAATGGGGCGAGCATCGAAGTGATGGGTTGGGATGTCAAGCAACAGGATGGCCTGTTTGTCGGCAACTTCTGCTGCGTGGCCGAGGGCCGGCAGATGGCCGAGAGGCTGCTGGACGAGGGTGCCGACATCATCCTGCCGGTGGCCGGGCCGACGGTGGGGTCGGGCGCAGCTGAGGCGGCACAAGCGCACGGGGACGCCTACCTCATAGGTGTAGACACCAACTATGCAGTGAGCTTCCCCGAGTACGCGGACATCATTCTTACCAGCATCGAGAAGCGTCTGGACGTGAGTGTGGTGTTGGCAGTTAAGGCCATCGTAGACGGCACGTTTACAGGCGGCACGCACGTCGGCACGCTGGAGAACAGCGGAGTCGGCATCTCACCCTTCCACAACCTGGATGCGCTGGTATCTCCCGAAGTCAAAGCCGACCTGGAGCAGATCAAGGCCGACATCATTGCGGGGAAGATCAAGACAAAGTAAGAAGTGAATCGTAAAAGGACGGCATTACGTTTTACGCTTCACGTTTTACGCTTTATGCGACGCCTTGACAAATTCGCTCATCTGCCGATAATAGCGGCCAATAGTCGAAAGGCTGTGACGGAGAAGAGTACGCGGTCGAGCGCCGACAGGGAGTCGGGATCGCAGACTGGAAGTCCCGACCGGATCGAAGCTGCCGAAGTTCGCTCCCGAGCCGATCAGTGAAACCAGTGGCCAGTGATCAGTGACCAGTGATCAGTGACCAGTTATCAGTAATCAGTGAGCGGTGATTACTGATTACTGATAACTGACAACTGATCCACTGAGTTAGTGGTGAGTAGCTGACTCCGCAGGCCCAGCGTTAACCGGGCAGCCAATCGCCCAGCGATACGCGATATGCGATACGCGATAAGCCAGAAGGCCGTTGGCACAACGAGTGGACTTGCGTAATGCGAGCCAATCAGGGTGGTACCACGGGAGACTGACGCTCTCGTCCCTATGCGGACGGGAGCGTTTTGTTTTGGAGATTAGAGATTGGAGATTGGTTCATCAGGCAGGAGGTGATCATGCTGGCTCAACTGGATCAAATTCTAAAGGAAGCCCTTGACTCGCTGAGCGCGATTGCTGACGACAAAGCGATCGACGCCTGGCGCGTTCAGCACCTGGGCAAGAAGTCGCCGTTGATGACGATCCTGGGCGACCTGGGCAAGCTGTCAAAAGAGGAGCGGCCTGCCATTGGCAAGCGTGGCAACGAGGTCAAGCGCGCGCTGGAGACGGCGCTCGAAGAGAAGGTCGAGGCGCTGCGCCGCGCCGAGCTGGAGCGCAGCCTGAAAGAGGACGCGCTCGACGTGACGCTGCCTGGCCGCCCCAGGCCGCGTGGCCGGCTGCACCCGTCGACGGTCACGCTGCGCGAGTTCTACCAGATCTGGGCCGAGATGGGCTTCCAGGTGTATCGCTCGCGGGATGTGGAGACGGACGAGTACAACTTCCAGTTGCTGAACATTCCGCCCTATCATCCGGCACGCGATATGCAAGACACGTTCTACACCGCCACGCCTGGCGTGCTTCTTCGAACGCAGACTTCGCCCGGCCAGATTCACGCGATGCGCGAGTTTCACCCGAACCCGATCCGCATCATCGTGCCCGGCATGTGCTATCGCTACGAGCAGGTTACCGCCTCGAAGGACGTCCAATTCCAGCAGGTGGAAGGGTTGGCCGTCGGCAGGCGCGTGCGCATGAGCGACATGCTCGGCACGATGGCCGAGTTCGCACGGCGCATGTTCGGCCAGGAACGCAAGGTACGCTTCCGCGCCTCGTATTTCCCCTTCACTGAGCCAAGCATGGAGATGGACATGGTCTGC
>DASSFZ010000372.1:0-2829 GCA_035693785.1 Anaerolineae bacterium | reverse complement strand
GCACAGGCTCACGGCCGGGCGAGCCGGGTCGTCGCGGGCCGCGCGGTTCATGGCGGCCAAGTGTGCCAGCAGATCCAGGTCGAGCGCCCTGGCTTCGCCTTGTGTCAGGACGCCGTCGATGTCGAGCAGGAGCAGGCGAGTGTGCTTCATGATAGGGGCCATGGTGACATGTTGAGGTTAGATCGTACAGGAAGAGGAACAAATTCGCAAACAATGACCGATGGCGCGGTGGAAGCCATTCGCCTTCAAATGCCCCTCTACGTTCCTCTCGGCGGCGTGGCCAAAGTCCGCTGGAAGAGGCGAAGCGGGAATTCAGTTTTCTAACCAGCCGTTCTATTGACAAATAGAATATATGTTCTATAATAAAGACAAATCTTTATCTAAAGGAGAAGAAACGTGCGGAAATTAGTCGCCTTCAATCAGGTGACCCTGGATGGCTACTTTGCAGACATGAACGGCGACATCAGCTGGGCCAACAAGGATAACCAGGATGCGGAGTGGAATGCATTTGTCACTGACAATGCAAATGGCGGAGGCCTGCTATTGTTCGGCAGGATTACCTATGAGCTCATGGCAGGCTACTGGCCGACACCGTATGCGATCGAGAATGATCCGATTGTGGCTGAACAGATGAACAGTCTGCCGAAGGTCGTGTTTTCGAGAACACTGGACAAGGCGTCGTGGAACAACACGAAGCTGGTGAAGGGCGGCATGGCGGCGGAAATACGAAAGATGAAGAAAGAGCCTGGAAGGGACATGGCGATTTTGGGAAGCGGCAGCATCGTTTCCCAATTGGCGCAGGAAGGTCTGATCGATGAATACCAGATCGTGGTCAATCCCGTCGTTCTTGGCAAGGGGAGGACGATGTTCGACGGCATCAAAGAGAAGCTGACCCTGAAGCTGACCAAGACACGGACCTTCGGCAATGGGAATGTCTTGCTGTGCTACGAGCCGATGGCGTGAAGGAGGAGGACAAGGCCGCGGGCCATCGCCGCCATTGTGCACACGGCCTATCACCTGGGCGAGATTCGACAGGCCCTGTGCAGCCTCAAGCAATAACCAGGCGGAGGAACGCACCATGCAAAAAGTCACCACTCTTCTAATGTTCAGCGGTAGGGCTGAAGAAGCGATGAATTTCTATGTGTCGCTATTCAAGCCATCCAAGATACTCAGCCTCACCCGCTACGGCCCCAACGAAGCCGGCGCCGAGGGGAGCGTGATGCACGGGCTGTTCACGCTGAACGGGCAGGAGTTCATGTGCATTGACAGCAGCGCTCAGCATGCGTTTACGTTTACGCCGTCAATCTCCCTGTATGTGCGCTGCGACACCGAGGAGGAAATCGACACGCTTTGCGCGCGTTTGTCGGAAGGTGGGCAAGTGCTCATGCCCTTGAACAATTATGGATTCAGCGCCAAGTTCGCGTGGATCGCAGACAAGTTTGGCGTCTCTTGGCAGCTGAATCTCGAAGGCGGCTCGTAAGAGTTATCGGGATCGGAAGCACCTCCCTGTAGTTCGTCATCAGAAAGGAGCATGTCATGGGCAGCGTACGAGTTTTGGTGGGCACGCGCAAAGGCGCATTCATTCTCACTTCGAACGGGAAGCGCGAACGGTGGGATATCAGCGGCCCTCACTTTGCGGGCTGGGAGATCTACCACCTCAAGGGATCACCCGCTGACCTGGATCGGCTGTATGCATCGCAGTCCAGCGGCTGGTTCGGGCAGGTGATCCAGCGCTCCGACGACGGGGGCAAGACGTGGGAGCCGATAGGCAACAAATTTGTCTACGACGGCGTCCCCGGCACGCACCAGTGGTACGACGGCACGCAGCACCCCTGGGAGTTCAAGCGCGTCTGGTATCTCGAACCGTCGCTGACCGACCCGGACACGGTCTACGCCGGTGCCGAAGACGCAGCCTTGTTCCGCTCGAGCGACGGCGGGCAAACGTGGCAGGAGCTTCCCGGACTACGGGGCGTCAAAGGACACCTCTGGCAGCCCGGCGCTGGTGGGATGTGCCTGCACACTATCATTCTGGATCCGAGCGATCCCAACCGAATCTTCATCGCCATCTCGGCCGCGGGCGCGTTCCGCACCGACGACGCCGGCCAGACGTGGCGGCCGGTGAACCGGGGGCTGGAGTCCAAATACGAACTCCCCGACCCGACTGCCGAGGTCGGCCACTGCGTCCACCGCCTCGCTTTACACCGGTCGCGCCCAGGCGTGCTGTTCATGCAGAAGCACTGGGACGTGATGCGAAGCGACGACGCCGGCGAGTCATGGCATGAGGTTAGCGGCAACTTGCCGACCGACTTCGGTTTTCCAATCGCCGTTCACGCGCACGAGCCAGACACCATCTACGTCGTCCCGATCAAGAGCGACTCGGAGCATTATCCACCCGATGGCAAGCTGCGCGTGTACCGCAGCCGGACGGGCGGGAATGAGTGGGAGGCGCTCACGAAAGGGTTGCCGCAGAGTGACTGCTACGTCAACGTATTGCGTAGCGCGATGGCCGTCGACTCACTCGATTCATGCGGCGTGTATTTCGGCACCACGGGCGGGCAGGTGTACGCCTGGGCCGACTCCGGCAATAGCTGGGCGCCCATCGTCCGGGATCTTCCCGCCGTGCTATCGGTCGAGGTCCAGACACTGCCATGATCCGAGTCGTACTCCCACATCATCTGCGGACGCTGGCGCGCGTCGGCAAAGAGGTCGAGCTACAGGTTGAAGGGCAGGCGACGCTCGGCGCGACCCTGGACGCACTGGAAGCCCAGTATCCGATGCTACGCGGGACGATCCGCGACCACATCACGCAGCAGCGCCGGCCGTTCATCA
>DASSFZ010000371.1:0-2592 GCA_035693785.1 Anaerolineae bacterium | reverse complement strand
TTAGGGGTACGATATTACAAGACTCAACAACGTTTTACGCTTCACGTTTCACGCATCACCTGCGAATATCCAACTCATCAAGGTTCACCTCCGCCATCTTCACCCGCTCGAACGATCGCGGGCGCGGATAAGGAGCCGTCGCGTCGATGCCCAGCTTCATGCCCAGTCCCCTGTCCGTCGAGGGATTCAGCTCGTGGCCGCGCGCCGCCGGTATCAGGATCAGCCCCGTCTCGGGGCGGAAGCGGGTCGCCAGCGCCCACTCGACGTCTTCGGCGTTCGTGATGTCCACGTCCTCGTCGACGGCGATCACCATCTTGAGCGAAGGGAAAGCGGCAAAGGTCGCCAGGATCGCGTTCTTGGCCGTGCCCTCCATGCTCTTCTTCAGTTGGACGGCGGCGTGATAGAAGCCGCAGCCGCCGTGGCTGAAATACACGGCGCGCACGTCGCGCACCTGCCGCGAGACCAGCTTATACACGGCCGCTTCGCCCACCAGACCAACCGAGTTGAACACTTCTTTGCCGGAGAGGATTGTCTGCCATACCGGGTTCTTGCGGCGGGTAATCTTCTTCACGCGCACGACCCAGCGATCGGCCTGCGACGCGTAGTAACCGGTGACTTCGGCGAACGGCCCTTCGGATTCGCGCACTTCGGGCAGCATTTCCGCTTCGAGGATGAACTGGGCATCCGCCAGGCCCTCCACGTTCACCGTCTGGCTGCGAATAAGCCGCAAGGGCTGCCCGGTGAACGAGCTGGCAATCCCCAGCTCGTCTTTGTCGATCGGCGCCGCCGAGGACGGGACGATGGCAGCCACGTGCACCGCCGGGCCGACGCCATCGTTCAGCGTGACTTCCAGCGGCCGGCCGCGTTTTTCGTTGCGCTCGTAATAATCGCGCACGTGCCGCCCCTCGTCGAGCTGCACCGTCAGCCGATCCGGGCCGGTGACCAGCGCCCGGTAAATCGAAGCATTTCGCACGCCCGTGTCGGGATCGCGGGCGATCACGATCGCCGAGTCGATGTAAGGTCCGCCGTCGCCGAGCGCGTGCGTGGGAATGGGAAGCTTGCGCAAATCCACTTCCGGCTCGACGACCTCGTTGGCCGGGCCGCTGTCCCCGACTTCCGGCTCGATCGGGCGCGTCTGCCAATCCGCCACCGCGTCGGCGACGACGAACGGCAGCTTTTCGGTCGCGCAGCCAAACAGCCGGGCCAGCGCCGCCCGGTTCCAGTACAGGCCGACGAGCACGGGAAAGTCGTGGCCTTTCACCCGCTCACACAAGACAACCTCTTTGCCTTCGAATCGGTAGGCAACTCCTGCGAGTTGATGGACTGGGTCCACCTCGCTGCGCACGCGCACGAGATCGCCGTTCGCGGCCAGCCGTTCGATACACGCGCCCAGATCGGTGAGATGAGTCTGCGGCATGGGTTCCTCCCTCTACAAGATGACATCCGCCTTGTGGCTGGCGAGAGCCTCGGAGCGCCGCCGCGTGATCTCCGGCATGGCGCTCTCACCTTCCGGCGGGCGTTCCACCCCATACACAAACTTCGGGAAGTTCAGGGGCTTCTGGATCGCCCAGATCGTGTCATGTTGATCGGGCGGCAATATCTGCGCGGGAGCGCCCACGGCGACCCACCCAATAGGCACCGTCGCGTGGGCGGGCAGTTCGGTGCACAGGTGCACGACGCCATTGATGCGCACTTCGGAGCCATAGCCCAGCTTCGCGCCGTGGAAAACGGACGCGCCGGTCGCGATAAAGACACAATCCGCCAGCGTGCAGCCGACGAGATGCGCATGCGGCCCGATCAGGCAGTGAGATCCAACCTTGGTGGGATGGCTATCGGTGCTGCGAATGACGGCATTTTCCATGACAATGCAGTTCTCGCCGAGCTCAAGCGGCTGACCTTCGGCCACGACGCAAGCCCCGAACATGATGCGGCAGCCCGCGCCGATCATCACGTCGCCGCAGACAGTAGCGTTAGGAGCGATGTAGGCTGAAGGGTTAAGTCGCGGACTCTTATCGAGGTGAGTGACAATCATCCTGTAACTCCTCACTGAGTGCGATGTGCGTCAACTCTAGAAGCGACGTTACAGCCGGACCACGTCACCTGTGCGGGCGCTTTCGTACACCGCGGCGAATTCTGCCAACGATTCGTGGCGGTCGTTGACGACAGCGGCAAGCTCGGCATCGGGCGCAGACTGTGCAGCGGCCGCGTGGATCTTCGAGATGTAACCGGTTCCCGTGAAGGCGATTCGGATGGTCATCCAATCGTTGTGAAGAACTCGACGCTTTCGTGCAGCGAAGCGCCTGCCCCTGGCCCTTCAAGGATACTCACATTCGCAGGGAGGTCAAGTGGAAGACCTGGCAGGTCTTGGGCGCCGATGTTGGCTGCGCATTAGATTAAAAGACCTGCCAGGTCGGCGTGGCAGAGGTAAGACGGCAGATGCAGCTACTGCCCCGGCGGTAATCCCTGATCCGGCCGGCTGTAATCACACACGCCCTGGGGGAAGATGCGCTGCAGCAGCATCGTCTGGGCCGCGTCGGGCATCCAGACGCCGTAGAATCCGCGGGCGACAGCTTCACCGACCGGGATGAGCTG
>DASSFZ010000370.1:0-13073 GCA_035693785.1 Anaerolineae bacterium | reverse complement strand
GCGTGCTCACCTATCTCCGCGGCGCATAGACGACGTAGCCGCGCGGCGGGGCCCAGAACTGGGCGCGCGCATCGGCGTGAGCGTATTGGGGCCTCGGTCGGTTCCGGTCGGCTTTGCTCCACCATGCGACGGGAATGAATTCGACATTCCGCCACTGTGTGATCACCCAGCGCCCCTTCCAGCGGTCGCCTCGGTTATTGAGGACATAAATCAAGCCGGGTTTGTCGGCGTAACCGCTGCGCTGCATGATGTATAGATCATCCTCTAGCCAGAGAACCTGCGTTCCGCCCCCTGCATAATGCTCATGTGCCTGAACGAGGGCGGCGATGCCATGCGGCGTCGTTTCCAGCGCCAGGCCATAGTTGTAATAGTCTTTCCAGAAGACACAGGGGTAGCCCTCGTGTGTCAGGATGTAGCTATAGGCAAGTAGCTTGTCGTTGACAATGGGGCGGCCCCAGTCGCGCAGATCGTGGTTCTCCACGAAGGTGACCGTCGTCTGTGGCTGCTTCTGGAGCAGCGTCTCCCACGTCACCAGCTTGTGCAGGCTGAAGCCGTATTCGTCGCACAAGGCTTTGAGCATTTCACGCAGAGGAAAATCGAAGGCATCCACGGGGTTCTGGTTAGAAAAGTTGGTCACGTTGACCCAGTATTCGATGGAGCGGGCGCTGTCCCAGTGCTCAGCGACACCGTACGGCCTGAAGGGTTGCCCATCCCGCATGTAGCGGTATTCCTGGATGGCCGTCACCGTCGTCGCGCCATAGCCCTTGACGAAATCGTAGCGGAAACCGTCGAAACCGATGTCTTCGATGAGCCAGCGTGCCAGCTTCAGAATCTCGCCGAAGACGTAAGGGTTGCGATGGGAAAGATCGGGCAGGTCGCCGAAGGTGCTCTCGTCCCAGCTCTCGTATGGGTTGGGATGGAAGCATTCCCAATTGCGCGGGAACTTGCCGCTGTGGGGCCGGAAGAGCGTCCAACGGGTCTGGCCGGTAATCGGGTTGACTTCCGCCGCATCCGCTCCGCCGTTGTGGTTGATGACCATGTCGGCGATCACACTCATCCCGTGATGGTGAGCGGTGTGAATCAAGTCGAGCAGTTCTGGCCTGGACCCGAACCAGGTCTTGACCGAGCCTTTCTGGTCGAACTCACCCAGATCGTAATAATCGTAGGGATCGTAGCCCATCGACGGCCCGGAGAGGTTAGCGGCTTTGTGCGCCGGCGGCAGCCACAAGGACGCAAAACCCAACTGAGCGAGGGTGGCTACCTTCTCACGCACGTAGTTCCACCATTCGAATTCCCGTTTATCCTCACGGGGACAATCCCAGTAAAATGCTTGCATCATGACAGCCATGCTCAGGCCCTTTCTCTTCTCTAGTCTATGACAACCCATCCTCCAAGTCAAGTGTGTTGTCCTCCCAGTCAACCAAATCATTTTCGTCGGCGTATGCTTCGCTGTACAATGCTCTAAGCGTTTGGAAAAAACACCGCTGGGGAACGTCAGGCATTTTAGGCGTGAAGGGTATGGTGAGAAAGAATTCATCCCTCGGAGTGCGGGTCTTCGCCCTCGTCTGGTTGGGGCAGCTCGTCTCGCTGACCGGTTCGGGCCTCACCGACTTCGGCCTGAGCGTGTGGGTCTTCCAGCACACCGGCTCGACGACTCAGTCGGCGCTGACGTTCTTGTTCTTCACAGTCCCGCGCATCCTCCTCTCGCCGCTGGCCGGGACACTCGTCGATCGCTGGGACCGCCGCCGCGCGATGCTGCTCAGCGACTCCGGGGCAGCGCTCGTCACGCTGTCGATCGCGCTGCTCCTGCTGGCCGACCAACTGGAGGTCTGGCACGTCTACGCGGCGACTGCAGCCGGTTCGGCGTTCGGCGCTTTTCAGCGGCCCGCCTACCGTGCGACGATCACGTTGCTCATTCCCAAACAACACTACGGGCGAGCCAGCGGACTAGTCGGCCTGGCGCGGTCGATCCCATCGCTGGTCTCCCCGATCTTGGCCGGTTTATTGATCGTGGCGGTCGGGTTGGGAGGCGTGCTCCTGATCGACTTCGTCACCTACCTGTTCGCCGCGCTCACGCTGCTCATCGTCCGCTTTCCCCGGCCCGAGCGCAGCGCCGAGAGCGAGGCGGCACAAGGCTCGCTGATGCGCGAAGCGGCCGCCGGCTGGGCGTACATCGCTCGCCGGCCCGGCTTGCTGGGTCTGATGATCTTCGCTGCCGCCACGCACTTCCTGGGGGTTACGACCGAGGTCTTGCTGACGCCCTACATGCTCTCGTTCACCACGGCCGATGCGCTGGGATTCGTCGTGTCGGCGACCGGCGCGGGACTGCTGGCTGGCGGCTTCGTCATGAGTGCCTGGGGTGGGCCTGAGCGGCGGATACACGGCATTCTCGGCTTCGAGCTGCTGATCGCCGCGTGTACGATCCTGATGGGGCTGCGCGCATCGCCGATCCTGATCGGCGCCTCCGCGTTCGTCTATTTCGCCGGCGTCGAACTGGCCGACGGCAGCACCTACGCGCTGTGGCAGACCAAGGTCGCGCCCGATCTCCAGGGACGCGTGTTCGCCATGCACGACATGATCGCGCTGTTGGCCCTGCCGCTGGGTATCCTCATCACCGCGCCGCTGGCCGAGTTCGTGTTCGAGCCAATGCTGAGGGACGGCGGTGCGCTGGCCGGCAGCGTGGGTCAGATCATCGGCGTTGGGCCAGGGCGGGGTATCGCGCTGGTGTTCCTTCTCACTGGCCTGTTCAACACCCTGGCCGTGATCGCGGCCGCCTTCCATCCCCGCATTCGACGGATTGAGGACGAGCTACCCGACGCCATCCAAGGCCGTTGAATTTGCCAGGCAGGCTTTAACCTCACGAGCGTCTGCAACCTTCGCAAGGTTGGCAGAGCGGATCAAATTGCCGCTCTCGCCTTCACCACCTCGATCACCTCCGCCGCCGTGTCGAAGCGGCCGAGCATCGGCATGACGTACACGCCCTGCACGAGCGGCCGCAGTTGTTCGAGCACCTCCTGCGCGATGCGGATGCCTTCGCGCCGCTCGTCCTGCGCGCCGCGCATGCGTTCCAGCACCCAGTCGGGCAGGCGGATGCCCGGCACTTCGTTGTGCAGAAACTCGGCGTTGCGCCGGCTGGCTGGCGGCAGCACGCCGGCGATAATCGGGATCGGAATCTCGCCGTACCGATCGCGATAGCCCTCCAGGAAGCGGCGCGCCGGCTCGACGTCGAACACCGGCTGAGTGACGACGAAGTCGGCGCCGCTCGCAATCTTCTTGCGCAGCACGCGCATCTCGCGCTCGATATCGGGCGCATGGAAACTGAGCGCCACGCCGACGAAAAAGCCGGTCGGCCCGCCGATCGACTTGCCGGAATGATCGCGGCCGGTGTTGAAGTTCTCTTTGATCATCCTGACCAAGCCGGTCGGCACGATGTCGAGCTGATCGCCGGCCTCGGGATAGTCCCCGACGGCAGGCGGATCGCCCATCGCGACGAACAGGTTGCGCACGCCGAGCGCGTGCGCGGCGAGCAGGTCGCCCTGCACGCGCAGCAAGTTACGACCGCGCGTCGGGAAGTGCAGGACGGTCTCGAGATCAGTCTCGCGCTGCACCAGGTGCGCCAGCGCCCAGGCGCTCATGCGCATGCGCGCCATCGGCGTGTCGGCGACGTGAATCACGTCGACGCCCGCTTTGCCCAGCTCGCGCGCCGCTTCCAGAATGCGCCCGGCGTTGTGGCCTTTGGGCGGATCGACCTCGACGGCGACGACGAAGTCGCCCCGCGCGAGCTTCTCCTGCAGGCGTGTTGGCGGATACGGCTCCTCGCGCCCCGGCGGCTCTGAAAGGGATGCACGACTGATCACCTCGACGGGCGAACCAGGCCCGGCGCTGATGCGGTGCACGATCGCCGCGTCGAGCGCGGCGCGCATCACGCGGATGTGCTTCGGCGTCGTGCCACAGCAACCGCCGATGAGCGCCGCGCCGGCGAACAGGAAACGGCGCGTGAAATCGGCGAAGTAGTCTGGCGTGGCGGGGTAGATGATGCGCGGCCCGGCGCGCTGCGGCCAGCCTGCGTTCGGCATCACACTGACCGGCGCACCGCCCGCCAGGTTCGCCATCGCGTTGACGACCGGCAGCAGCCGCGCCGGCCCGACGCTGCAATTCGCGCCGATCACGTCGGCTTTGAGCTCGAGCAGCACCCGCGCCACGGTCTCGGCCGAGTCGCCCAGAGGCGTACGGCCGTCCTCGGTGAAGGTCATCTGCGCGACGAGCGGGACGTCGGGCGCGACCTCTTTCGCTGCCAGAATGGCTTCACGGATCTCGTTCAGGTCGCTGAACGTCTCAAGGATCAGGAGATCGACGCCCGCCTCGCGCAGCGCCCGAATCTGGGCGAGGAAAGCCTGGCGCGCCTGCGCGGGCTGCACACGGCCGAGCGGCGCGAGCCGCACGCCGAGCGGGCCGACTGATCCAGCGACATACACTCTCCGGCGTGACTCGTCGGCGGCCATGCGCGCCAGCCGCACGCCGGCCACATTGATCTCGGCGACCTTCGCCGGCAAGTCGTGCTCGATCAGGCGAAAGTGATTCGCGCCGAAGGTGTTCGTCTCCAGCACCTCGGCGCCAGCTTCGACGTAACGCCGGTGGATGTCGAGGATCGCATCCGGCTGGGACAGGTTCAGCTCGTCGAAGCAGCGATCGAACGTGACGCCGCGCGCGAAAATTTCCGTCCCCATCGCGCCGTCGGCCAGCATTGGCGCGTAACGAAGCCTATCCAGGAAGCCAGTGGTCATGGGTGGTCTCTGTGCAGTTTTCAGTTATCAGTCATCAGTTGTCAGTCGTCAGTTGTCAGTGATCAGTGACCAGTGACCAGTCGTGTCACTGACTACGGATCACTGATTACTGATCACTGGTCACTGTTTGCTGGTCACTGAGCACTGATCAGGATTCGGGCGGTTTTTGCTCGTCGTTGACCAGCTTCATCACCCGAAACGCTTCGGCGTATTTCATCTTGTTTTTCTTGCCTTTCGTGGCTTTCTTGTCCTTCGCCGGCTTCATCTTCTTACGGCCCGCCTTGGCGTCACCCGCCGCCCACTCGCGGATCATCGGCTCCGGATCCCACTCCCCCATCTGGCTGGCGTGCGCCCTGAGCGACGCGATCTTAGCGTCAATCGTGTCGGTGATGTCGATCCAGATGTCGGCCTCCTCCGTGTAGGTGACGTACACGGCATGCACTTTGTGCGCCTGGCCCTCTTCGGGCCACAGCAGCTCCATCTCGGCGCAGGGGAACACGGCCTCGAGCGTCGCCGCCGCCGCCGCGCGGTGATCGGGATGGTTGATGTACTCGTTGCCGTAGAGCCACCCATCGGGCCGGCCGCTGATCACGACCTCAGGCTTGTGCTTGCGAATCTCGCGCACCAGCTCGCGGCGCAATTCGAGCGTCGGCTGCAGCTCGCAGTCGTCGTGATCTAAGAAGACAACATGTTTCACGCCGAGGAGCTGGGCGGCAGCTTTCTGCTCCTTCTTGCGCGTCTCGGCCAGCGACTCGCGCGTGTACTTGCCGTCGTGCGTGCCGACGTTGCCGCTGGTGCATAGCACGAGCGTGATCTCGCAGCCGGCCTTCGCCCAGCGGGCAAGCGTCCCGGCGACGCCGAACTCGGCATCGTCGGGATGGGCGAAGATGGTCAGAGTAGACTTCGGGACGTAGTTTGCGTCGAAGCGAGGCATGTTCTCCCCTTGGCTGATGGCGGATCGCTGATAGCAGATGGCTTATGGCATATCGCTTATCGCGTATCGCATATGGCTTATCACATCTTGTCACTCATCAAGCTTCACGCATCACGCATCACGCTTCACGATTCAGGTCGCCGGGTCGAGCGCACGGCCGAGCTTCGGCAGCGACACGTCGTAACGATACGCGATGTTCATGTGGTCGTCGTCGAACTCTTCGTGCTCGTGCGGCACGCCCAGGGACTTCAGGCGCTCGACGAGGATGCGGGCGCCGAAATGCAGGTTGAAATTGTCCCGCGTGCCGCAGTCGAGGTACAGCAGGCGCAGCTTCTTCAAGTTGTCGGCATAGCGCCGGGCCAGGTACACCGGATCGTGATCCAGCCAGCGCTGCCACACGTCGGGCCGCAGCTCGCCGGTGTACATATCGAACGGGAAGTCGACGGGCAGCGGCTTCCGGTCGGGATCGGGCGAGTAGGCAGCCGCCATCGCCAGGATGTTCACCGCCTCGAAGTCCTGCCGCTCCTTCTTGACCTTCTTTTCAAACTCGGCCCACCACTTCTCCAACCCGCCCGCCTTGAGCACGGCGTTGATGAACTTGGGGAAGTCCGGCTTGTAGCACATCTCGAAGTACATGTCGCCGCTGTGGCAGGCGAGCGCGCCGAACACGTCGGGATGGCGCATGCCCAGCACGATCGCGCCGTAGCCGCCGCTCGACTTGCCGAACAAACCTCGGCCCTCTGGCGCGGCGATCGTGCGATATTTCGAATCGACGAACGGGACGATCTCTTCGATGAGATAGTCCTCGTAGCGTCCGATCGCCGTCGAGTTAATGTACTGGCTGCCGCCGTAGCGTGTGAAGCAGTCGGGCAAGGCGAAGATCGCGGGCGGCAGGCGCCCGTCGGCCATCAGGGTGTCGATGCGCTCCTGCAGGTTCGGCTGCCAGGCGGTGACGTTCAGCAGCATGGGGCCGCTGCCGGTAAAGCCAGTCAGGCCGTAGATGACCGGGTAACGCTTGCCGCTCGTCTCGTAATCCGGCGGCAGGATGACGGGCAATTTGCGAGTCGCCGGGTCTCCCAACGGGTTATTGGCCAGGGCGCGGCTGGAAAACGTTTCCATGACGAGAGTCGTGGGCATAGGTGAATCCTCTAGCGCGGCCAAAGACGAAAGCCGGCCTGCTCGAAATGGCGATCGAATGTGAAGGCATCACGCAGCCGTTCGCGGCGCATGACGACAAAACTGGCGCAATCGGTGAAGGAGAAATCCTTATCGTCGTACATCTTGAAAAACCGCCACGCTTCGTTCCACAGATCGAGATCCAGCCTGATCAGCCTGACGCGCGGCGACTGTAACAACCAGTCGCCGAATGCAACGGCTCGCGCATGTCCTAATCGGGATCGCATCAACGTGATTGACTCGGCCACCACATAGTCAGTTACGACGAAAGTCACTTTCTGGCCAGATAGATCGTAGATAATCTGCTTTGCGGCGGCGTGATACTTATCGCGCTCATCATATGCGGCTACCCAGCCTGAACTGTCTCCAAACAGGATCATTTTCTTCGCCGCCGGCTGGGAGACTTCTTGCGGGGTGTTTGATAACGCGAGCGGCGTTCTTTCACCCGGACTTCGGCAGGCTCGTCTATCAATTCGCGCTTAGGCCATCCATAAAGGTAGTGGTCGTGATTGACAGACAGGTCTCCCTCCCGGCTTGAGGCTGCTCCGATCAACTGAAAGATCGGATCGTCTGCATGCAGAATCCCGTCGTCGGCTTCGGCCTCTACACGCCCTATATAATCCTCCAGCGCTTCGCGGATCTGCACCGCCAGCGTCAAACCCTGTTTCTCGGCCCGTGCCTGTAGCTCGTCGTAGATCTTACGCGGCAGATATACTTGAGTCCTCACCATGTTTTCGCGCATAGCAACACTCCGAAATCAGATGTATATATTATACATCTAATTTGCCATGAGTTGCTCCACCCGGCTCACCCCCACCGAGTAGTACCTGGCCGCCGGGTGGTGCACGACGATCGCCGCCGTCGAATGCTCGGGCACAAGCTGGTACGCCGCCGTCAACTGCATGCCAAGCTCCTTTTCGGCAGGCAGAAGCTCGAACACCTTGACGTGATCCCCGAGGTCCGGGCAGGCCGGGTAGCCCCACGAGTAACGCTTGCCGCGCTTCGCGTCAATGCCCAGTTCTCGCCGGATGTGGCGATGCACGTATTCGGCCGTCGCCTCCGCCGCTTCGACCGACAGGCCGTGTGTGAAGTACGCCTCGCTGTAATCGCCTCGGCCTTGAAGCTCTGCGAAGCGCTGCTCCGCTTTCGGGCCGACGGTCACGACTTGCAGCGCCGCCACGTCGACGACGCCTGAGTCAGCCGGCGCGAAGTAGTCGGATAGGCACAACCGATCGCGATCGGGCTGGCGCGGGAAGGTGAACCGGGCGATCTCGCGGAGAGGCTTCTTCCCGTTGCCACCCGGATGATTCATCCATGGGCCGGGGTCGTAAATGATGAGCGAGTCGCCATCGGACTGCGCCGGGTAGTAGCCGTACACGGCGCGCGGCTCGAGGACCTTCAGCTTCAGCGCTTCACGCCTCATGCGATCCAACCGTGCATCGAACTCGGCCTTCAGCCTTGTCCAGTCTTCACCATGCGCGTTTTTCGCGCCCCACTGCAGACGATACAGCTCGTCCAGGTCGAGAAACTGCAGCACGATCTCGAGCGGCATTTGGCGAATGACACGTGCGCCCCAGAACGGCGGCATGGGTATTTCCTTCGCCGGCAAACGCGGAACAGTAGAGATACGAGATTGGAGACTGGGGCCTGAATCTCTAATCTCCAATCTCTGATTCTCGACTTCCGCCCTCGCCTCCGCGATTATCCGCCCCACGAAGTCGCCGCGCTCGTTGGGGTCGATCAGCTTCTCCATCGTCTCCAGGCCCTCGAACGCGTCTTTGCAGTAGAACACGCCCGGCGTGTACGGCTGCCCCGACTCGGCGAACAGGATTCTGCGGCCGAACTTACGATTGATCGCCGCACCGCCGATGAGCACGGGGAACGCCAGGCCGCGCCTGTGCAGCTCGTTGACGATCAGCGGCATTTGCTTCGACGTGGATACGAGCAGCGCGCTCAGGCCGATCGCCGTGGCCTCGACTTCGATCGCCTTGTCGATGATCACGTTGGCCGGCACCTGCTTGCCCAGGTCGAACACGGTGAAGCCGTTGTTAGTCAGGATCGTGTTGACGAGGCTCTTGCCGATGTCGTGCACATCGCCGTACACCGTGGCCAGCACGACCTTGCCCTTCGCCGCGCCCTCTTTCCGGTCGAGATACTGCTCGAGATGGGCGACCGCCTTCTTCATCACCTCTGCCGATTGCAGGACGAACGGTAGGATCAGCTCGCCGGCGCCGAAACGGTCGCCGACCTCTTTCATCGCCGGCAGTAGAACATTGTTCAGCGTCCAGATCGCGCCGTCGTTGGGTGTCTTGCTTTCGGCAAGGCCGTGCGCCACAATCGACGCGTCGATGAGCGGCTCGATACCGTCCCTCTTGCGATGCAGGATCATCCAGTGGATCTTCTGCTCCGGCGTCATGCCTTCGGTCGGATCTTCGACAGCCTTGCCCGCCTCGGCCACGCCGGCGCTCTCAAAGTGATGAATCAGCTTCGCCAGCGCGTCGAGTGTGCGGTTGAAGATCAGATCGTCGCACAACGCCCGCACGTCAGCATCGATCTCGATGTAGGGCGTGATATCCTTCGGGTGCACGAGCGCCATGTCGAGACCGGCCCGCACGCAATGGTACAGGAACACGCTGTTCAGCGCGGCGCGCGCGGCAGGCGCAAGCCCGAACGACACATTGCTCACGCCGAGCGAGCATAGCACGCCAGGCAGCTCGGCCTTGATCATGCGGATGCCCTCGATCGTCTCGACCGCCGATCCGGCCATCTCTGGATCGCCGGTCGCCAGCGTGAACGTCAGTGTATCGAAGATCAGCGCGTCGGCGGGCAGGCCGTACTCGTCGCAGGCGATGTCGTAGATGCGCTTCGCCACGTCGAGCTTGGCGCTGGCGGTCTTGGCCATGCCGCGCTCGTCGATCGTCAGCGCGATGACAGCCGCGCCGTGCGCGACGGCGAGCGGCAGGACAGCGTCACACCGCTTGCGGCCGTTTTCGAGGTTGATCGAGTTGATGATGGAACGTCCCGGATTCGTCTCCAGCGCGACCTGGACGACGTCGGCCTCGGTCGAGTCGATCATCAAGGGCGCCTCGACGCTCATTTGCAGCTTCTTGACGACGCGGCGCATCTGGTCGGCTTCGTCCGCGCGCTCGGTCAAGGCCACACACACGTCGAGCGCGTGCGCGCCGCCCTCGACCTGCTCGCGCGCAACCTCGAGGATACCGTCGTAGTCGTCGGCTAGAAGCAGGCGCTTGACTTTGCGACTGCCCTGTGAGTTGACGCGCTCGCCGACGATCATCGGCGGCGGGTCCTGGCGCAGCGGAATCGCGCGCATCGCCGACGAGATCATCGGCGCACCGCTCACCGCAGAGGGCGCAGAGATGCTTTGGAAGCTCGCTGCGTCCATGGCGCTCTCCGCGGTTAATGTCTTCTTCGGCTTGAGGCCGCGCACGCGATCGATGACTTCCTTGAGGTGCTCGGGTGTCGTGCCGCAGCAGCCTCCAACCGCGTTCACGCCCAATTCCGTCACGAACTCGGCCAGCGTCTCGGCCAGCGGCACGGGTTTCATGGGATACACGGCGTCCCCGTCGACGTTGAGCGGCAAGCCGGCGTTGGGGATGACCGAGATCGGCTTGCGCGCGTGCGCCGCCAGGTAGCGCACCGGCTCGCGCATGTAGTCCGGGCCGGTCGAGCAGTTTAGGCCGATCACATCCACGACGGGCAGGCATTCGAGCGTCGTCAACGCGGCGGCGATGTCGGTGCCGAGCAGCATGCGGCCTGTCGTGTCGAGCGTGATCTGCACCTGCAAGGGGATGCGGACGCCGGTTTCCTCGAACGCGCGCCACGCGCCGTGCACGGCGGCCTTCGTTTCAAGGATGTCCTGCTGCGTCTCGATCAGCAGCAAGTCGCAGCCGCCCTGAATCAGCCCGAGCGACTGCTCGCGGAACACGTCGACCAGCTCCTGGAACGTGATGCGGCCCAGCGCCGGATCGCCCGACGAGGGCAGCATGCCCGACGGGCCAATCGAGCCGGCAACGTAACGCGGCACGCCCGTTTCCGCCTCGAAGCGATCGGCGACATGGCGCGCCAGCACTGCCGCCGCCCGGTTGATCTCGACGATGCGATCCTGCAGACCGTACTCGCGCATCGTGATCCGGTTCGCGCGGAAGGTGTCAGTCTCGATCGCCTCGCAGCCGACGGCCAGGAAAGACGCGTGGATGCCTTCGATCACTTCAGGTCTGCTGATCACCAGGTAATCGTTGCAGCCGTTGAGCGACTCGCCGCCAAAGTCGGCCGGGCCGAGACGGCACGCCTGGATGCTCGTGCCCATCGCGCCGTCGAACACGACGACGTGATCGGCAAGCGCATCGAGGTAGCGCCGCTGAGTGTGAGGGTGCACTTTCAAGGTTGCTCTCCGCTTTCGACGTATGAGGCTGTGAGACTAATGCCTCCAACTTCCAACCTCTAACCTCTAATCTCCAATCTCTAAACGGCAACAAAAAGCCCCTTCGGGTTGAAGAGGCAAGTCGGCATGCGAGCGCTTGCTCTCATCTCCCAGAATTTGCTTCTGCCGGAATTGGCACCTTGCTTGGAGTTAGAGTTAGAGTTGAGAGTTAGCGTCCAGACTCTAACTCCGCACTCTAACCCCAGACTGGTTGCCGAGGCTTCACAGGGCCGGTCCCTCCGCCTCTCTGGATGAGCGCAGTGTGCTATTCAGTTTGAGGCCCGCAGTTTACCACAACCTGGACAGGTGTCAACCTCGCACGAGGGGCACGCCGGCGGCCACCCTGGCGATCGGCTTGGCGCGTCGTTCCGCCTTCCGCCGCTCGGACAGGTAGGCCTGCACCTCCCTCAACGCTTCGTCGTACAACTTGAGCAGCTCGGCGTCACTTCCCTTGAAACGGCGAACGGTCTGCACGGCGCACGCAACGCAGCCTTGCATCGCCTTGAACGAATCGACCTCACAGGTGCGGCAGCCGTCCAGCCGCATCATCATCCACGAAAAGGCAAGCGCCTCGGGATGGTCTTCCTTCAGCCGTAGGACGTGCTCGATGAGCTGCCGCCACTTCGGGCCGCGCAGGTCTAAAAGATACGGTATTGCATAAGGCGGAAAGAGAATCTCGGCGCCGACTCTCATTTTGACTCGCTTTCGTCCGGACTGACAGAATTATATCGCGTGCAAAAGGCGCGTCAAGGGGTGCGTGGAAGGGGCAGGGACGGCTCGGTGGGCAGCCGCACGACGAACTTGCTGCCCAGGCCGGTGACGCTCTCCGCGTGGATCGATCCGCCGTGCGCGGTCACGATCTCCCTGGCGATAGCCAATCCCAATCCCAGGCTGCCACCCGACGCAGATCGGGCGCGGGATTTCTCAACCTGGTAGAAACGCTCGAAGATGCGCGACAAGTCCTCGGCCGGGATGCCCGGCCCGCTGTCCGCCACGCTCACCTCGACCGCGCCCGGCCACGGCTTGCCTCTGCGTGCCACCGACGACCCGGTCATCGCCCGCGCCGTTACGGCGACCTTCCCTCCCGGCGGTGTATGCTTCAAGGCGTTGTCGATCAGGTTGTTGAACACCTGGGCCAGGCGGTCGCCGTCGCCGTGAATGACCGGCAGGTCGCCCGGCGTGTCGAGCGCCAGGCTGACGCTCGCGCTCTGCGCCCGGAGCGACTGCCTCTCGATGCAACTGCGCAGCACGTCGCCCACCTGAAGCGGCAGGCGCAGCATGGCCAACTGGCCGGTCTCGATGCGCGCCAGGTCGAGCAGATCGCCGACCATGCGCGCCATGCGCTCCGATTCCTCGCGGATGATCGACGCGCTCTTGCGGAGCGATTCGCCATCGCCCGCTGCGCCGTCGGCGATCGCCTGCGCGAAGCCACGAATGCTCGTCAGCGGCGTCTTCAGCTCGTGCGATACGTTCGCCAGGAAGTCGCGCTGGCTTTGCTGCGAGGCGCGCACGCGGTCGGCCATCGCGTTAAAACTCGTCGCCAGCTCCCGCACCTCGTGCGGGCCTTCGACCGGCGCCTTTTGCGCCAGGTCGCCGGACGCGATCGCGTTCGCCGCCGAAGCGACGTGCTGGATGGGCCAGGCGATCGAGCGGGCGACGATCACGGCCAGGATCGAGGCGATGACGAGCGCGATTGCAGCGGCGATGAGCAGCGGCCTGAGCAGGCCCAGAAAGGTGG